>DASRUA010000298.1:0-10247 GCA_035655615.1 Dermatophilaceae bacterium
ATGGTGGCGCGGCGAGGGCCGGAGATACTGCGTGATCGTGATCAGGTCGGTGCCGGCGTCGTGCAGGTCGTGCAGCGCTTCCTCGATCTCGTGCTCTTCCTCGCCCATGCCCAGTATCAGGTTGGACTTGGTCACCAGACCAGCGTCGCGGCCCATCGTGATGACTGCCAGCGAGCGCTCGTACTGGAACGCCGGGCGGATCCGCCTGAACAGGCGGGGGACCGTCTCGACGTTGTGTGCGAACACCTCGGGCTTGGCTTCCAGGACCTGGCCCACGAGCTCGGGGACGCCGTCGAAGTCGGGGACGAGGATCTCGACGCCGGTGCCGGGGTTGAGCTGATGCACCATCCGGATCGTCTCGGCGTAGAGCCAGGCTCCGCCGTCCTCGAGGTCGTCGCGTGCGACACCGGTGATTGTGGCGTAGCGCAGGCCCATCTGCTGGACTGACTCGGCGACCCGGCGGGGTTCGTCACGGTCCAGCTCTTCCGGTTTGCCGGTGTCGATCTGGCAGAAGTCGCAGCGTCGGGTGCACTGTTCACCGCCGATCAGGAAGGTGGCTTCCTTGTCTTCCCAGCACTCGAAGATGTTGGGGCAGGCAGCCTCCTGGCAGACCGTGTGCAGACCCCCGGTCTTCACCATCGTGTTGAGCTTGGTGTATTCCGGTCCCATCTTGGCGGTGGTGCGGATCCACTCCGGTTTGCGCTCGATAGGCGTCTGCGCGTTGCGGGCTTCCACGCGCAGCATGCGGCGACCATCAGGTGCGACGCTCACAAAGGCTCCCTTGCCATGTTCGGGTAAGTGGGACGTTCGTGCCACAAGAGGTTCGAAGAAATCAGGAAGTTGGCCTGGGGTTGCTGCGAACCAGGGACTGTCTCAAGGGTACGCCGGTGTGCGCGTCTCCGGGACGCGGCCACGGCACGCGCGGACGTGAAGAGACGGCATACCAGGGTCTTGCTGTTTGACTGCCCAGGTGGTCAACGCGGCGTCGGACAAGCGCACGGTCAGTTGGGAGGTACCATCCGTGCGACGTGCGGGGCACGTCGAATAAGCCGGGTCAGCCCAGGATGTCGCTGAGGTGCTTCTCGACGTAGGGGAGCACCTCGTGAACCGGGACG
This sequence comes from Dermatophilaceae bacterium, assembly GCA_035655615.1. Lineage (GTDB taxonomy): Bacteria > Actinomycetota > Actinomycetes > Actinomycetales > Dermatophilaceae > UBA4719. Next base: position 1,116 of record DASRUA010000298.1, read on the forward strand.
TCGCGCCCGAGCTCCTTGCTGAGCGAGGTGACGCCGGCGTCTGCGATGCCGCACGGCACGATCACCTGGGCCCAGGACAGGTCACAGCAGCAGTTGAGCGCGAAACCGTGCATCGTGACGTTCTGGCTCACCCGGATGCCGATGGCGCCGATCTTGCGGTCCGGTCCTGACTCGTCGGCCAGGATCCACACTCCGCTGCGGCCCTGCACACGCGCTGCGCTGACCCCGAGGTCTGCGCAGACCCGGATCATCATGTCCTCGAGCCGGCGCACGTGGGCGACGACGTCAACAGGGGAAGCGAGCCGGATGATGGGGTAGCCCACAAGCTGGCCCGGACCGTGCCAGGTGATCTTGCCACCGCGGTCGACGTCGATGACCGGGGTGGTGTCAAAGGGGCGCTCATGAGGTTCGGTCCGCTTGCCCGCGGTGTAGACGGCGGCGTGCTCCAGCAACAGCACGGTGTCCGGTTCATCGCCGGCGACCACCGCAGCATGAACCTCTCGCTGGCGGTCCCAGGCAGCCTTGTAGTCGACGTAGTCCGGGGCAAAACCCAAGTGCTCGAAACGCATACCGCCAGAGTACGCGGGCCCAAGACGTGCTTGAGTAAGCGTTGACGAAACCGCCGAGTGGCAATCAGGGAGCAGAGCAGTTGAACCGTCACGACATCACGCCTGAGCAAGAGGCAGGTGAACGCTCCAGGGTCAGTGGTCGCAAGAAGCTGCTCCGTCTCCTCGCCCTGGTCATGGTTCTCTTCGTGTGGTTGGGACTGGCCGGGGTGGGTGGCCCGCTGGTCGGCCGCTTGTCCGAGGTGCAGAAGAACGACAACGCCTCATTCCTGCCCAAGACTGCAGAATCAACCGAGGTCAACACGCTCGCGGCGAAGTTCAGCTCGACCAGCGCTCTGCCCTATTTCGTGGTGATCGAGCGCCCGGCCGGTCTCAAGCCCACGGATGCCGCAATAGTGAGCAAGTTCATCGCCGGCATTCCGTCCCTGCCCTTTGAGATCAAGGGCTACACCATGGGGCCGTATCTCGCTGCGCCCCCGGCCGTGGCCATCCCGAGCGCCGACGGCAAGGCACTCCTGGTGCCGGTCCAGCTCGACGCCAAGAAGGCTGCCGAGGTGATCGGCTCTTCAAGTCCGCTGTTCCAGGGGGCCACGGCACTGAAGGCCTCCGCGGCCAAGACGCTGACGCCCAGCGGACTCACCGTGTACGTGGCCGGCCCAGGAGGAGTCCTGGCCGACTTGGTGAGCGCGTTCAGCGGCATCGACGGAATCCTGTTGTTTGTCGCTCTGGGCGTGGTGTTCTTTATCCTGCTGGTGGTCTATCGCAGCCCGATCCTGCCCATCACTGTGCTGTTTACCGCGATCTTCGGGCTGGCAGTTGCGGCGATGGTGATCTACCCCCTGGCCAAGAACGAAGTCATCGGGCTGAACGGCCAGAGCCAGGGAATCCTGTCGATCCTGGTTGTCGGTGCGGCCACGGACTACTCGCTGCTTCTTGTCTCCCGTTATCGGGAGGAGCTGCATGAACACCCCAGCAAGTGGGTTGCGATGGCGACCGCGTGGAAGGCTGCCGTCTCACCCATCGCAGCCAGTGCCGCCACTGTCATTCTTGGCCTGCTGTGTCTGCTGCTGTCCCAGCTCGGCAGTACGCGAGGACTCGGGCCCGTCGGCGCGCTGGGTATTGCCGGAGCCCTCGTCGCGGCGCTGACCTTCCTGCCCGCTGTTCTCCTGCTTTTCGGGCGGCGTATCTTCTGGCCGATCATTCCCAGGGTTGACCACGTCCATTCCGAGGACTCGGTCGGGCGCCGAGGCATCTGGGGTCGCGTTGCCGCCATGGTGGGTCGTCACCCGCGTCGCACCTGGGTGTTGACGCTGGTGGGACTGCTCATCTGCGCCGCCTTCGTCCCGACCCTGCACGCCCGTGGAATCTCACAGTCGCAGATCTTTCTGAACAAGGTTGACTCCGTCACCGGACAGGAGGTCCTCGTACGGCATTTCCCGGCAGGCTCCGGGTCACCGGTGCAGATCATCGCGCCCCAGGCCAAGGCTGCAAAGGTTCTGGCCGAGGTGCGGTCCGTTGATGGTGTCGCCTCAGCGTTCGAGGGGCAGGTGCCGGGAGCGCCGCCGAAGGTCGTCGACGGAAAAGTCCTGGTCCAGGCAACCCTGACCCCTGCCGCCGACACCCCGGCCGCCGAGGCCGTGGTCGAGAAGCTGCGTGCCACGCTCGACACGGTCGGCCCCGAAGTCCTCGTGGGCGGAAGCACTGCCGTCAACTTCGACGTCCGGAGGGCCAGCGAGCGGGACCTGCGGGTCATCATCCCGGCGATCCTGGCCGTGGTGTTCTTGGTGCTGATGCTGCTGTTGCGTTCGCTGGTGGCCCCGGCAATCCTGGTCGCCGCCAACGTCCTGTCGTTCGCGGCAACCCTTGGAGTGTCGGCGCTCGTGTTCAACCACGTCTTCCACTTCCCGGGGTCCGATCCGGCGACTCCCCTCTATGCCTTCGTGTTCCTGGTGGCACTGGGCATCGACTACTCCATCTTCCTGATGACCAGGGTCCGCGAGGAGTCAGCCGACCGGGGCACCAGGCCCGGAATCCTGGTCGCGCTGGCGGTGACGGGTGGGGTCATCACGAGCGCCGGGATCGTTCTGGCAGCGACCTTCTCGGCGCTGGCGCTCATACCGATCGTCTTCCTTGTCCAGATAGCCTTCATCGTCGCCTTCGGCGTGTTGTTGGATACCACGGTGGTCCGCTCTTTGTTGGTGCCGGCAGTTGCCTACGACCTTGGCCGACCCATCTGGTGGCCCGGTAAGCTCGACCGGCAGACGCCTCCGCCAGCAGGCGCGGATGGCCCGTGATGTCAGGTGACTCTCAGATGACGGCCACTTCGATGACCACTGCCCGATGACCTCTGGCTCCGTGAACACGGTCGGCCTGGCGGGCTTCGGTTCGGCAGGCCGGGGCATCCACGCGCCACTTCTGCGGCAGGCCGGTATGACGATCGGCGCGGTCTCGACAGCCGATCCGCAACGCGCTGAGCAGGTCCGGCGAGAGGTGCCCGGCGCTCGGGTGGTGGCCGACCTTGACGCCCTGCTGGCGATGGCGGGTCTGGACCTGATTGTGCTTGCCACTCCCAGTGGCCTTCACGCACCTCAGGCCCGGCAGTGTATTGACGCGGGTATCGCGGTGGTGGTCGACAAGCCGTTGGCCACCGATGCGACCCAGGCGTTCAGGGTTGTCGACGCATCCCGGGCGGCCGGTGTCGCACTGACGGTCTTCCAGAACCGCCGATTCGACGCCGAGCATGTGGCGGCCCGGGAGACGGTTGCCTCTGGTCTGCTGGGTGAGGTGTTCCGTCACGAGTTCCGCTGGGAACGTTGGCGTCCCACACCCAAGGACCGGTGGCGTGAGAATGCCTCGGCGGCTGAAGGTGGCGGCATCCTGCTCGATCTGCACAGCCATATGATCGATGCGGCTGTCGACCTGTTCGGCCCCATTGACACGGTGTATGCCGAGGTCGCCGCGCGCACCACGGCCGCTGAGGACGATGCGTTCCTGGCGTGCCGTCATACATCAGGTGTGGTGTCCCACCTGGGTGCGACCTCCGTCTCTGCCGCGCCTGGGCCTCGGGTGCGGATCCTGGGCATGGGCGGTGCCTTCCTGCTCAACCAGTTCGAGGACGACGGTGCCGGCATCTATCCAGATCTGGCCGACGCCGATGCGGCCCAGTGCGGGTGGGTCTACGCAGGCGCGCAGCGCACGCCGGTGACCCGACCAGCCGCCGGACAGGCCGACTTCTATCGCCAGGTGAAACGAGCACTTGGCACTGCGGATCCTCAGGCCGCCATGCCGGTTGACCCGTATGACGCGGTGCACACCTTGGCCGTCATCGACGCGGCCCGAGCCAGCGCCGCCAGTGGAACAGTGGTTCAGGTCCGAACGCCGGGCCGCCGCTGAGGGCAGTACGACCACGTTGCAGCCTGACCACGTTCCACCCTGACCACGTTCCACCCTGGGGATAACTGCGGAGGCGTAGGAACGATCCACGGCATAGTGGAGCAGGTCAGCGACATGTTCAGACCGAGGTGTTCAGACCATAGGGGGAGCTATCGCGGTTCCGCCGCTCGTGCCAGGTTTCATCACCACGGGCGATATGAGCACCAGCGCGACCGGTGCTGAGTGGGTCGCGCTCCGCAGTCTGGACGGTCACCGCTTCGTTCTCAAGCCCGTTCCGGTAACGGACGTGACACAGGCGCAGGTGCTGACGGTTGAGCAGATGGCCGTGCATGACCGGATCCAGAACGAGCATCTGGTTCGTCAACACGGTGCCATTGCCCTGGCTGACGGCACGCTGGCACTGGTCCTCGACGAGGCCAAGGGTGGCAGTCTGGCCCAGTTGATCTGCGCCCGGGGGCAGCTCACTCCGGGCGAGACGGTCACGACCGTGGCCCCTCTGTTCAGGGTACTGGCCGATCTGCACGCGGCCGGAGTCGTTCACGGGGATCTGGCGCCGGGAAACATCCTGTTCAGTGCAGACGGCAAACCGATGATCGGCGACCTGGGGTTGGCCCGGTTGTTGGGCAGGCAGGCCGGTCCGTTCGGTGGCACTGAGGCCGGGGGGTTCGCGGCGCCGGAGCTGATCGGTGGCGCTGTGCCCTCGCCGGTCTCCGACGTCTACTCGATGGCGGCTCTCGGCTGGTTCTGCCTCACCGGCTGCCCTCCGGCTCCGGCTGCCACGCGTCCTTCCTTGGCGACGTTGCGCCCCGACGTACCTCCCCGGCTGGTCGAGGTGCTCACCGCCTGCCTGGTCACCGACCCCGCGGCTCGGCCCGATGCCGGCGCGGTTGCGGTCCAGGTCTTCGACGCGGCCCCGGCGGAGTCAGTCGCTCTGGCATCGGTGTCTGACCCCGCGGCCGAGATCACCCGTCGCATTCGTGCTGCCGCAGTATCTGTCTCCGATCCGGCACCACGGCGGACAAGGAAGTACCAGACCCTGTTGGTCCTTGGCCTCGCGGCGCTTCTGTTGGCCGTGACGTCCGTGGCCGGTGCGATCTGGCTCTTGCGGCTCCCGCCGGCAGCCGTCCAGCCAGTGACAGTCCGTTCGGCGACCCGATCCCCGGTGCGGGCAGCGGGGATGCGGGCGACAGCGTCAGCGACCGAGTCCCCGCTGCTGCTCGCGACAATGCCGGCGACAATGCGGAGAGCGGTGCCGACGACCACGCCGACGGTGGTCCCAACAAAGACGTCGCAGAGCCTGACCGAGGTGGTGACGGCGCCCAACTCGCCTCGGGTGGCCGCGGCCGGACTCTTGCAGGCATTGGTTGACGCACGGGCCCTGGCGTACGTCGCGCGCGACTCAGCTCTGCTGGATCTCGTCTATGGCCCGGGCGCGACAAAAGCAGGCGTTGACAAGGGCAACATCGCCGCCGCCCTCAAGAACGGTGGCACTTATCTGGGACTGTCCTTTGTCATCAAGGACGTGGCCTTCCTGGATGGAACCTCCGACACAGCCCGGATCCGGGCCACGATCGTTACTCCCGCATATAGGACGGGACAACCGGACGGGCGCAAGATCCCTCATGCGCAGGAGATTCTGGGACCCTGCATCTTCTCCCTGAGCATGACACCGGATGGCTGGCGAATTCTGGCTCTGACTGCGCCCTAGAACTGACGACGCACTAGATCTGGTCGACCAGCCAGCGCATTGCGCTTTCGATGGTGTCGTGTTCGAACACAAAGCCCGAGGCGGTCAGAACACTGGGCAGGATGCGTGCGCTGGCCAGGATGTCGCTTGCGAACTCGCCCAAGGCGACCTTGAGAGCCAGGGTCGGGGCCGGCAGCACCGCCGGACGGCCCAGCTGCGCACCAAGGGCTTTCATCACTTGGGCCTGCCGTAGTGGTTGTGGGCTGACGAGATTGACCGGTCCGGCAAGGTCCTGGTCGATGAGGTGCGCCAGCGCCCGGAGCTCGTCGTGCAACGTGATCCAGCTCCAGTACTGCCGCCCCGTACCCAGCGGTCCGGCCAGGCCGTACTTTGCGAGTGGCAGGATCCGTTGCATGGCGCCACCGTCGGGGGTCAGGACGAGTCCTGTTCTGGCATGGACGACACGCAGCCCCGCCTCCTGTGCCGGAACGGTCGCGGCCTCCCAAACACGGACCACATCGGCCAGGAACCCCTTTCCTGTCTCGCTGTCCTCCGTGAGCACCTCGTCGCCGCGGTCGCCGTAGGCGCCGATCGCCGAAGCACTCACGAGTGCGATGGGCTCCTCGAGATCGGCAAGTGCCGTGGCGATGGTGGCGGTGCCATTGACACGGGAAGCGATGATCTCGTGCTTGTATGCCGGGGTCCACCGGTGTTCGCCGACGCCGGCTCCGGCGAGGTGAACGACAGCCGTGACGCCGGAGAGGTCACCGGGGTCGAGCTTTCGCGCTGCGGGGTCCCAGCCGATCTCGTAACGTGTTCGCGGCTCGCGGCGGACGAGGTGCACGACGTCGTCCCCTCGCGCACTCAGGAATGCCGACAGCGCGCTGCCGATCAGGCCAGAAGCACCGGTGATGGCAACGCGCTGTGGCGGCGAATGGGATGGCGGCTGGGACATCGGGGTCTGCGCTAGAGGCCCAGTGATGCTTCGAAGGCGCCTTCTTCGAGGCGGGCCTTCATCGTGGTCAGGAAGCGCGCGGCGTCTGAGCCGTCAACGACGCGGTGGTCATAGGACAGCGCCAGATAGACCATAGAGCGGATCGCGATCGTCTCGCCGCCGTCGCGGTCCTTTACCACGACGGGACGCTTCACGACCGCGCCTGTGCCGAGGATGGCGACGTTGGGTTGGTTGATGATCGGGGTGTCGAACAAAACCCCGCGACTTCCGGTGTTCGTCAGGGTGAAGGTGCCACCGCCAAGCTCATCGGGGGAGACCCTGTTGGTGCGGGTTCGCTCGGCCAGGTCGGCGATCTTGCGGGACAAACCAGCGATATTGAGGTCGCCGGCGTCCTTGATCACGGGCACGAGCAGCCCGCGTTCGGTGTCGACTGCCACACCGAGATTCTCGGAGCCGTGGTACGTGATCTGATCGCCTTCGACGCTGGAGTTCACGTTGGGGTGGGCTTTGAGGGCCTCGACCGCAGCGAGTGCGAAGAATGGCAGGAAGCTGAGCTTGGTGCCTTCCCGCGTCTCGAAGTCACGCTTGGCCCTGTCTCGCAACTTCGCGATCTTGGTGACGTCGACCTCGAGCACGCTGGTGAGCTGCGCGGAGACGTGCAGGGACTCGACCATCCGCGCCGCGATGACCTTGCGGAGGCGGCTCATCTTCTCGGTGGTCCCGCGTTTGGGCGAGATTCCGGGACTGGCCGCCGTTGGGGGCGCGGGTGCGTGCGTCGGGGCTGGGGCTGTCGCCACCTTGGCGGCCGCGGCAGAGTCGAGTACGTCCTGTTTGCGGATCCGGCCGCCGATGCCGGTGCCCTTGAGCGAGGCGAGGTCGACATTGTTGTCGCTGGCGAGCTTTCGCACCAGGGGGGTGACATAGGCCGCGGCATCTGACCCGCTGGCCACCGGCGCCGAAGCGGACACCGGCGCAGCAGGTACGGGTGCAGCCGTAGGTGCGGCAAATGTCGGTGTGGCAGGTGTTGGCGCAGCAGGCCGGGGAGGTGTGGGGGCGGCAGGAGGCGTGGGGGGTGTGGGGGGTGTGGGGGCGGCGGCAGGCGCGGTGAATGCCGGAGCTGGTTGCTGCACCGGCGCTGCCGGTGCGGGTGCCTGGCCACCATGGGTGCCACCGATGATGACCAGATCCGCGCCAACGGGAACGGTTTCGTCCTCGCCGACCAAAATCTTGGTGATGGTGCCCGCTACCGGCGACGGGATCTCAGTGTCCACCTTGTCGGTCGAGACCTCGAGCAGCGGCTCATCGACTTCGATCTGGTCGCCCTCGGCCTTGAGCCAACGAGTGACTGTGCCCTCGGTCACCGATTCGCCCAGGGCCGGCATCGCGACGGTGGTGCCGCCCGTGATCTGTGCGTCAGAGGCTGGCCGTGCTTCGGCGGGCACCTCGGCGACCCCCGGCTGTTCGGCCGGTTGGGGCACGGCTTCTGGTTCTGCAGCCGGAGCTGCCGCATCAGCCGGAGCTGCCGCATCAGCCGGAGCCGCTGCGCTATCACCCACGACGGCCAGATCTGTGCCCACAGGCACGGTTTCGTCCTCGGCCACGAGGATCTCCTGCAACGTGCCGGCAACTGGTGAGGGAATCTCAGTGTCGACTTTGTCAGTGGATACTTCGAGCAACGGCTCGTCGATGGCCACCGGGTCGCCGACATTCTTCAGCCAGCGCGTCACGGTCCCCTCGGTGACCGATTCCCCAAGGGCCGGCATGGTCACGCGTTCAGACATGAGTTGAGGTCTCCTCGTTGTGCGGTGCGACGGTCAATTCTTGCACTTGCTGGATACGGGTGGTGACTACCGGATACGGCTGTCGTGCTTGCGCTGCGTGGTTGCTGTCAGCCGTGGGCGTGAAGCGGTTTGCCGGCCAGGGCGAGGTGGGCCTCGCCGAGGGCTTCGTTCTGAGTCGGGTGGGCGTGGATGAGTTGCGCGACGTCGCTGGGCAGTGCCTCCCAGTTGTAGATCAGCTGGGCTTCGCCGACCTGCTCACCCATCCGTGCACCGATCATGTGGACACCCACGACCGGGCCCTCCTTCTGGCGAACCAGCTTGACGAAGCCCTGGGTCGCCAGGATCTGGCTCTTGCCGTTGCCACCGAGGCTGTAGTCGTAGGTCTCGATCTCGCCGAACTTCTCCTTGGCCTGGGCCTCGGTGTAGCCGATGGAGGCGATCTCCGGGTCGCAGTAGGTGACGCGCGGGATGCCCATCTCGTCGATGACCGGCGGGTTGAGTCCGGCGATGTGCTCGGCGACGAAGATGCCCTGGGCGAAGCCCCGGTGTGCAAGCTGCAGCCCCGGCACGATGTCGCCGACGGCGTAGATGCCTTCCACATTGGTCTGGCAGCGCGCATTGGCCAAGACATAACCTCGGTCGAGGGTGACGCCGGCCTCTTCATAGCCCAGACCCGCGGTGACCGGACCACGTCCGACAGCGACCAGGAGCAGGTCGGTTTCGATGGTCTCCCCGGACTCCAGCGCCACG
>DASRUA010000299.1:0-2499 GCA_035655615.1 Dermatophilaceae bacterium
CTCTACTCCACCCCCGAGGACGCGCTCTTGACCGTCGAGGCACTGGGTCTGGGCGAGTTCGGCCGGTACATGACCGCGCTGACCTTCGGCAACGTGCACGGCGCGTACAAGCCGGGCAACGTCAAGCTGCGTCCCGAGATCCTCAAGAACGCCCAGGAAGCCGTCATCGCATCGAAGGGCCTGGCCGCGGACGCCAAGCCCTTCGACCTCGTGTTCCACGGGGGCTCGGGCTCGCTTCCTCAGGAGATCTCGGACGCGGTCGACTACGGCGTCGTCAAGATGAACGTCGACACCGACACCCAGTACGCCTTCACCCGTCCCGTCGCCGGCTACATGATGAAGAACTACGACGGCGTCCTGAAGATCGACGGCGAGGTCGGCAACAAGAAGAAGTACGACCCGCGCGCCTGGGGCAAGGAAGCAGAAGCCAACATGGCGGCGCGAGTCGTCGAGGCCTGCCAGAACCTGCGCAGCGCCGGAACCCACGTTTGATGAGGCACCTCTGATGAGCAACCTCCTGGGGGTTCCCGAGACCCGGCTGCCGGTCGACCCGGCAGCCGGTGCCCTGGCGGAAGGCAAGGACCCGCGGGCCGTTGCCGCGGCCTACCCGGCCTCACCTTTGGCCTGGGCCACGCTGGCTGAGGACGCGCTCGCCCACGGTCACACGATCGAGGGCTACGCGTTCGCGCGTACCGGCTATCACCGGTCGCTGGATGCGCTGCGTCGCGGCGGCTGGAAGGGCCAGGGCCCGGTGCCCTGGTCGCATGAGGCCAACCAGGGGTTCCTTCGTTCACTGGCCGCATTGAGCCGGGCCGCCGGCGAGATCGGTGAGACCGATGAGCAGCAGCGGTGTGCGCAGTTCCTTCGCGACTCTTCGCCCCAGGCTGCCGATACGCTCGGTCTCTGACGGGTCCGCTGACAGGTCCCGCTCTACCGATCGGGGCATGTCATGAGGGGTCGCACCAGCAACGATGAGCAGGAAGCTTTTCGGAGCTCGGTGCGAGCCTTCCTGACCGAACGGGTCGTTCCGCACGTGGCCGAGTGGGAAGCTGCCAAGAGCGTCCCCAAGAGCCTTTATGCGGAGTTCGGCCGCCTTGGTGTCACCGGGATCCGGATTCCGCAGGAGTATGGCGGCGCCGGCGAGAAGTCGTTCATCTACAACGTGATTCTCGCCGAGGAGATCATCAACACCGGTGCGGTCTCAGGGGCTCTGCAGCTGCACCTCAACGTCGTGCTGCCGTATTTCCTGGATCTCGCGACGCCGGAGCAGCAGGCGCGATGGTTCCCCGCCTTCGTCTCCGGCGAGTCGATGACGGCGATTGCGATGACAGAGCCCGGCACCGGCTCTGACCTGGCAGGCATCTCGGCGAGCGCCGTTCTCGATGGTGACTCGTACGTCCTCAATGGCTCCAAGACGTTCATCACCGGCGGCGTGCATGCCGATATCGTCATCGTGGTGGCACGCACCTCGCGCTCCGAGGCTGACCGCAGGGCGGGTCTGACCCTGCTGGTCGTCGAAGAGGCCATGGACGGCTTCAGCCGTGGCCGCAATCTGGACAAGCTGGGCCTGAAGTCGCAGGACACCGGCGAGCTCTTCTTCGACAACGTCCGGGTGCCGGTCGCCAATCGCCTGGGTGTCGAGGGCAAGGCGTTCGTGTACCTGACCGCCAACCTTCCGGCCGAACGGATGTCGATCGCGATCTCGGCCCAGGCCTCGAGCGAACGGGCGATCGAGCTGACGGTGGACTACACCAAGGAACGCAAGGCTTTCGGCACCCCTATCGCCTCGTTCCAGAACACCAAGTTCGTCCTCGCCGGACTCTCGGCCAAGGTCGAGGCGGGACGCCACCTGGTCGACCGGGCTCTCGAGGAGCTGGACTCGGGAACTCTCACCGTCGCCGACGCCGCCCGGGTCAAGCTGTTCACCACCGAGGTGCAGGCCGAGGTGATGGACTCCTGCCTGCAGCTGCACGGCGGGTATGGATACATGCTGGAGTACCCGATCGCCCGGATGTACGCCGATGCCAGGGTGTCGCGGATCTACGGCGGGTCCAGCGAGATCATGAAGGTCATCATCGCCAAGGACCTTGGCCTGTAAGCCAACTGGCACGGGCGAGCCGATCCGAGCACGTCCGTCTTATGACACGGTTCGGTTTCAGGGCACTTGGGCGGCTAATATTTGGAGGCACTGGCCCGTGCGCACGCGCAGCGGGTCCGCGCCACATCCGCAGGCAGCACGGTCGCAGACAAGACGGCCGATCGCAGACAAGACTGCCGGCGGGCGTGCCATTCCAGTGACAACGAGGAGGCCGGCATGCCGGCGATCGTTTTGGTCGGTGCCCAATGGGGCGACGAAGGCAAGGGCAAGGCGACGGACCTGCTGAGTAGCAGGATCGACTACGTCGTCAAGTTCAACGGCGGCAACAACGCCGGACACACCGTCGTCATCGACGGTGAGAAGTACGCCCTCCACCTGCTACCCAGTGGCATCCTCACCCC
>DASRUA010000300.1:0-2507 GCA_035655615.1 Dermatophilaceae bacterium
CACCAAGGACCTCAACAACTCCCTCAAGGGCATGCGGGAGCTTGACTTCGGCGAGACCTACATCAACCGGGAGAACTTCGAGGCGATGCAGGGCTTCCACGCAGGCACCCGCCACTCCGGTGTCGGCGGGGCGGACGGCAAGCACGGACTGCTCGAGTACACGCGGACACAGCTCGTCTACATCCAGTCCTGATCCGCAGCGCCCGCGCGAGGCTCATGCAAAGAGGTGCACGATAGAAGAATCCGCAAATCGGGCCAGGCCCAGACGTTATTGAGCATGATGATGCCCCAAACTTGTGCTGCGCCAGCAGTTCAATGCCTTCAGATCCCTGCGGATCCCTTCCGGTCGTCGTGCCGGTCGTCGGTGTCGTGACTCAACTGATGCTTGTGATGCTTGACGGATCTGTGTCACCTGATGCTTGTCTTCGTGGTCGACAGGTGGCGACGACGTACCGTCCGCCCGGCGTCGGCGAGCAATCCGAAAGAGCTGGTGTGGCCGATCTGCGAGTATGCATGCAGATCGCTCCAGTAGGGGACGTGCCCGACTGGGTAGGCATCCGCACCGACTGACTCCTGACCGGCACCACTCATGAGATCGAGCACGGTGAGCGCGGGGATGTAGAGGTCGGCCTGGACGATGCTGAAGACAGGGGAGTTGTCAGTCTCGGCAACATGCTGATGTCCCCAACGAGGTGCCAGCCTCGGTACCTCGGAGAATGTCGGCGACCACGCCCATGTCCAGGGCTCCGGACATAGTGCGCGCCGAGCCGGCAGTGTTGACCGTTTGACCTGGGGGTTTGTAGCTACGAGGACGCTGCTTCTCGCCTGGGTGCGTCTTAATTGATGTGATGGTGAAGTGCGCCGTTGCGATGGCGAACGACGACGATCATGAGGATCAACTGCCACCGGTCGGGCCATAACCGCTGCTCACGGCTGTGTGTGCACGTGACTGACAACCAAACCCGTTACCGGGCACCGCCCCTGCGAGGTCAAGAAACTCGCTCCGACGGCTCAAGAATTATGACGCCATGTCTGGAGTCCTGATGTCGTGGGTGAGCAGGACGACGGTGCCGCGCCCGTCCAGCCCAAGCCTTCGCAGCAGTCGCCCTTCGACCGATCTGAAGGTCAGGAGTAGCCTTTTTGCCTCAGGATTGGATGCAAACGTGCTTATATTGACACCAGCCGGCAGCACCAGTCACACTGGCGTCAAGGACACCTCACTTACATCCAATCCTGAGGCAGAGTGGTTGGACATGACACGAACCATCCCGAGTTCACTGGCGCCCGTGCTGGAGCAGTTAGAGCTATACCAAGCGGACCTGGTCACTACCGCGCGGCTCGACGAGCTGGTCCGCACAGCCGGTATCCGTACCGCTACCCGCACTGTCGCGACCCGCCTGCGTGAGCGTGGCTGGTTGTTGCCGACCGGTCAACGCGGCGTGTGGGAGTTCGCGCCGGCGGCCGTGGCCGGCGCCTACAGTCGCGGCGGGCACACGCGACTGCTGCGTTCAGTCCTGGTCCGCAGTGACATCGCCTGTGGTTTGACCTTCCAAGCGGCCGCATGGGCACTGGACTTGGCGGACCGGGCTCCGTCACGCATCGAGGTTGCGGCGGCAAGCCAGCGGGATGCCCGGCGCCTGCCGCAGGCCCTTGACGTGTCAGTGTTCGCGCCGAAACTGAAATACCTAGCCGCGAAGGGCGTCCCGGTGCTGCACCCAACGAGCCTTCTGGTGCATATGGCCGCGAGCCCGGGACGCGTCCGCTCGTGGTCAAGCGCGTTGGAATGGTTCCCCGACATCACCGCCGAAGTCTCGGTCGACGACGTGCTCGCCGAGTTGGACGGGCGTCCCGCAACAGTCTCCGCCCGTCTCGGCTATCTTCTCCAAGGGCTGCGCCCGGACATCGCCGATCAGCTCACCGTTCCGTCGACCAAGACGTGGTTCGGCCCGCGTCGCAAGGTGGTCCGGCACGACAGTGCCTGGCAGATCGCGGACACCTTGCTTCCCTTCGACCCGCGCGGTTTGGAGGCTGTCGGATGACCATGGGGCCTATCACGGTGACGGTCGGTTGGATCGGCCGGCACACCCCACCTGGTGCCGGGGTCGATGGTCGCGACGCCGCGGTCATCGACATCGCCCAGGACCTGCTCCTGCGCGATCTGCACAAACGAGGCGGCCTAGACGCGCTGGCCTTCAGGGGCGGCACGTCGCTACGCAAGCTGTACGCAGGCAATCAAGGACGGTTCTCCCTGGATCTCGACTTCAGCGTCGCCGACCCCGCGAGCGACGCTGATACCGTCGTGCTCGAACTCGTCAGCGCCATCGACGGAACGACTATCGGACCGTTCTCCTACAGCGTGACCCAGCGCCGGGGCAAGTGGTCGCTGACGATCCAGAGCCCCTTCGGGGCGGACGAGTCCACGCTGTCGAGCAAGCTCGACGTATCGCCGCCGCCGTGGCTCGAACCTGTTCGGAGAGGCTGGGTCCGGATGCCGGTCCATGCCACGT
>DASRUA010000301.1:0-2529 GCA_035655615.1 Dermatophilaceae bacterium
CGTCGGCGGCGCCACCCTCGCCGCGGCGGCCATGCGGGCCGGGCTGATCGACGAGTACGCGATCGTCACCCACCCGGTCCTGGTGGGCGGCGGCACGCCGTTCTTCACGGCCCTGGACAACTGGGTGAACCTGAACCTGGTGGAGACCCGGGCGTTTCCCGACGGCGTGCTCCTGACCAGGTACGAGACCAGGCGCTGAATACCCGACCTCGGATCGGCGCGGGCTCGGGCCACCCAAGGATCTCGTGGCCGTTAGGGATCGGTCACCGGTCACCGGTCACCGATGGTCGTTCGTTAGTGACGTCAGGCGGTCTGAAGGGTCATTGCTCTTGCACTATTGGTCAGAGAATTGAACGATCACGTTGTGATGTGTCTGCGTTCGTCGGGGCCGGTTTCTCCGGGGGTGGGGTTGTGAGTGACCCACTTGGCCGGGTCGGCGGTCATGTCGTGCTCCCAGCCGTCGATGGTCAGTCTTATGCCTCGCTGCGGCGTCGACCTACACCGCGGGCTGAACGGTACGCGTTGGGTAGACGTCTGCGTAAGCAGGTGCCACGTTCGGCGTTGGGTGACTGGAGTCCGCCGGTCAGCAGGGTGGACGTTGTGCAGCAGATATTGGAGTCCCATGAAGGGCGCGTCGGCTGGCTGATCCCCGTGCGTGTGGGACGGATGGTGGCTTCCCCGTATGGCTTCTTGCGGGGTACCGCGACGGTGATGGCTCAGGATCTGGCCCATCTGCCCGCCACGGGCATCCGACCAGTGATCTGCGGTGACGCGCACCTCGGCAATTTCGGTTTCTACGCCTCCCCGGAACGCGATCTGGTCATCGATCTGAACGACTTCGATGAAGCCCACCCCGGCAGCTGGGAGTGGGACCTGCGTCGCCTGGCCGCGAGTATCTGGGTGGCGGGCCGGCAGAACTCGGCCACAGAGGAGCAGTGTGAGGAAGCGGTCGCCTCATCGGTGGGGACATACCGAAAGCAGGTGCGCTGGCTGGCCGAGCAGCCCCTGCTGGCTCGCGCGTTCGAACGTCTGGACCTTGACCGGCTGGAGGCGACCGCGTCTGAGAAATCCCTGCGCAAGGAGATCCGACGGGCGGCACGTCGCGCACGGAACAGAGTCAGCGACCGGGCTTTGCCCAGGTTCACCGAGCAGCATGAAGGGGGCCGACGCATCGTTGAGGAACCTCCCCTTATCACTCGGGTCAGCGACGACGACGCGGAGCAACTCGCGGAGGCGCTCGATGAGTACCTCACCACGGTGCCCACCCAGTGGCGAAGGGTCCTCAGCGGGTACACGTTGGTCGACGTCGCGCACAAAGTGGTCGGGGTCGGCAGCGTTGGCCTGCGCGCGTATGTGGCGCTGTGCGAGGGGAGCAGCCCCGATGACGTGGTGTTCCTGCAGTTGAAACAAGCACGCCGGTCGGTGGTGGCGCCCTTCGTGCACGGCGAGTCCGCGTGGCACGCCCACCAAGGGCAGCGGGTGGTCGAGTACCAGCAGGCGCTGCAAACCGTCAGTGATCCCCTACTGGGCTGGACCAGCGTGGACGGACGGCAGTATTACGTGCGTCAGTTCCGCAACATGAAGGGCGCTATCTCGGTCGACTCCCTCGACGCCGACGCGCTGACCGACTACGCCGGGATCTGTGGTCGGTTGCTGGCCAAAGGTCACGCACGGACCAGCGGGGCCTCCATGATCGCGGGATACGTTGGCGCATCGGACAAGCTGGACGTCGCGTTGTGCCGTTTCGCCCGTGCGTACGCCGATCAGACCGAGCGTGACCACCAGAGCCTGGTTGATGCCATCGCGCAAGGCCGGCTGCCTTGCGAGCCGGGAGCCTGAGCACCCCCACGGACCTCCCACGCCGATTGTTCGTCGAGTCCGAACCTCGGTCCAGCGAGGTGAGGTTCGGCAGAGGTCGAGGAGACCGCCGCTGCCTCGGTCTCCTCGCCAGGTGGTTCTCGACCGCCCTATCTGCTCATCGCTCGAGGGAGGACCTGGCAATGTTCGCGACGCGTCACGTGTTTCACGGCAGCCTGGTGATCCACCGGAAGCCCATCCGCATGCTCAACGCAGTGGGCGTCGGTCGTCACGAACCGAGATGCGCGACGGCAGGGCCTCTTGCGTCTGCGCGTACGGGTCGTCGCCGCCGATGACGGCACCCGAGCTGTCAACGGCTGTAGTCCTGGCGTCCCGGCAGCCGATCGGCGAATTCAGGCGGTCGTCGCAACAATGGGCTCTTCGGGGTCAAACAGTAGACGCTGCATGGCTTGGGCTGGGGTGATCCCGCCCAGGGTCTTACGAGGTCGGGCGTTGAGCTCGGTTGCGACCTCAAGGAGACGCTCGGGTGTGTGCACGGACAGGTCGGTGCCCTTGGGGAAATACTGGCGCAACAACCCGTTCGTGTTTTCGTTAGACCCTCGCTGCCACGGTGAGTGGGGGTCACAGAAGTAGATGTCCATCTTCGTGGCCAGCGTGATCTCACGATGTTGGGCCAGCTCGGTTCCCTGGTCCCAAGTCAGTGACTTACGC
>DASRUA010000302.1:0-4731 GCA_035655615.1 Dermatophilaceae bacterium
CGGTGATTGGCAGCGTCGGCATGACCAGCACGTCGTACTTCTCCAGCACGTCGTCATATGCCTTGCGCAGCAGGGGGACCAGGTTCTGCGCCATGGCGTAGTAGCGCCCATGGGTCGTGGCGAGCGAGTAGCCGCCACCGAGTGCGACCAGCTTGGTCGTGTCGGAGAAGTCATTGGCCCGCTCGTGTCGCTGCTTGCCGTAGTGCGCCATCAGCTCTGGGTCGTACCAGCCGCTGTAGTTGTAGCCGTAGGCGTTGCCGTCGATCATCTGCGCGGTCGCCCCGTCGGTTGCGACGACGTTCCAGATCGCCATGCCGTGCAGGTGCCACGGGATGCTCACTTCTTCGACGACCATGCCTGCTTGGGTCAGTCGCTGCGCGGTCGCGCGGACTGTCGCGTCAAGGTCGGGGTCGGAAAGCCCTTCGTGGCCGAAGCCTTCGGTGACGATCCCGACGCGCATGCCCTTGACGTCGCCGTCACTGTCGGCGTCGTAGTCCGATGACGCCACGCCGACCGGCTGGCGGGGGTCCTTGCCGTCGTCGTACCCGGCGATCACCGACAACATCCGGGCCGCGTCGGACACGGTGCGGGTGATCGGGCCGAGGTGGTCGAGGGTCAGCTCGATCGGGAACGCGCCAGTGTAGGGGACCAGGCCGTAGGTCGGCTTGTGCCCGACCGTGCCGGAGAACGAGCTCGGGATGCGCACCGATCCGCCCTGGTCACCACCGAGTGCGATGTCGACCTCGCCCATGGCGACAAGCGCCGTACTGCCGCTGGACGAGCCGCCGGTGGTCCGGGTCGTATCCCACGGGTTACGGACCGGCCCGCTGTCGGAGGTGTGGCTGGCACCGGAGAAGCAGAGACTTTCGCAGACGGACTTGCCGACCACGGTCGCGCCGGCCTCGAGCAGGCGGGTGACCACGGTTGCGTCGTACTTGGGCACGTAGCCCTCGACCGTGCGCGAGCCGTTCATCATCGGCACTCCGGCGACGGAGATGTTGTCCTTGATCGCGACCCGCAACCCTTGCAGCGGACCGCTTGCGGCGCCGGGGATCTCGGTGCGGGCGTACCACGCGCCGAGCGGGTTGTCCGCCGGAGCCGGAAAGGAGCTGCTGCGCCCAGAGGGGGCCGGCGGCGCGGTCTCGGCGTACAGCCGTTCCACTGCGTTATACGCTGCTGCTGACCCGGCGGTGAGGCTCTCGTAGGTCTCGAGTTCATTGTCGGACAGGGTGATCCCGAACTTGCTACCAGCGGTGATCAGGTCGTCACGGTTTGGGGGACGAAAGGCCATCTTCACTCCTTGGAGACGTCGAGCCATCGAGGCCCAATCAGACTTGTCCGGGCAGTGTGCCGTTCACGGCTGACGCCCGATGGTGTTGGCGGGTGCAGGGCCAGCGTATGCGGCGGCGTTGGTGACCGGGTTGCGGAAGCCGAAGGGTCAGCGCCACGGCCTCAGCGACGTTGGTGATCGTGGGCGATCACCGCAAGCCGATCGTCCTACGGACAACGAGGCTTGGCTTTCGATGCGTCCGGTCATCGTTCCGCTACCGGGACGGTGGGTGAGTACTACCGGACATGCTTGAGAAGCGGGCGTCTGCCGCCGATCGCCTCGATGCCTCGGGGATGAGGCCCATCGTGGAGCGGGGGTCCTGCCGGTCTACATTTCGTGCACATCGCGCAAATTTGCATTTGAGCAATCTTGCGTGATGTGTAATAATTTGCACATGAGCGCTTCGCCAAAGACTGGGTTGAGAGACCGCAAGCGCCGGGAGACGCGGGCCCGGTTGGAGGAGGCGGCCGTCACTCTCGTGCTTCGTGACGGTCTTGAGCAGACAACCATCGGCACCATCAGCGAGATGGCTGACGTCTCGCCGCGCACCTTCTTCAACTACTTCGACGGCAAGGAGTCCGCGATCATGGGGCTTCGCCACGTCGAGATCTCCGATGAGACCGCGGCGGACTATGTCGCCAACGACAAGCGGGGCGATCTCGTCGGGTCGGTGGTGCATCTGCTCTTCGCTGTCATGGATGCGCCGCTCTCACGGCCGACGATTCGCGAGGATCGGCTCGAGATCGTTCGCCGGTATCCCCAGCTCCTTGGTGGGCAGCTCGCGCAGATGACCCTGATGACCGGTCGTCTCAGTGAGGCTGTCCAGGGTCTGCTGGCCCGGGAACCGCGGTTCTCGGGGCTGACCGCTGCTGAGCAGTCGGCCCACGCAGATCTGATGCTGGCGATGTGCGGCGGCGCCGTACGCGTGTCGATGAGGGAATGGGCGCAGTCCGGTCGTGGCGCCGCAGAGGACGACCTTGAGCAACGGGCGATATCGCTCGTGTACGAGATGGTAGGAAAACTCGGATGACAGCTTTGCTGACCGCTCCTCAGGCAGGTTCACCACCGGTGGCGAAGGAGGGCAAGCGCCACATCCTGCTGATATTCGCCGGGCTCATGGTGACCATGCTGCTCGCCTCGCTGGACCAGATGATCTTCAGCACCGCGCTGCCCACCATCGTCGGGGAGCTCAACGGGGTTGACCACATGTTGTGGGTGACCACGGCATACATCCTGGCGTCCACGATCATGCTGCCGATCTACGGAAAGCTCGGCGACCTGGTGGGGCGCAAGGGCCCGTTCATGGGTGCCATCGCCCTGTTCATCGTCGGCTCGGTCATCGGCGGTCTGGCCCCGGACATGACCTGGCTCATCGCGGGCCGGGCAGTTCAGGGTCTTGGCGGTGGCGGGCTCATGATCGGCGCGCAGGCGATCATCGCCGACGTCGTGCCAGCCCGCGAGAGGGGCCGGTACATGGGCGTCATGGGTGGCGTCTTCGCGTTGTCGTCGGTCGCCGGTCCGCTGCTCGGCGGATGGTTCACCGAGGGTATCGGCTGGCGCTGGGCATTCTGGATGAACGTCCCGCTAGGGATCCTCGCGATCACTTCCGCGATGGTATTCCTTCGCCTGCCCAAGCCCTCCGGCACGAGGCCGCGGCTGGACGTGGCCGGCATGGTGCTGCTCGCTGCAGCCTCGACCGGCCTGGTGCTCGCCACCACGTGGGGAGGCACGACATACGCCTGGGGCTCCTCCGTCATCATCGGACTGATCGTGGCCACTGTCATTGCCGTGGCGGCCTTTGTCTCGGCCGAGCGCAAGGCTGCCGAGCCGATCATGTCGCCGCATCTGTTCAGGGACCGCAACTTCAACCTCACGACCATCGCCGGGCTGATCACGGGAATTGCGATGTTCGGTGCGATGGCCTACCTCCCTACATACCTGCAGATGGTGACCGGCGCGAACGCGACCAAGGCCGGGTTCCTGATGATCCCCATGATGATCGGCCTTCTGGTCAGCTCAGTGGTGTCCGGGCAGCTCGTGAGCAAGACGGGACGTTACAAGTGGCTACCGATCACAGGAACGCTGCTGGTGGCGGTCGCGCTGGTCCTGCTCTCTACGATGACTGCGAGCCTGCCCGTATGGGTGTTGTGCGGCTACCTGTCGGTCATGGGGGTCGGGCTCGGCATGAGCATGCAGATCCTTATCCTGATAGTCCAGAACTCCTTCCCCGTCTCGGAGGTCGGCACGGCAACGGCCGGCAACAACTACTTCCGCCAGATCGGCGCCTCACTGGGGTCGGCAATCGTCGGAAGCCTCTTCGTCGCACGCCTGACGAGCCTCCTGGCAGAGCGCATGTCGGGTGCCGGGGGAGCCGCCGCAGGCTCAAGCAACTCCTTCACCCCGGCAGCGGTCAGGGAGCTTCCCGAGGCTGTCCGCAACGTTGTCATCGGCGCCTACAGCGATGCGCTGACACCGGTGTTCCTCTACATGGTTCCGCTCGTGCTCATTGCGGTGGTTCTGCTGAGCTTCGTGAAGGAGAAGCCTTTGGCAACCACCATCGAGCGGGACATCCTGCCGGAGACACTCGAGATCGACGGCATGACGGTCGTCTCTCTCGACCAGCCGAGCGACGCGCTCGACCAACCAGACGAGGATGAGTAGGCCGGTCTAGTCCAGCTACGCGGCCCTCCGGGGATGAGACCCCGTTGGACGGTGAACGATCGGTCGTGACTGCGATACCAGTGCCGAGTAGTTGCTAACCCACGACACACCGAATGCTCAGCCTCCCTGGCGGAGCATTCGTGTTGCGCGATGCTGACAGGGTTCGCAGGCAGGTCGCGTTACGCATCAGCGGGGCTGCATGTAGAGGTGGGTCCAAGTTTCAACACGGAGGGTTCCTTGAAGAAATCCTTGAGGGCTGCGCTCGGCTTGTGCACGACACCAGTGGTCTTGGCTGCCACGGCGCTTCCGGTCTTGTTCTCATCCCAGGCGGTCGGAGCGGTCGGGGCTTCTGGGAAGGTGCTGACCGATGTCGAGATCGGGACGATGGCCCCGGCAGCGCAGGCCGTACTGCTGGACCCCCTGCGAGCGATTGCAGGCGCCCTGAGCGATGTTGGCAAAGGTAGTGGTGCCCGAGTATTCACCAGCGTAGGGATTGATGCCAACCATGGCGTTGTGAACCTCTACCTGACAGATACGAGACGGGCCACCGGCTTCGTTCAGGCAGCGAAGTCCGTGGAATCTTCGATCGACACCAAGCAGATCCGGATTCACAAGGCCACCTACACTCTGGCCGCTCTGGATGTAGCTCGGGAGGCCTATCTTGCCAAGCCGCACCCGTATGCGGTCTACGCCGTATCCCCTGCTCCGGATGGTTCCGGACTTCAGATCGAGGTGGACAA
>DASRUA010000303.1:0-18492 GCA_035655615.1 Dermatophilaceae bacterium
CGCAGTACCTGAGGTCCTGCTACCTTCACAACGAATTCGCGAGGGGAGAGTTCGAGGTGGATGGGCAGAAGCTCAACCCGGAGAAGATCGAGATCGACACCTACGTGCTGGCCGCGGTGGACGACCACATCGTCCCGTGGGTCTCGGGCTACAAGACCACCCAGCTGTTCGGCGGCGCCAACCGGTTCGTGCTGAGTACCTCAGGACACATCGCGGGAATCGTCAACCCGCCCGGCCCGAAGGCAAAGCACTGGACCAACGACGCCCACCCGACAGATCCACAAGAGTGGAAGGACAACGCCACACTCCAGACCGGCACCTGGTGGGAGGACTGGACCGAGTGGATCGCCAAGCAAGGGGGTCCCAAGGTCGCAGCCCCAGCCAAGTTGGGGAGCAAGGATCACCCGGTGATCGAAAGCGCCCCCGGCAGTTACGTGCGCGTTCGCGCATGACCTCAACGCAGCAGACCTTCATCGACGCCAAATTGCCCTGCGTGTCCAGTCTGCGGATCGCCATGCAGATTCACGGCAAGGGCGATCCGCTGTTGCTGATCAACGGGCTGACCCGGCCGCTGGAGAGTTGGGACACCTTCACCGCGGAACTGCGCGGGCGAACCGTCGTCAGCTTCGATGTACCGGGCGTCGGTGGCAGTCCGACGCCGGTGAGACCCCTTTCCATCACCGAGATTGCGAAGCTCGCGGTGGCGGTGCTCGACGCGGCCGGCCTGGATGAGGCGGAAGTTCTCGGGTACTCCCATGGCGGTGCGATTGCTCAGCAACTCGCTCACGACGCCCCGGGCAGAGTGCGCGGCTTGATCCTGGCCGCCACCTCGTGCGGCGTGGGAGCAACGCCGGGCAACAGGCGAGACATCCTCCGAAGCCTTGGGAGCTCACTAGACGGCAAGCCGTGGCCGCTCCCCGACCCGTTGGGCCTGCTGTGGCAGTCACTCGCGGTCTCGAACTGGTCGAGCATCCCGTTCCTTGGCTCCATCCTGGCACCCACGCTCGTCGTCTGCGGGAGCCGGGACAGCGTCGTGCCCCCCTCCAACAGCAGGGTTCTCGCCGGACGCATTCCGGACGCCTCCCTGATCATGCTGGCCGGCCGGGGTCACGACCTACAGCGCGGGGAGTCGGCAAAGGCGTTAGCACGCCTCGTCGAGGGCTGCTCACCGGCCAAGCGGGCCACCGAGCGACTGCTAACCTGCGGCTGAACGACCTGGCGTGTTGTCTGCGCAGTGCCCACGATCGCCACGCATCACGTTGAACGCAACCGTCATGGCAGCGACCCATGCCGCACCGAGGAAGAAACCGCCCACGACATCGGACACGTAGTGCACACCAAGAGCGATGCGTGAGAAGCCGATCGCCAGGACCGTGACCACCGCAGACGTCACGGCACATCCGCGCCACGCTTCATGCAGGATGGGCCAGAAGACGATCAGAAGCACCGCACACCCGACCACCGCCGCCTGGGCGTGCGCACTAGGAAAGCTCAGCCCGTGCGCGTTGGCGACCGGATCGGTCAGAACTGGACGTAGCCGATGGACGGTTGTCTTCACAACGGCGTTCAACAGCGATGATCCGGCCGCAGTGATCACTACGAAGAGGGCAAGTCGGGGTAGCCGACGCCAGAGCAACCAGGCCACGACCAGTGCCAGAACCACAATCCATACCAGTGCCGACCCGGAGCTGCTGATCAGCTGCATCGCCGCGACGAAGCCAGAGTGGTTCACCGCATATCGGTGCAGCCCGTCGCGAACCGTACGATCGGCCCGCAACAGTGGCCCCCACCTGTTTTCCACCAGCAGCAGCGTCACGGCAAAAAGGGCAGCCAGCAGAACCAGCGAGGCCGCGCCGAGGACGACCCGGACATCCCGCCGGCTTCTCGGCTCGGCCGATGACGTGGCAGACGACTCAGGAGCGTTGGGCATGCGGTCATCTTGCCTCCCCCGAGAGTGCCGATCTACCCCCGGCCTCAACGCTGCCGACGCCGTGGCGATCGGTCAGTCACGGGCGACGGTGAACCAGCAGCGGTAGCACCATCGACGCGCCGGCCTGGCGCAGATGCGCCGCGGCCACAGTGATCGGCCACTGCGAGGACGATGCATCGACCACGAGCAGCACCACGCGACCGGCGACCGCGGACGCCAGCTCGTCGTCCACGCAGATGGCGTCCCGCCACAGCGCCGCCTCTTGGGGCGAGGACAGACCGGCGGGACCGTCTGGATCCATCGCGATGCGCAGCTCGGCGCGATCCAGCTGGCCCACCGCAGCCAGATGGTCAGCCAGCCCACGCGTCATCAAGGGGAACCCGGCCACTGACATCGAGACAACGACCTCCGGACGCGCAGGCCAAGAG
Organism: Dermatophilaceae bacterium; assembly: GCA_035655615.1. Classification (GTDB taxonomy): domain Bacteria; phylum Actinomycetota; class Actinomycetes; order Actinomycetales; family Dermatophilaceae; genus UBA4719. Next base: position 2,359 of record DASRUA010000303.1, read on the forward strand.
TCACGCCAGCGAGCCAGCGCGGCCACCCCCGAGTCTCGTAGCTCCTGCGTCGGGGTGCTGTCCCGGGCGAAGGTGGACGCCACGAGCCCGCGCCATTCGGGTGCGTCCGCGTAGACGATGGCCCGACCCGCGTGCGCCATCAGCCCTGGCGGAATCCGGCCTCGGGAGCCGAAGGCTCCCCCGGGCCACATCTTGCGAGGCTCTAGGACGGTGACCTCGCCCCTCAGCCGGCGGGTCACCGCCTCCACCGTGCCGGGCTCGGGTCGGCCCTGCAGCGGCTGCGGGAGATGTCCCAGACAGACCGAGCACCGTCCGCACTGCTCGGCGGTGGTGTCGTCCAGTGACTCCTGCAACAGCTGCATCAGACACCTCTGGCCGCGTGTGTAGGCACGCATGATGTCGGCCTCACGGCGTCTGGTGGCGATGATGCCGTCGTAGTGCTCCTGGTCATAAACCCACTCGACACCGGTGGGACGCCAACCGCCCTCGACCCGCTCGACGGCGCCGTCCACGGCAAGCTGCTTCAGCATCAGCTCAACGCGTCCGCGTCGCAGCCCGGTCTCGGCCTCGAGCGCCGGGACGGTCGCCGGCTGGCCGCCGGCATACGCCGAGAGTCCGGCGAGCAAGCGCTCGACCTGTGTCCGTTCGGGAATCGTCGCCGTCGCGAAGTAGTCCCACACGCCGGCGTCGGCCTCTGACGGGAGCAGAGCCACCAGGGCGTGATCGATACCCCGGCCGGCACGTCCCACCTGCTGGTAGTACGAGACCGGCGACGGTGGGGAGCCGACGTGAACGACGAAACCAAGGTCCGGCTTGTCGTAACCCATACCCAGTGCGGAGGTGGCGATCAGCGCCTTGAGCCGGTTGCCGTGCAGCGCGTCCTCGAGCCGCTCACGCTCGCTGGACTCCAGAGCGCCCGTGTATGCCACGACCCTGCAGCTGTCTCCGTGCACGAACTGAACTGCGGCTGCGAGGCGTTCAGCATCGGCCACGGTCAGGGTGTAGACGATCCCGGACCCCTGGAGCCGCGGCAGGTGATCGACCACCCAGGCAAACCGTTCGATCGGCGAGAGCGCATCCACGACAGTCAGCTGAAGGCTTCCGCGAGCCAGCGGACCACGCAGGACCAGAGTTGCCTCGCCGAGCTGGGCCGCCACGTCCAGCGTCACCCGCGCGTTGGCTGTTGCCGTGGTTGCCAGCACCGGCGTCTGCGGGTTGAGAGTCCGCAAGACGTCGGCGACCCGCCGGTAGTCGGGCCGGAAGTCATGCCCCCAGTCGGACACGGCGTGGGCTTCGTCGATGACCAGCAGCCCGAGGCGGCCTGCCAGCTCATCGAGCACCCGCCGGCCGAACCCCGGGTTGGCCAACCTCTCCGGAGAGACCAGCAGAACGTCAAGCTCATCGGCTCGCAGCGCTGCCTCGACCTGGGACCAGGCGTCGACGTTGGACGAGTTCAGCGTGGCCGCACGAAGTCCGGCCCGGCCTGCTGCGACAACCTGGTCGCGCATCAGTGACAGCAACGGTGAGACGACCAGTGCCGGTCCTGAACCTTCACTGCGCCGAATCGCCGTGGCGGCCCAGTAGACGGCCGACTTGCCCCAGCCGGTGGCCTGGACCACGAGCACCCTGGCTGCCGGCACGCACAGGGCGGCCACGGCCAGGACCTGGTCCTCGCGCAGGACAGCACCCTCGCCGGCGATCGCGGAGATCACGGCGGCGGCAATCGCCGACCGTTCGGGACTCAGGGTTGCCGGCATGGCATCGACCCTAGGCGGCACAGCGCCCCACCCTCATCCGTCGTCCACAGTCCAACCCACTGTCAGCTCGCAAGACGCCACCTCACAAGACCGGGGCGGCCTCGAGCTCGTCGTCAGTGACGGCGCCACTGAACTGCGCGGCATACAGCCGCTGGTAGGCACCCCCGGCGGCAAGAAGCTGGGCATGGGTTCCCTGCTCGACAATTCCGCCATCGACCATCACGACGATCCGGTGGGCGTCGCGAATGGTGGAGAGCCGGTGGGCGATCACGAAGCTGGTGCGTCCGGTGCGCAGCGCCTCCATGGCCTGCTGCACGAGTGCCTCGGTCCGGGTGTCCACCGAGCTCGTCGCCTCGTCCAGGATCAGGATGGACGGATCGGCCAGGAAGGCCCGCGCGATGGTCAACAGCTGGCGCTGGCCCGCGCTGACGCTGGCACCGTCGTCATCAATCTGCGTGTCGTAGCCCTGCGGCAGGGTCCGTACGAAGTGATCGGCGTATGCCGCCTCGGCCGCCTCGCTGATCTGTGCCTCGGACGCATCCGCCGCGCCATAGGCGATGTTCTCGTGAATGGACCCGCCGAAGAGCCAGGTGTCCTGCAGGACCATGCCGAACTCGGCCCGCAGCTCCTCACGGCGCATGTCGCGGATGTCGACACCATCGAGGGTGATCCGTCCCCCGTCCACGTCGTAGAAGCGCAGCAGAAGATTGGCCAGCGTGGTCTTGCCTGCACCGGTTGGCCCGACGATGGCGATGGTCTGCCCGGGCTCAGCCACCAGGTCCAGGTGCTCTATCAGCGGCCGTGCGGGATCGTAGGAGAACGACACGTCCTCGAACGCGACACGGCCGCGCACCTCCTTCGGGGCCAACGCCGGGCTGGCATCGGCCGACTGCTCGGGGGCATCGAGCACCTCGAAGACCCGCTCGGCAGAGGCGACCCCACTCTGCAGCAGGTTGGCCATCGAAGCGACCTGCGTCAACGGTTGGGTGAACTGTCTGGAGTACTGGATGAACGCCTGGACGTCGCCGAGACTAATCGCGCCAGAGGCCACCCGCAGCCCTCCGACAACGGCAATCACAACGTAGTTGAGGTTGGCGACGAACATCATCGCCGGCATGATCAGGCCCGAGATGAACTGTGCCCTGAAGCTCGAGACGTACAGCTCTTCGTTGAGCTCGCGGAACGCCGCCACGCTCTCGTCCGTGCGCCCGAATACCTTGACCAGCTCATGGCCTGTGTACGCCTCCTCGACGTGGCCGTTGAGCTGGCCCGTGGTCTTCCACTGGCGGACGAACTGGGGCTGGGAACGCTTGGCAATGGTCATCGTGATGAGGGCGGACACGGGCACCGTTATCAGGGCAACCACGGCCAGGACCGGCGAGATATAGATCATCATCGCGATGACACCAATGACCGTGAGCAGGGAAGTGAGCAGCTGGCTCATCGTCTGCTGCAGGGACTGGGCGATGTTGTCGATGTCGTTGGTGACCCTGCTGAGCAGCTCGCCTCGCGGCGTGGAGTCGAAGTAGGACAAAGGCATACGACCGAACTTCTCCTCGACGTCGGCCCTCATCCGATAGACGGTGCGCTGCACGATGACTGTCACGACCCGGCCCTGGAACCAGGAGAGGAAGAAGGCTGCGACATAGATTATGAGGACGCCCAGCAGAACCTTGCCGACGACCGCGAAGTCGACCCCGCGCCCCGGCACCACGTCCATGGCCGAGACCATGTCGGCAATGCGGCCCTGGCCGGTGGCACGCAGCTGGGCGACGGCTTGGGCCTTGGTGGCGCCGGCCGGCAGCCGTCCGCCGATCAACCCCTCGAAGATCAGGTTCGTCGCATTACCCATGATCTTGGGCGCAATGACCGACAAGGTCACACTGACGACCGCGAGCACGCCCGCAACGGCCACCAACCGTCGGTCGCCGCGCAACCGGGCTACCAGCCGGCCCAGGGACCCCTTGAAGTTAAGGGCTTTTGCCGGCGGCCCTCCCATCATGTGGCCCATCGGACCCCGGGGTGCTGGGGTGGGCCGCGATTCGGCGGGCGTCGAGCCGGCGGGGGTAGAGGTGGAGGGACTGGAGGTGGAGGTGCTCATGCCGCCTCCTCCTCGCTCAGCTGCGACAGCACGATCTCCCGGTAGGTCTTGCACGACGACATCAGCGCGGTGTGAGTCCCCGTTCCGACGACCGCGCCCTGGTCCAGGACGACGATGCGCTCGGCGCGACGGATGGTGCTGATCCGCTGCGCCACGATGATGACCGCGCTGCCGGCGGTGATGGTCGACAACGCTGCCCTGAGCCGCGCATCCGTGTCGTAGTCGAGCGCCGAGAAGACATCGTCGAACAGATAGATGTCAGGGGCCTTGACCACGGCACGGGCAATGGCCAGTCGCTGTCTCTGCCCGCCCGACACATTGGTGCCGCCCTGGGCGATGAAGGAGTTCAACCCCTCTGGCATCGCCTCGACGAACTCGCGCGCCTGGGCGATCTCGAGAGCAGCCCACAGCTCATCATCGGTGGCATCGGCCTTGCCGTAACGAAGGTTGGTGGCAACCGTGCCTCCGAAAAGGTAGGGACGTTGCGGGACCAGACCGATCGAGGATCGCAGATCCTCCGGGTCCAGGGAGCGGACATCGTGGTCATCGACAAGCACCATCCCACCGGTGACGTCCACCAGTCGCGGGATGAGGTTGAGCAGCGTTGACTTCCCGCTGCCGGTGGATCCCACGATCGCGGTCGTCTCCCCCGGCCGTGCCACCAGGCTGATCCCGTGCAGAACCGCGTCCTGAGCTCCCGGATAGCTGAAAGACGCCTCACGCAGCTCGACCAGACCGCCGCGACGAGCACGCACCAGGGGTACCTCGGGTGCCCGCACGCTCGGGACAGTGTCGAGCACCTCGCTGATCCGTTCGGCGCTGACTTCCGCGCGAGGCAACATCACGAACATGAAGGTCGCCATCATCACGGACATCAGGATCTGCATGAGATAGCTCAGGAAGGCTGTCAACGTGCCGATCTGCATCTGGCCGCTGGCAATTCGATGACCACCCACCCACATCACGGCGACGCTGGAGACATTCATGACCAGCATCACGGCGGGGAACATCAGCGCCATCAGCCGGCCCACCCGAACAGACACGTCCATCAGGTCGGTGCTGGCACCGTCGAACCGGCGCCGTTCATGGGTGTCCTTGACGAAGGCCCGGATGACGCGAACGCCACCGATCTGCTCGCGCAGGATCCGGTTGATCAGGTCGATCTTCTTCTGCATCGACCTGAACAGCGGCCGCATCCGCGAGATGATCAGGATGACGCACACGAGCAGGACCGGCACGATCACCAGGAGCATTGACGACAGGGCCACATCCTGTCGCAGGGCCATGATGATGCCGCCGAAGCACATGATCGGAGCGGCGATCATCATCGTGAAGGTCAGCAGCACCATCATCTGGACCTGCTGGATGTCGTTGGTGGATCTGGTGATCAGAGATGGCGCGCCGAACCGGCCGACCTCCTGGCCCGCAAAGGACTCGACTGTGACGAAGACCGACTCACGCAGGTCCCGGCCCAGCGCCATCGCCGTCTTCGCACCGAAATAGACCGCGGCCACGGAGCACAGGATCTGCAGCACGGTCACGGCCAGCATCACGCCACCGGTGCGGACGATGTATGCCGTGTCCCCGGTGACGACTCCCTGGTCGATGATCTGTGCGTTCAGGCCGGGCAGATACAGACTCGCGATCGTCGAGACGAGCTGGAACAGCACGATGAGAGCGATCGGCTGTTTGTAGGGATGCAGATGGGCGCGCAGGAGCGAGATGAGCACAGAACCTCAGTCCGCCGATCCGCGCCGCGCTGCACGGCGTGCGGCCTCTTCTTCGTCCAGGGCGGTTGCCTGTTCGAGCGTCGGCGCCGAACCGCCCAAGCGGGCCGGCAGGTACATCAGCTCGGTGGCCGGCACAGGTGGGTAAGCCTCCTGTGCGGCGTGCAGCAGCTCGTTCATCCGGGCCCGCAGCAACAGGTTGATGTCATCGGCGTTGTCCTCGCGCCGGGCCATGATCGGCTCGCCGACGCTGAGCGTGATCGGGACGTTGGTGCGGCCAAGCCGCTTGGGGTAACCCTTGGTCCACACCCTCTGAGAGCCCCAGACGATCATCGGCAGCACCGGCACCGCGGCCGCCTGAGCCATCCGGACCGCGCCGCTCTTGAACGACTTGAGCTCGAACGAACGGGAGATTGTTGCCTCGGGAAACACCCCGACGATCTCCCCTGCCTTGAGCGCATTGACCGCCTCACGGAACGAGGCGGCGCCTGCGGTTCGGTCCACCGGTATGTGGTGCATGCCACGCATCAGCGGACCGCTGATCTTGTGGCGGAACACATCGTCCTTGGCCATGAAGCGCACCACGCGTTTGCTGGGGAGCGCTGCCAGACCGGCATACGCGAAGTCCATGTAGCTCAGGTGGTTGCTCACCAGGACCGCACCACCGGAGGTCGGGATGTTCTCGGCGCCCGTAATGGTGAACTTCAGGCCCTCTGCTGCGAACAGCCCTCGGGCGATCCAGATGACAGGGGTGTAGACGGGCTCCATTGCTCAACCGTAAGGGATCGCGAACGTCCGGCTATCGGGGCGTCGCCTCTGTCTGGCCAGCGGTGCGCAGCACTAGGTTTCGCGAGTGCTCGAACAAATCCAGGCGATCCGTTATGTCACGCCCCTTCGCGAGGGCGGTTCCCTGCCTGGCATCGTCGAAGCCGACGACGACGGCACCTATGTCCTGAAGCTGCGGGGTGCCGGTCAGGGGCTCAAGGTGCTGGTGGCTGAGGTCATCGTCCGCGAGATCGGCCGGGCTATCGGCCTGCGCGTCCCTGAGATGCGTGCGGTGACCCTGGATGCCCGGATTGCCAAGTACGAGGCGGACGAAGAGGTTCAGGACCTGCTGACTGCCAGTATCGGTCTCAACCTCGGGGTGGACTTCCTGCCGGGTTCTTTCGGATACGACGGCTCAACGCCACCTGTGCCCCGGGAGGCCGCGATGATCCTGTGGCTGGACGCGTTCACAGCCAACATCGACCGCACCTGGGCCAACCCGAACCTGCTGGTGTGGCACGGCCGGACCTGGGCCATCGACCACGGGGCCGCCCTGTACTTCCATCACTCCTGGCCGAGTCGTGGGCCGGACCCGGACAGGTTCGCCAGCCAGGGGTTCTACGCCAGCAGACACGTGCTGCTCCATGTCGCAGATGACCTCGCGTCGCTGCACGACGAACTGGCCGCGATCGTCACGGTTGGGCTCATCGACGACGTGCTGGGTCAGGTCCCCGACGAGTGGCTGGAGTCCACAGACGCCATGCCCGACCCCGAGTCAGTCCGGACTGCATACCGGCTGAGTCTGCTTGCGCGCCTTGATAATCCGTCCGCCTGGCTGCCCGGGAAGGATCCCGCATGACCTCACCTTTGCTGAGCTACGAGTATGTCGCGCTGCGCTGCGTGCCCAGGGTCGACCGCGACGAGTTCATCAACGTCGGTGTCGTCATCCACAGCCAGGGCGCCGACTTCCTCGAATGCGCCTTCACCCTCGACCCGGCCCGGCTGCGGGCCTTCTCTCCTCACCTGGATCTGGCGTCGGTCAAGGCTGCGCTGGAGACCCTTTGCGCTATCTGCCGCGGCGAGCAGGCCCCGGGCCGCCCCACGCTGGACACGCTGGGCCAGCGATTCGGCTGGATCGTCGCACCCCGGAGCACGGTCGTCCAGCCGGGCCCGGTCCACGGAGGCCTGACAAGCGACCCTGCGGCTGAGCTCCAGAGGCTCCTTACCCGGCTCGTGGGCTGACCAAACCCGGGTCCCGTAGCCACTGCCAAACTCGGGCCATATGGCTAGTCTCCAGTGCATGAACCTTGACCGCCCCGTGGCCCCTGATCCCTACTCCCTGCTGCCCGCAGTGCCAGCAATGACCGTGTCGAGCACGTCCATCCAGCACAACAGCCGCCTGCCCGAGGCACAGGTCTTCGACGGCTGGGGGCTGACCGGGGGCAATGTCTCGCCCCAGCTGTCCTGGTCGGGTGCGCCCGGAGGCACCAGGGGTTTCGCGGTGACCTGCTTCGACCCGGACGCGCCCACCCCTTCGGGCTTCTGGCACTGGCTGCTGGTGGGCATCCCTGCTGACGTCACCAGCCTGGACGCCGGGGCCGGCACGGCTGACAAAGCCCCCTCGGGTGCCTTCCACACGGCCAACGACTTCGGCGACAAGAAGTATGACGGTGCCGCGCCGCCGGCCGGTGACCACGACCACCGCTACATGTTTGCGGTGCACGCACTCGACACCGATGACCTGGGCCTCGACGACACGGCCAGCGCTGCTGTGACCGCATTCACGATGGGCATGCACACCCTGGCCCGAGGCGTGATCTCAGCCACCTACACCGTCTGAAAGCAGGTTCTGGAAGCCGTTCTAAGTCGCGGCCGACGGATGGGGAGGTGGGCGCAGAGCCCAGATGGCCACGGCACTGGCCGCAGCCATGTTCAAGGAGTCCACTCCCCCGGCCATCGGGATCTTCACGATCAGGTCGGCGCCCTTGATGGCCAGTCGTGAGAGCCCGTCCCCCTCGGTTCCGAAGATCATCGCGAGCCGGTCGGGCTGGTCGGCCGCGAGGTCGTCCAGGCTGATCGCTCCATCGCCCAGGGCGAAGGCCGCAACGGTGAACCCGTTGTCCCGAAGAACCTGCACGCCTGCCGGCCAGTGCTCTATACGCGTCCAGGGCACCTGGAAGACGGTGCCCATGGAGACCCGCACCGCACGTCGGTAGAGCGGGTCGGCACATCGCGGAGTAATCAGGACGGCGTCGACACCTAGCGCCGCCGCCGAACGGAAGACGGCCCCCACGTTGGTGTGATCGACGATGTCCTCGAGGATGACGACCCGGGAGGCGTTCTGCAGCAACACTGCCGGGGCAACCAGCTGAGGCCGGTGCATCGAGGCGAGCACCCCCCGATGGAGGTGGAACCCGGTCATCGCCTCGATGACCCCGGGCTGGGCGACGTACACCGGCACCCCCTGCGACTCGGCCTGCCCGACCAGGTCTGACAGGTCGGCGAGCCAGCGTTGCCCCATCAGGAAGGAGCGCGGTCGGTGCCCGGCGCCCAAAGCCCGCCGGACGACCTTCTCACTCTCCGCCAGATAGAGTCCGCGCTCCGGCTCAACCTTCGTGCGCAACGCAACGTCGGTCAGCGTGAAGTAGTCGCGAACGCGTTCATCGGTCGGGTCGGTTATCTCGATCGGCAAGTCAGATCACCATTCTGTGTAGGCCATGGTCAGAGAACCATCTTGGCAATTGCCAAGATGCCGACCACAACAATCAACCCGCGAAGCGCCTTTGGGGACAGTCGTCGCCCGAACCGTGCTCCGACGTACCCCCCGGCGAGTGCACCCACCGCGATCAGGGCCGCAGCAGCCCAGTCGATCCGATCCGGGGCCACGAGAATGAAGGTGACGGCCGCCACGACGTTGACCACCGTGCTCAGCACGTTCTTCAGTCCGTTGATGCGCTGCAGGCTGATCGTCATCAGCGCACTCATGATGCCCACCATCAGGACACCCTGGGCTGCCCCGAAGTAGCCGCCATAGACCCCCGTGACGAAGACGCCCGCGATCAGCAGCAGGCGCCGCCCACCGGTGTCACGATCCGGATGGCGAGCGACCGCCCACGCCTGCAACCGCGGCCCGAGTAGCACCAGCAACAGCGACGCCGCGATCAGGATCGGCACGATGGCATCGAAGGCGGACGCGGGGAGCCAGAGCAGAAGGACGGCCCCGGTGACCGCGCCGAGCAGCGACACCGGCATCAACCGCCGCAGGACGCCGCCCTGGCCGGCCAGCTCCCGCCGATAACCGTGAATACCGGTGATGCCGCCGGCGACAAGGCCAACGGTGTTGGAGACGTTGGCGACCACCGGCGGATACCCGAAGAACAGCAACGTGGGGAAGGTGATCAGTGTGCCGGCGCCGACCATGGTGTTGATGGTCCCGGCAGCCATTCCCGCCGCCAGCAGCGCAATGACTTCATACCAGGGCACCCGGCAACCCTAGCGAGAGCGACCGGGTGCCTCAGTGATTGGGTCCTAGCGGCTCTTGTCCGGAGGCCCCTGTTCTTCGTCAAGCTCCGAGTCGTGCAGGTTGGTTGCCTGGTCCTCGAGGGAGTCCGCTGCCGGGCGACCGTATGGCCGGGACCGACGCTCGCTTGCGGTCGCGTGGCTCTCGGCCTCGGCAGTTGCGCCGGCCGCCTGACCGCGAGCCTCCGCCAGGGCCTGGACAGGGTCTTCCAGGACGGTGTCATCAAAGGCAGTGGGCAGTACTTCGCCGGTATCGACCCACTTGTCGCCCGGATCCTCGACGTCCTTGCCACCCAACGCGGTGCCGATTCCCTTCAGTGCCTCAGTGAGCTCGCTGGGAATGATCCACAGCTTGTTGGCGTCTCCACGGGCGAGCTGAGGGAGTATCTGAAGGTACTGGTAGGCGAGCAGCTTCTGGTCCGGCTTCCCGCGGTGAATGGCCTCGAACACCTGGGTGATCGCGCGGGACTGACCCTGGGCCTCCAGGATGCGGGCCTGGGCGGAACCCTCCGCGCGAAGAATCTGGCTCTGCTTGTCACCCTCGGCGGTCAGGATCGCCGACTGCTTGATGCCCTCGGCAGTGAGGATGGTCGCACGGCGCTCACGCTCGGCGCGCATCTGCTTCTCCATCGAGTCCTGCACCGAGCGCGGGGGGTCGATGGCCTTGAGCTCGACCCGGTTGACGCGGATTCCCCACTTGCCGGTGGCCTCGTCGAGAACGCCTCGCAGCTGGGCGTTGATCTGATCGCGGCTGGTCAGGGTCTGCTCGAGGTCCAGGGAGCCGATGACGTTACGCAACGTGGTGACGGTCAGCTGCTCAATACCCTGGATGAAGTTGGCAATCTCGTAAACCGCCGACTTCGAGTCGATGACCGAGTAGTAGATGACGGTGTCGATGTTCACCACGAGGTTGTCCGAGGTGATCACGGGCTGCGGGTTGAACGACACGACCTGTTCACGCAGGTCGACGCTGGCCCGCACCTTGTCGACGAAAGGGACGAGGAAGTGAAGGCCTCCCTCGAGGGTTCGTGAGAACTTGCCGAGCCGCTCGATGATCAACGACACCTGCTGCGGCACGATCTTCACCGTCCGCATGATGACGATGACCGCGAACACCACGAGAAGCAACAGGACTAACAGAGCTGCGTTTCCAGTTGACACGTACTACTCCGACTCCTGACCATCGGCGACGTTGCTCACGATCGCGGTGGCCCCCTGGATGGAAACTACCCGGACCTCTTGTCCGGGCAGACACGGTGCGGCGCCCGGGTGCGTGCGTGCCGACCAGGTCTCACCGCCGAGCTTGACTCGTCCGTCGTGCTCAGTGACAGTCTCCAGAACCAGCGCCGAGCGACCGACCTGGGCCCTTGTGCCGATGCCACCATGGCCTTCCGGCACGGAGAAATAACGCTTGGCTATGGGCCTCACCATGGCCAGCAGTGCGGCGGCCACCACGCAGGCCGTGATCACCTGCACAGCGGGCGACGCGCCGAGCGCGGCCGCGATAGCCCCGGCGAGCGCGCCGCCGGCCAACATCGAGAAGACGAAGTCGACACTGGCCGCCTCGACCGCCCCCAGGACAAGGGCCAGTCCCAGCCACGCCAGCCAACCGTTATCGCTGAACCAGGACATGCGGCTCCCCTCCCGTGCTCAGTGAACCCATACAGTACTGCTCTTGGGTGCCGCTCGCGCGGACCACCGATCATCGTGGCGCTCCACCACCAACGCAAGCCCGAAGGTCTCGGACAGGTTTGCCGCGGTCAGCACAATCTCGACCGGTCCGGCGGCAACGATGCGACCCTCGCGCATCAACAAGACGTCGGTGAACGAAGGGGGTATCTCCTCCACGTGATGGGTCACCAGGACCAGAGCGGGCGCTTCGATGTCCGCGGCCAGAGCACCGAGTCTCGCCACCAGGTCCTCCCGGCCACCCAGATCGAGGCCGGCGGCCGGCTCATCCAGCAGCATCAGCTCGGGGTCGGTCATCAGCGCCCGGGCAATCTGCACCCGCTTGCGCTCCCCCTCGCTCAACGTTCCGAAGGTCCGTTCGCTGAGGTGGGCCGCGCCAAGGGCTTCGAGCAGGTCTGCGGCCCGGGCATGGTCGAGCGCCTCATAGGTCTCGCGCCAACGCCCCACGATCCCGTAGGAAGCGGTCACGACGACATCCCTGACCAGCTCGTCGGCCGGCAGCCTCTCGGCCATGGCCGCGCTCGACAAACCGATTCGGGGACGGAGCTCAAACACGTCGACCGCACCCAGGACCTCACCGAGGATCCCTGCGACGCCTGTCGTGGGGTGAATCCGACCGGCCGCCAGCTGCAGCAGGGTGGTCTTGCCGGCCCCGTTCGGACCGAGGATGACCCAGCGCTGGCCCTCCTCGACCTCCCAGGTGATGTCGTCCAGCAGCGTGTTGCCTTGACGGACGACACTCACACCGGCGAATTCGAGGACGTCGCTCATGATGCCTGACCCTAGGCCACGCCCCCACCATCGTCGGTCACGGCACCTACGATGAGTTGATGTCCGTTCTCCCCGTGTGCGTCCGGCTCGCATTATGGGCGACGGCCGCGTACGCAGGGCGGCTGACGGTGCACGAGGCCGTGGACCGGGCGCACCCCGATCTCGACCACGTCACCGGCGACATCGACCGCCTGACCCTGTGGCGGGAACTGGGCGAGCGGGCGGTGCTCGTAGCCCTTCCCCGCCCCGGCAACCTCTCCGGTATGCCGCGTGGTTCCGTCGAGCTCATCGCGGCAGCCACCGAGGCGGGCGAGTGTGTCTTTGTGCCTGGCATCGGTGCGGCCCTGGTGCCCACCATCGAACACTTCGGCCCGGCTGACGACCAGGGCACCCAGGTGATCTGGTCGGCTTACGACTGCGACCCGGTCCCGGTGCACATGCTGGATGCGTTGTCCCTGCGCGAGATAGACCAGGGGTTTCGGCAGGAGCTGATGGAACAGACCGGCGCAATCGAGGACCTCGATGCCAAGCCGTGGGCCGACAGCCCGTTTCGTTCCATGGCCGACGAGCTCGATATCAGGCAGTGGGGTCTGCCTGACGGACTGCCATCGCGAGCCACCAAGATCATCACGATGGCCGCAACGGTGGGCGTTGCCACCGAGCTCGGCCTGAGCGACCAGGCTCAGTCGCAGGTCCTGACAGGCACGATCGCCGAGCGACGCCGCATGCTGCTGACCCGCCTCGACGCCAGCGCTGACAAGGCCATGGCAGCCGCTGCGACCGTCGCTGCTCTGTCACTCGCCGGTCTGCGCACCAGCCACCGGGACTCCTGAGGTCGCGGCACTGACACCCTGCTGCCGCAAGATCCTGAGCAGGCAACCCGCCGCTCCCGTAACAACCGGGAGCGGCGTGTCAGGCGATCGGAAGGGTCACACCGTGGCTGGGTCGACCTTGCCGTTGGTAGGCGCGACGTGTGCCGGAATGCCGCCCAAGTCGCCGACCGGCAACCCGGCCCGCTTGCCGTCATTGACCGGCTTGTCGGTCCTGATGGTTGTCATCAGCTTCTGCGCGAGGCCCAGACCGGCCCCACCCATGGTCATGGCCTTGGCGAGCATGTCTTCCATGCCCTCAGCGCCGTTGAGGACGACCAGGTTGTCGATGTTGCTCAGTGAGCTCGCGGCGGCGGCAACGATGGCCGGGTAGTTCTCCGCGAACTGCTGCGCGATGACGGCGTCCTGGTTGGTGGACAGCGCCTTGGCACGAGCCTCGATCCCGGCAGCCTCTGCCAGGCCCTTCTCCCGGATCGCGGATGCCTGGGCGGCGCCGTTGAGCTGGGTGGCGTTCGCCTGGGCCGCACCGGCAAGACGAACCTCCTCGGCCTGAGCCTGGGCCAGCGCAACGAGTGCGGCCCGGTTGGCTTCGGCGAGGGTGACCTGCTCGTAAGCCTTCGCGTCGGCCGGTTTGCGCACCGACGACTCGAGAAGCTTCTCCTGGCGTTGGGCGTCGAGCTCGGCAGCGGCGGTCTCGGCCCGGACGACTTCCTGACGGGCCAGCGCTTCAGACAGAGGGCCCGCCTGTTGAGCCTTGGACTTCGCCTGGTCCATCTGCGCCTGGTACTCGGACTGCTTGATGCTGGCCTCGCGGACGGCGGCAGCCTTCTCCGCATTGGCGACCTGCTCAGCCTCGGTGGCTTCCTTGTCACGCTGGGCCGCGGCGATCCGGGCCTTTGACTCGATCGCGGCGGCCTGCGGCTTGGCGAGGTTCTGGATGTACCCGGACTCGTCGTCAATCTCCTGGATCTGAAGGCTGTCGACCCGCAGACCCAACTTCTGAAGGTCCTCAGCCAGAGATGCCCGGATGTTCGCGGTGAGCTCTTCCCGGTTGTGCAGCATGTCCTCGACGGACATGCCACCGACGATGGCGCGAAGGTGACCGGCGAACAGCTCGTGAATGGTGGACTGCATCACGGTCGCGTCCTGGTCCAGGAAGCGTCGAGCGGCGTTGGCGATGCTGGCGAGGTCGTCACCGACCTTGTAGGCGACGACACCCTTGACGGTCAGCGGGATGGACTGGTTGGACACGGCGTTCACGACCAGGCCGGTGGCGCGCAGGTCCAGGCCGAGGCGACGGACGGTCTGGAAGCCGGGGATGACCGCGGTCCCCCGACCGACGACGATCTTGAAGCCGAGACTGTCCAGCTCGGTCTCGTTCTCGCCTTTGGCACCCAGCCCCGAGATGATCAGGGCCTCGTTCGGTTCGGCCACGCGCCATACGAGGCGAAACGCCAAGACCAGAAGGATGACTGCGACGACTGCGGCCCCTGCGATGTATTGCATGAAGTCTGTGTTTCCTTTCGTGCCTCATGGGGTAGCCGCTGAGACGTGCGGCGAGTGCGGTGGTGACGGCCCCGGGGGTATCCGGTGTTCATCGTGCTGCCGTGCGGGCGAGCCTAGTCAGGTGTAGCTGTGATGCGGAGGTCGGGGCGGGAGGGTGTCCTGGGTACGCGACCGGGCCGGGATGGTGTCCTGAATCAACGACCGGGGCGGCGCGTCCTGCGGTACCGGCGGGGCGGGTTCAACCGGGCTGACGAATACGATCAGCGGCGGTTGGTGGTCATCGACTTTGACCTTGACCCCCTTTTCGATGGTGACCCCGGGGTCACTGGCGTAGGCGTAGAAGGCTTCGGACCCGCCGCGAATCTGCAGGGTCACCTCACCGACCGCGCCAGGTGCGACCCGTCCGGTTACCCGCCCTGTCCTGCCGATCATCTGTTCGGCTCTTCCGCGTGGCCGGCCTGGCTCGGGCTTCCCGGGCATGCCCCGTTCACCTGGAGGAAGCTCCTATCACAGCAAGACGGTCAATCATGGAAGCAGTATGGACTAGAGCCTCGGCGACATTCTGGCGGGCGCCCTTGCGGACACCGCATAACTGGTCAGCGAAGAACCGACTGGTAGACGGCCATGGTCTGGTCGCCGATCGAGGACCACGAGAAGCTCTCGACCGCACGCCGGCGCCCGGCCTGGCCGAAGCGGCGAGCGCGTTGCGAGTCGCTGACTGCCTCATTGAGGGCGCTGGCAAGGTCGGAGACGAATCGATCGGGATCCACCGGTGCCCCGCTGCCGTCGGCCACCTGCTCAATGGGCACCAACCAGCCCGTCTCACCGTCGACAACCACCTCTGGGATCCCGCCGGTCGCCGTCGCGACGACCGCAAGCTCACAAGCCATCGCCTCAAGGTTGACGATCCCGAGCGGCTCATACACCGATGGACACGCGAACACCGTTGCGGCGCTCAACAATGCGATGACCTCGGCCCTGGGCAACATCTCGGTGATCCACACCACACCCTCGCGACTCCGCCGCAGCTCGGCGATCAGCGCCTCGACCTCGGCCAGCAGCTCGGGGGTGTCAGGAGCCCCCGCACACAGGATCAGCTGGACCTCCGGAGGCAGCTCGGCCGCCGCACGCAACAGGTAGGGCAGCCCCTTCTGGCGGGTGATCCGGCCCACGAATACAACGGAGGGTCGACCTGGGTCCACCCCATGCCTGCGCAGCACGTTGAGCGCCTGGGGGCTTGGGTCCCGCTGCCAGAGCTGGGAGTCGATGCCGTTGTGAACGACGTGGACCGCAGCCGGATCAATCCGGGGATAGCTGTTCAGCACGTCCAGCCGCATTCCGGCGCTCACCGCGATGACCGCGGCCGCGCCCTCATATGCCGTCCGCTCGGCCCAGGACGACACCGCGTAGCCACCGCCGAGCTGCTCGGCCTTCCACGGACGCATCGGCTCCAGGCTGTGCGCGGACAC
>DASRUA010000304.1:0-2469 GCA_035655615.1 Dermatophilaceae bacterium
AGGTGCAGACGCGAACTTTCAAGCCAGTGGCACCGAATCGACGCCGGTGGCCGTCGCCCCTATCCCCCGGTGCCTGCCTTGGCCCCCGCGGCGACCGAAGCGACCAGAGCGACTGAGTCACCCGGCCTCGCCGCGCATGTGATCGCGTCCGCGTACTACTATCGATTGTGGCACCCGGACGGTGTCCCGGGCCTCCTGCCGGGGGTCTCGGCTGTAATCGGTGAGATGGGTCGCAGCGTCCGCCGCCACACGGCCCGGCCTGCCCGGGCGCGTATCAAGGCCTCGACCCAAACGGACTGGCCCGTGAATCTCTGTTCGCTTGGGAGTAGTCTCCTTGTGGCTGCCGGCACAGGGAGGACGAGGGGAATGGCCTTGGACGAACACCCGCAGATGCTCTATCGGCCGCTTGGCAGTACAGGCGAGAAGGTTTCGGCCGTCGGCGTGGGCGGCTTCCACCTGGCTTCAGAGCGGGTGGACGAGAGGCTCGCCGTGCGGATCGTGCGCACGGCCATCGACCGCGGCATCACCTTCATGGACAACTGCTGGGACTACAACGCGGGCGCCAGCGAGATGCGCATGGGCAAGGCCCTCCGTGACGGCTACCGTGACCAGGTCTTCCTGATGACGAAGATCGACGGGCGCTCGAGGAAGGAGGCGACGAGACAGCTGGAAGAGTCACTGCGCCGGCTGCAGGTCGATCACATCGATCTCGTACAGCATCACGAAGTCATCCGCTACGAAGATCCACATCGCATCTTCGCCGAGGAAGGCGCGAATGCGGCGCTGGTCGAGGCTCGCGACGCCGGCAAGCTGCGCTACATCGGGTTCACGGGCCACAAGGACCCCCACATCCACCTCCACATGCTGGACGTCGCCGCCGACCACGGCTTTAGGTTCGATGCCGTCCAGATGCCGCTGAACGTGATGGATGCACACTATCGGAGCTTTGAACGGCAGGTGCTGCCGCGCCTGGTCAGGGAGGGCATCGGGGTTCTCGGCATGAAGAGTATGGCCGAAGGGATCATCCTCGAGACGCGCACAGTAACGCCGGTCGAATGTCTGCACTACGCGCTGAACCTGCCCACGTCGGTCGTCATCACCGGCATCGACAGTCTGCAGATCCTGGACCAGGCGTTCGAAGCGATCCGCACCTTCCGTCGATTCAGCGGCGAGGAAGTCGAAGAGCTGCTTTCGAGGACGGCGCCCTTGGCGTCAGCCGGCGAGTTCGAGCCGTTCAAGACGACGTCTCTCTTTGACGGCACCGCGCAGAACCCCGAGTGGCTTGGCGCGGAGCTCGAGGTACGCGGTATAGGCGACTAGAGCGAGCTCGAAGAACAGCCGACGCTCAGCGTCAGGGCTAGTGCGACAGCCGACGGCCGCGTGCGGATCATTCGTGGTTCGTATCCCCGTGCGCCCACCAGTCGCATCCAGGAGCCCCCCCTCTCACCCCTCGGTTGTGCCGGTCGGCCGCAAGGCTCCTGGTGAGGACCGGTCACAGGCGTTCGCGAAGGATGCGAACCGTCAACCGGCCGCCAGCTGCCAGATGAGGACCCCACCGATGACCAGGGGTGTGGAGACCGCGACGAGCAGCCGTGCCAGTTCGCGGTCCAGGTCGAAGACGGCCGAGACGACCAGGGTGTTGAACGCGACCGGCATCGCGGCCAGCAGCAGGAACACGCCGGGGATCTTGACGCTGAAGAGCCACCCCAGAGCGAGCAGGGTGAGGGCCATCAGACCGCACCGCAGGGCGATGGTGAGCGCGGCCCGCCACACGTCGCCGCGGTCGTGGGCGAGGGGCTCGAGCGAGATCGCGAGGCCGATCTGCAGGAAGCCGATAAGCCCGAACAACAGCCCGATGGCAGGTCCAACGGGCGCGACGACCTCCGAGATGTCCACGCCGAGCAGCCGCAGGGTCACGGCGGCCACGCCTGCGATCACCGGCGGGTTGACGAGCCAGCTGCGCAAGAGCTTCCGCAGGCCGGGCGCCCGGCGCCCTCTGGAGTCTGGCCCTGCGTAGTGCCTGCCAAGACCCAGCACCACTCCGTCAGTGGGTAGCAGGTACTGGAACTCCGCGTAGATGACCGCCAGCGCCAGCCCGGGGCCACCGAAGGCGAGGGTGGTGAGGGGGAACCCGAGCGTGGAGGTGTTGCCCATGCCGGTCGCGAAGGCCATGACGCCGGACTCACGCTGCTCGCGTCCGCCGAACCGTCCCCAGAGCATGCCGGCCAGGAGGGTGGTCCAGGTGGCCACTATCACGCAGGCGAACGCCGCCAGAAGCTCCGGGCTAAGCACGACCGTGGAGTAGGCGTAGATCGCCACGAGTGGCGAAAGCACCCAGAGCACGATCATGAAGATCAGGTGCGAGGCGCGCTGCGGGTCGCGCAGGCGGCGCTGTAGCGCGACCCCGATGGCGAAGCACACCAGCCAGGCGGCGATGGAGATCAGCACGTGAGGGCGTGACGTGGGCGG
>DASRUA010000305.1:0-33290 GCA_035655615.1 Dermatophilaceae bacterium
GAAGATGGGCGCCCAACGCGACCCCGCCGAGGACGACCACGAGCACCGCCACCAAGAGCAGCACAAGGTTGACGACGACCTGGGCTCCGAGCAGCCACGAAGGCGGCACAGGGGTCGTGGCCATACGACGAAGGACGCCCAAATGAAGAGGTCATCATCGGCGTGCGATATGGCGGCACCGGTTGGGGGAGCGACGGCAAGGACGGGCAGTGTCCGTGGCCCGGTTTTGGCCCGGCGATTTCGAGAAACCGTGATCACTGACGAGAACCGTTGACAAGCATCGTCGCAGGTCAGAGCTCTATTGACCCATTTTTGGGCGGCGACGAACCCCCCGGAGACTTTCCGCTTCAACGTGTGACCGAGCGCGTTTGTGCGGGTCAGCAGCCCTCTGGGCGCTCTGGATGCAGCGAAGCGCGGTGATGTCGGACGGCCGGTTGGTGCCGATGTGCTCCGGTGGATCCCGGCAAGGGAGGCTTGGGCGCATGACGTCAGGCAGACCTGCTGTGTCCGCGTTTGACCGGGATGTGTTGGACGTCGATCCCCAGGGGGTGCGGGGGGTGTCTGCCGCGTTGAGGCAGCGTTCCAGGGTGGCGAAGGCAGCAGCTGCGTGCGGCATCCCGGTTGGCTATGTCCAGCCTTCACCCCACGGAAGCCGCATCGGAATGCCAGATGTGCCCAAACGCGGCGACATGTGGCACGTCAAGAAGACGTCGCCCGTTTCGCCGGGAATGATCATCTACTGGCCCGACGGCGGAGCAGTTCTTTGCAGGTAGTGACCCGGTAGCAGGAGGAGGCCGATGCCACTCAGGTGGCGGGCCCGACCCCTGGTTAGGTGCCCTCTGGGCGATTACGCCGGGCAATGGCGTCGATCGTGACGGCAATCAGCAGCACCAGCGCCGTGACGATGTACTTCGCCGCGGCGCTGAAGCCCAGCAGGCCCATGCCGTTGTCGATCGCGGCGATCACGATGCCGCCGATCACGCCGTGCATGGCCTTCCCGCGGCCGCCGAACAGGCTTGTGCCGCCGATGACGGCTGCTGCGACCGAGTAGAGGACGAGGGTGCCACCGTCCAGCGCGGTGGAGATCGAGCGCAGCCGTGACGCGTAGACGACGCCGGCGATCCCGGCTGTGAACGAGCAGAGCATGAAGGCCGTCGTCCGGATCCTTCGCAGGTTGATACCGGCCCGCCGTGCCGCCTCAGCGTTGCCACCGATCGCGTAGATGTAGCGCCCGAACTTCAACCGGCCGAGCACGAATGTCCACAGCGCGACTACGGCGAAGACCAGAAGGATGACCCAGGGCATCCCGTAGACGGGGACCAGGACGCCGCGATCGGCGTTGCACAGGAGGACGAGCAGCACGCCCGCCGCGAGTACCGCGATGATCTTCGCCACGCTCAGCGAAGGCGGAGGTGCCATCAGCCCGGCGTCCCGGCGGCGCTGGTCGCGGCGCCAGGACTGCATCGCATAGAGACCGACGACCACCAGCATCACGACCCAGCCGCCGACCCTCGTCAGGGTCCCGCTGCCGATGTCATTGATGATGTTGTCCTGGATCAGGATCGACCCGCCGTCGCCGAGGATGTAGAGCATCACCCCTTCCCAGAACAACAGGCCGGCCAGCGTCACCACGAATGAGGGAAGCCCGATGCCAGTGATCAAGGTTCCCTGCAAGATCCCGATCAACGCGCACACCACCAGCGCTGCGGCGATGGCGGCCCACCAGGGCCAGCCGACAGAGGGCTGGACCAGCTCGGCCATGACCACTGCGCTCAGGCCGGCCACGAATCCGATCGACAGGTCGATCTCGCCGAGGAGGAGTGCGAACACCTCGCCCATCGCGAGCAGACTGAAGACGGCGGCCTGCACCAGGAGGTTGACAAGGTTGCCGGCGGTCAAGAAGTGGTTGTTGAGCGTCTGGAACAGGACCGAGACGAGCAGAAGGCCGGCGACCACCGGTAGGATTCCGGTCTCGCCGCCCTTGATGCGCACGAAGGATGCGCGAAGGTAGGCACCTGCGGAGTCCGACTCAGTCACCGTACCGGTCGAGGGGTCAACGACTCCTGGGTGTTCAGCGTCGGGCGTCGGGGTTGCTTCCTTGAGGTTCGACATCGCCTACTCCGCACTCGGTCGTGGTTGTGCGACCCTCGTCGACACACCCGTTGTCATGAGGTCCACCACGATCTGCCGGTCCATCTCAGCGGCGGGTCGCTCGGCGACCATCCGGCCCAGTCGCAGCACGGCGATCCGGTCCGCCACCTCGAAGACGTCGTTCATGTTGTGCGAGACGATCAGCACCGCGTGACCTCGATCGGCGAGTCTTCGCACCAGGGCCAGGACCATGGCGGTCTGGGCAACCCCCAGCGCGGCGGTGGGCTCGTCCATGATCACGAGCTTGGAGTTCCACAGAACCGCCTTGGCGATGGCGACGGACTGGCGCTGCCCCCCCGAGAGGGACGCGACCGCCTGCCGGACCGACCGGACCGTCGTGACGGCGAGGCTGGTGAGCGTCTCGCGTGCCGCGTTCTCCATCGACTCCTCGTCCAGCTGCCCGCGATGCATCCGTTCGCGACCGAGGAACATGTTCTGCACGATGTCGAGGTTGTCGCAGAGCGCGAGGTCCTGGTAGACGGTCTCGATCCCGAGAGTGGCGGCCTCACCTGGGGTGTGGACATGCATCCGTTGGCCGGCCCACCACATCTGCCCGCCATCAGGAGGATGGATGCCCGAGATGGTCTTGATCATGACCGACTTGCCAGCACCGTTGTCACCTGCCAGCGCGGTCACCTGGCCGGCCGGGATGTCGAGGTCGACCTCGGTGAGTGCTTGCACGGGACCGAAATGCTTGCCGACGCCTCGCAGGCGCAGGAGCGGTATCTCCTCGCCGCCCGCCGGGCCGGTCGGGGCGGTGCCCTCCGTGGTTGTTGTCATGCTGTCCGCGGCCTCTTCCCGGTGTTCGACGAGCCAGGTACGTGGCTGGGTCGCGAGCAGCGACCCAACCACGTACCGAGGGTGACTACTTGATCCCTGCTGCCGTGCACGCACTCGCGGTCGCGCCCGCGCACAGGGCAGATACCTTGACCGCGGCGTCCTTGACGACCGTCGCGGCCATGTTGTCCGTGGTGACCCAGACCGGCGTCGTGTAGACGGACTTGATCTCCGCCTTCAGCACCGTGTCTGTAGTCGTCGCGTTGGCCAGCGTCGCCGGCGGCGTCTGACCCGCCCGCAGGTACAGAGCCAGCGCTGCGGCGGCCTGTGCCTCGAGGTAGATCGGCTTGTAGACGGTGCCGCACTGGTAGCCCGTGAGGATGTTCTGCAGGCCCGGGAGTGAGGCGTCCTGACCGGTGGCCGGGAACTTCTTCGCCGGGATGTTGTTCTTCTTGAGAACCGAGATGACGGCGTTCGCGTTGTCGTCGTTGGGCGTGATCACCGCGTTGATGTTCGGGTGAGCGGTGTACTGCTGCTCAAACGTCGTGGCAGCCTCCTGCGGGACCCAGGTACCGGCCGGCTCGGCGACCTTCACATAGGTCTTGTCGGCGAACTTCGGGTCGACGACACTGTGGTACCCCTGCGCGAAGAGTTTCGCGTTGTTGTCCTTGGGGTCGCCGTTCATGACCAGGACGTTCGGCGTCGCGACCTTCCAGGCCGTGGAGCACGCCACGAACCCGTCGCCGATCAGCTTGCCGACCTTCGTGTTGTCGAAGCTGACGTAGTAGCGGTCAGCAGGTCCACCGGTGACCAGACGGTCGTAGTCGATCACCTTCACGCCGGCGGCCTTGGCCTTCGACTCGATCGCGGCACCGCTGCCGGGGTCGAGCGGGTCGACCAGCAGGACGGAGGCGCCGGCGTTGATGTCCGCCTCGGCCTGTGTCTGCATGGTCGAGGCGCTGCCGTTGGCGTTGTCTATCTTGAAGTTGCTCGCGGAGAGTCCCGCAGCCTCGAACGCCTGCTTCAGGTATGGAGCGTCGTACTGGACGTACCGGGTGGACGTCGTCGTGTCTGGCAGGAGCACTCCGACCAGGCCTTTGCCTTGTGCAGCTAATCCGGTCAACTGCTTCATGAGCGCGAAGTCGGACTTGAAGTCAGCCGCATTGATCTGCGGAACGGCCGTGGATGCTTTCGAGGATGTGGCAGTTGAGGAAGGCGTGGTGGACGAGCTACACCCTGAGGCTGCGACCACGAGCCCCAACGAGAGCAACGCGCCTATAAATGCGACGGACTTTCGTGCGGTTCCCATCGATTTTCCTTCCGTTGGCGACTTTCCCATAAGGCCTTGATTCGTATCGTTACACCGTCGTGTTCATCCGCAACCGCATCGGTGTATCGTTATCAAACTGTGATGAGCAATATGGCGATTCAAGAAGACCAGACACGTCTGCATGCAATACGACAATCAGAGCGCCCTGTGACCAGACAGACCTGTGACCAAAACCCTTAGGATCGAACGCTTCCAGTCCGGGCGTGGGCTGTCAACGGGTCGGGATCGAATCTTTATGCATCATTTGCGCGGGCGTGATGATCGCCCAGGTCACCTGAAACCACGGGTGGCGTACGGCCTGCGAGTCGGTCCGTGCATCTTGTGGCGGGCCGTTGGTGAAGTGACATGTCGCTTGTGAATGCGCAGGACGTCGAAAGCTGAGGGCGCCATGAACGTTGAACGACGGACCGCTTCCTCACACCCGGCGGGTTTGGCGGGTGTCATTGCCGGGCTGCTGGCGGTCACGACGCTGACCACTTCCTTGACCGGTTCCGCATCGGCTTTGATGGTCCGTCGCCGGGCACCTTTGCGGGTTGCGGTTTCGACGTCTGCACCGCGCCGGCCCAGGATGAGATGAACTCCTGACGGGGCAATTCGTCATACCAGGCGCGGGTTGCACCGCTTGACTGCGACATCCTTCGCGGGGGCCTGTCGCCCGCTCGGTCACCTCTGCGAGGTGGCCACCTCGCGCACCGCGGCTGCCACGGCGGGAGCCACGCTGGTGTCGAAGACGCTGGGGACGATGTAGCTGGAGTTGAGCTGTTCCGGCTGGACCTTGTCGGCGATGGCATGGGCCGCGGCGATCAGCATCTCGTCGGTGATGTCAGAGACGCCGGCGTCGAGCAGGCCGCGGAAGAACCCGGGAAAGACCAGCACGTTGTTGATCTGGTTCGGGTAGTCGGAGCGTCCGGTGGCGACCACCGCGGCGTGCTTGCTCGCTTCCACGGGGTCCACCTCGGACACGGGATTGGCAAGGGCGAAGACGATGGCATCTTCGGCCATGGTCGCGATGTCCTCGCCGGTCAGCAGGTTCGGGGCAGAGACCCCGATGAAGACGTCGGCCCCGACCAATACCTCCTTGAGGGTCCCCACGAGGTTGGCGCTGTTGGTGTGCTCGGCGATCCAGGTGCGGAACTGGTCCATGTTCTTCTGACCGGAGTGCACGGCGCCGTTACGGCCGCAGCCGATGATCTCACCCGCGCCCTGGGCGAGCAGCAGCTGGATGATCGCGTTCCCGGCCGCGCCAACCCCGGATACGACGATGCGTACGTCCTCGATGCGCTTGTTGACGACTTTCAGGGCGTTCGTCAGCGCGGCAAGCACCACGATGGCGGTGCCGTGCTGGTCGTCGTGGAAGACGGGGATGTCCAGGAGCTCGCGCAGCCGGGCCTCGATCTCGAAGCAGCGGGGAGCCGAGATGTCCTCCAGGTTGATGCCGCCGTAGACGGGAGCCATGGCCCGGACGATCTCCACCAGGGTGTCGGTGTCCTGCGTGTCCAGGCAGACCGGCCAGGCATCGACGCCACCGAACTGCTTGAACAGGGCCGCTTTGCCTTCCATCACGGGCAGCGAGGCGGCCGCCCCGATGTTGCCCAGGCCCAGCACCGCCGAGCCGTCGGTGACCACTGCCACCGTGTTGCGCTTGATGGTCAGGTGTCGCGCGTCCTCTGGGTGCTCGGCGATGGCCAGACAAACGCGGGCCACGCCAGGGGTGTATGCGCGGGAAAGGTCGTCGCGGTGCTTCAGCGGCACCTTGGGAGTGACCTCGATCTTGCCGCCGAGGTGCATCAGGAAGGTGCGATCGCTCACTTTGCGCACGGTCGCGCCGGGGATCTCGGCGATGGCCTTGGTGATCACGTCGGCGTGCGTCTCGCCTGAGGTGTCACAGGTGACGTCGACAACCATGCGGTCCGTTTGGCTCTCGACGACGTCGAGAGCGGTGAGTGCGCCGCCCGCCGTGCCCACGGCGCTGGTGAGCGCGGCCGTCGCGGTCGCCCCAGCGGGCACCTCAACACGGACGGTGATCGAGTAGCCGGGACTGGTTGAGGCCATGTCATCTCCTTGAGCGAAGGTTCTTTTGGCCGGATTCTAGCCAGACAGCTTGGGATCTGTCGCAAGGGCCAGTGTTCCTGCAATGGTCAGCACGAACCCCACTGCCGCGACCGGGGCGAAACCAGGGCGGGTGGTGTCTCCCAGGAATGCCAGTCCGATGCCCGCCGGAACGATCGTCTCGACGGCGAACGTCAACGCAGTCGCACTGGTCACCGATCCCCGTTGCAGAGCCGTCGTGAACAGCAGCATCCCCAGCCCGCCCAGGGCGAGGATGGCCCACAGGCCGGGGTCGGCCAGAACATGCCAGAGGGTATTGGGCACGGTCAGGCTGCGCGCTGTGACAGCCACGACTGTGAAGGCGAGTCCTCCGAGCACGGCAAGAGCTTGTGCGCTGGAACGGCCGTTGCGTCGGGCGACCAACGCTCCCGCGGCACCCAGGATGACCACAGAGGAGAGCAACAGCCACCGGACTGCGAGTGTCAGCGGCTTTCCCTGCTCCGGCTGGGCAGAGGAGGCCAGCAGGAGCAACCCCGCGCCGAGCACGACCAGCGAGGCGATCTCACGACCCTGCAACCGGACACCGATGGCCGCCGCGATGACTGCCGTGACCCCGACGCTCGCGGCCACGGCGGACTGAACGAAGAACAGAGGCAGCGTCCGCAGGGCCACAAGTGAGGCCACAAAGGCCGCCAGATCGAGGCCGAGCCCTGACACGTAGGGGACCGATCCGGCTAGGCGCACCAGCAGTCGCGGGTCAAGGCCGGGGGTGGACTCTGCTTTGCGCGCGGCAACACTCTGGAGGACCGATGCGCTGCCGTACCCCAGTGCTGCGAACAGTGCGCAGGTCATGCCCAGAACCATGCGAAGCAGTCTGCCCTATGGTTGCCGGATGCCCTCCAGCCGCTCGTCGAACATCGGATTCACCCGGATGGGCTTGATATTGGTGTCTGCCATGGTCGTGACCCTGGTCGGTGCCTGCACCCCGCTGGCAACGTCCTCGGACAGCGCTTCGGTGCAAGAAGGTACCGCGAACTCATCGATTTCATCGGCCAAAGGGGGATCGGCCCTTGCAGCGCTCGCCACCCTTGCGGTCAAGGGACGGGCGCCGAAGACGGGCTACGACCGCGCGCTCTTCGGCCAGGCCTGGACGGACGTTGATCGAAACGGCTGCGATACCCGCAACGACGTCCTGCGACGTGACCTCACGTCGTTCGTTCTCAAGTCGGGGACCCACGGCTGCCTGGTCCTCTCCGGCACCCTCCATGACCCCTACTCGGGAACGACCATTGCCTTCGTTCGTGGCAAGAGCACGTCCAGCACGGTCCAGATCGACCACGTCGTTCCGCTCTCCGACGCTTGGCAGAAGGGTGCGCAACAGTGGTCGACGCCGCGACGCACGGCGTTTGCGAATGACCTGCTCAACCTGCTCGCCGTCGATGGGCCAACCAACCAACGCAAGAGCGACGGCGACGCGGCCACCTGGCTGCCGCCCAACAAGACCTACCGTTGCGCCTACGCAGCGCGCCAGATTGCGGTGAAGGTGAAGTACGGAGTGTGGGTCACCAGCGCAGAGCGAGACGCGCTTGCGCGGATCCTGGCGACGTGCCCGTCCCAGACGCTGCCGACCGCCCAAGGCCGCTGATCCAGGCCGCTGATCCAGGCCGCTGATCCAGGTCGTTGATGCGGGTCGTTGATGCGGACCCAGCGAGCTAGAGCGCCACGTGGCCAAACAGGGTGCCGATGCCGTACGTGACGGCCATCGCCACTGAACCGCCAATCACATTGCGCCAGAACGGTCTTGCCAGCGGAGACTTGCCGAGCCAGCCTGACACCACACCCGTCACGCCCAGGGCCACGAGAACTGCGGCCACCGTGACCGGCACCCGCAGTGCCGCCGGAGGCACCGTGATCGCGACCAGCGGAAGCAGGGCTCCGAGGGTGAACGCCACCATCGACGCGAAGGCGGCGTGCCAGGGGCTGGTCAGGTTGCCGGGGTTGATGCCCAGCTCCACCTCGGCGTGCGCCGCGAGCGCGTCGATTGCCGTCAGCTGTACCGCCACCTCGGCGGCCAGGTCGTGCGAAAGCCCTTTGGCGGCATACATATCGGTGAGCTCTGCCAGCTCTTCGTCCGGGGAGTCGCGCAGCTCGCCACGTTCCTTCTCGAGCAGCGCCTTCTCCGTGTCGCGCTGGGAGCTGACCGAGACGTACTCACCCACCGCCATGCTCATCGCGCCGGCAGCCAGGCCGGCGACGCCCGCGGTCAGGATCGTGCTTCGTGTCGCAGTCGCGCCGGCCACGCCCAGGACGATGCCCGCCGTCGACACGATGCCGTCGTTGCCCCCGAGCACCCCGGCCCGGAGCCAGTTCAGCCGCAGGGCGATGTTGCCCTTGTGTGGCTCGTCGTGGTCAAGCTGCTGCTCACTCACTTCGACGCCGTTGATAGTGCGCCAAGTCGGGTTGCGGCCTGTGCAGCGGGAAAGTCAGGCGCATCGTTTGGGCCCAAGAGACGGTCGCCGTCGAGCCGCCCTCCTGGCAGGTTCTCCAGTTGCCGGGTGATCTCCTGGTCGGTCAACAGTCTGCTCATGGTGACAACCGTGGCAAGCCGCGGGTGGAATGTCGAGTCGGTCTTTGATGCCCTGCCACGTTGAGATGCGGCCGATGACCTGCGGTGGACCACAAGGGTGCCCACGCATCCCAGAGTCCTCTGATGTGGTTCTGTCGAAGATCCTTTGGGGCAGACTGTGCGCGACATGGATACCTCCGTCAATATCCCAGCCCGCGTCGTCGGCGCCGCGATCGTCGATGACCTCACCCGGCCGACCACGGTGCTCAGTGGCCGACGGACAGAGCCTCCCGCGCTGGCCGGCGGGTGGGAGCTGCCCGGCGGAAAGGTCGAGCCGGGGGAACAGCCGCAGGATGCGCTCCTCCGTGAGATTCGTGAGGAGCTCGGGGTCGAGATCGAGCTCGGCGCCCAGGTGGAAGGTCCCTCGGCCGGAGGCTGGCCGCTCGGCGACCGATACGTGATGCAGGTGTGGCTGGCACGGGTCACTGCTGGTGAGCCGCGCCCCCTGGAGGACCATGACCAGCTGCGCGTGCTCACCAAGGCCGAGCTGTATGACGTGAGCTGGCTTCCTGCCGACCTCCCGATCCTTGCGGCTCTGGCTGCACTGATGGGCTGACGATCGGAACGGCTCGCAAAGACTCCGCGCAGGCTTGGCCAAGCGTGCGTGGTCAGGGGCGCACTCAATTGCTGAGAGAATTGTCCCATGCCCATGCAAACCCGCGGTGACATCCGCAACGTTGCCATCGTCGCCCACGTAGACCACGGTAAGACCACACTCGTAGACGCCATGCTCTGGCAGTCCGGGGCTTTCGGTGCCCACCAGCACGTCGAAGAGCGTGCCATGGACTCCGGTGATCTCGAGCGCGAGAAGGGCATCACCATTCTCGCCAAGAACACCGCGGTGAGGTACAAGGGCCCGGCCGCCGCGAAGGCCGGCCAGCCGGACGGCGTCACCGTCAACATCATCGACACCCCAGGTCACGCCGACTTCGGTGGTGAGGTCGAGCGCGGTCTGTCCATGGTGGATGGTGTCGTCCTGCTCGTCGATGCATCCGAGGGCCCGCTGCCACAGACGCGTTTTGTCCTTCGCAAGGCGCTCGCTGCCAGGTTGCCTGTCATTCTGTGCATCAACAAGGTCGATCGCCCCGACTCCCGCATCGCGGCCGTCGTCGACGAGACCTATGAGCTGTTCATGGACCTGCTGGATGATGCCTCGATGGCAACCGGGCTGCTGGACTTCCCGATCGTCTATGCCTCGGCCCGTGCCGGACGCGCGTCGCTCACCCGCCCCGAGAACGGTGAGATGCCGGACGAGGCCACTCTCGAGTCCCTCTTCGCGGCGATCCTGGAGACCATCCCGGCACCCGTGTACGACGACGAGGCACCCCTGCAGGCCCACGTCACCAACCTGGACGCATCGCCGTTCCTCGGTCGTCTGGCGCTCTGCCGGGTCTACAACGGCACGATCAAGAAGGGCCAGCAGGCGGCCTGGTGCCGGGCCGACGGCACCGTCGAGCGGGTCAAGATCACCGAGCTCCTGATGACCGAGGCGTTGGAGCGCAAGCCCGTCGACAGCGCCGGTCCCGGCGACATCATCGCGCTGGCAGGTATCCCGGAGATCACCATCGGCGAGACGCTGACGGACCCGGACAATCCCATCCCGCTGCCAATGATCACCGTTGACGAGCCGGCGATCTCGATGACCATTGGTACCAACACCTCACCGCTGGTCGGCCGGACCAAGGGCACCAAGGTCACCGCGCGCCTGATCAAGGACCGCATCGACCGGGAGCTCGTCGGCAACGTCTCGATCCGGGTGATGCCGACCGAGAGCCCCAACTCCTGGGAGGTGCAGGGTCGAGGTGAGCTGGCGCTGGCCATTCTCGTCGAGCAGATGCGTCGCGAGGGCTACGAGATGACTGTCGGCAAGCCGCAGGTCGTCACCCGTGAGATCAATGGCAAGACCCACGAGCCGTTCGAGCGCCTCACGATCGACGCTCCCGAGGAGTATCTCGGCGTGATCACCCAGCTGCTGGCCATCCGCAAGGGCCGGATGGAGCAGATGACCAACCACGGCACCGGTTGGGTGCGGATGGAGTTCGTCGTTCCTTCGCGAGGGCTGATCGGCTTCCGGACCGAGTTCCTCACCGACACCCGGGGCACTGGCATCGCCAACCACGTCTTCGAGGACTACGAACCGTGGGTGGGGGAGCTGAAGACCCGGCAGAACGGCTCGCTGGTGGCCGACCGCACGGGTGCGGCAACGTCATACGCCATGTTCAACCTGCAGGAGCGCGGCGCCATGTTCCTGGAGCCGACCACCGAGGTCTATGAGGGAATGATCGTCGGTGAGAACTCCCGGGTGGAGGACATGGACGTCAACATCTGCAAGGAGCGCAAGCTCACCAACGTTCGCTCGGCCACCTCCGAAGTGCTCGAGCGACTGGTCCCGTCGCGCAAGCTGAGCCTGGAGCAGGCGCTGGAGTTCTGCCGCGAGGACGAGTGTGTCGAGGTCACCCCGG
Source organism: Dermatophilaceae bacterium (assembly GCA_035655615.1). Lineage (GTDB taxonomy): Bacteria > Actinomycetota > Actinomycetes > Actinomycetales > Dermatophilaceae > UBA4719. Next base: position 11,396 of record DASRUA010000305.1, read on the forward strand.
TCGCGGTCCGTATCCGCAAACTGGTGCTTCAGCAGCACGAGCGGGCACGCACCGCCGCACGGGCCAAGACGGCAGCCAGGTCCTGACCTTGCTCTGACCAGCACCAAGAACCCCCCGGAGCCTGAGGTTCCGGGGGGTTCTTTTGTAGGCATTTGCATCGTGATCGACCTTTTCAGCCCTATTGACCGCTTTCCGGTCACAATTCGGCGACGGAAGGCCCAGGCGGGCACGGAGCATGCCAATCCTGTCTTAGGCTGACGGAAGTCTTAGGCTGACGGAAGTCTTAGGCTGACGGAAATCAAGTGGGACCAGAGCCGGCCGCGGTGTGCGTGGCTGGGTCGAACACGCCAAAAGAAAGGGTTTCCGGGATGGCTTTTATAGCCGGGAAGTTGGAGGCCGATGTTCTTCTGGATCAGGCCTCCCTCTCCGAGACCCCTCCCGAAGGTCCCGGGGGCCCCAAGAAGATCGTCGGCCGCTCGCCCTGGCAGATCGCCCGGTCCCGGCTGCGCCGGGACAAGGTGTCGATGGTGTGCCTTGTCATCGTCATCCTGTACGTGGTCGTGGCCCTCGCCGCACCGATCCTGCAGCACTTTGGCGTGATCGATCCCTACAAGCCTCACACCAACCTGCTCAACCTGGCTGACGGGATGCCTACGGGGCGCCTGGGTGGCGTCAGTCCGTCGCACCTGTTCGGGGTCGAACCGCAGACTGGTCGCGACGTCCTGTCCCGGATCGTCGGCGGGGTCACCCAGTCGATGCTCATCGCCTCAGCGGCCACTGTGTTCAGCCTCGTCATGGGCTCGGTGATCGGGATCATCAGCGGTTACACCGGCGGGGCGACCGACTTCTGGTTCGGCCGGTTCATCGACCTGGTCCTGGCGTTCCCTCAGCTGCTCATGTTGCTGGCGCTGTCGGTGGTTCTTATCGAGAAGATCACCTCTTTCGGGGTCCCGGCGGGCGCACCGTCGCAGATCGTCTATCTGATCGTGGTTCTCGGCTTCTTCGGATTCCCGTTCTTCGCCCGGATCATCCGCGGCCAGGTCCTCTCGCTGCGCGAGCGTGAGTTCGTGGAGGCCTCCCGCTCGCTGGGCGCCCGTGGCTACCGGATCTGGTTCACCGAGCTCCTGCCGAACCTGTGGGCGCCGATCCTGGTCTACGGAACTCTGATCTTCCCGACCTACGTGAGCGCGGAGGCCGCTTTGTCCTTCCTGGGTGTCGGCGTTCCGGCGCCCACGCCCACGCTTGGCAACATCCTCACCGACTCGGTGACCTTCCTGGCCACGGACCCGATGTTCTTCTGGCTTCCCGGCATGGCCATCTTCCTGCTGGTGCTCAGCGCCAACCTGCTCGGAGATGGTCTCCGCGATGCGCTTGACCCCAAGTCCGACCGTAGCTAGCAACCCATGAGTCTTCGTCAACGAACGTTGGCGAGAAGAGCACCGCACACGGCGGTGGACATCAGCAAGGAGAGCGGCATGACTCGCAATAAACGTGGCATCGCGGCCATCGCCATTGGCGGTGTGGTGGCCCTTACCGCAGCAGGGTGCGGTGGCGGTACTTCGACCTCGACGTCGAGCAGTACGGCGGCCTCGGCTGCCAAAGCCGGCGGCACGCTCTACTACCTGACAAAGCGTGCGGCGGAGCACCTCGATCCGCAGCGGACGTACATCGGGCGCGACCTCTACAACGAAGCACGTATGGTCTACCGCACCCTGACGACCACCCCGGTCGCGGCCGGCGCGGCAGGCACGAAGCTCATCGCGGACCTCGCGACCGACACCGGCACCGCCTCGGACGGTGGCAAGACCTGGAAGTTCACGCTCAAGGACGGCGTCAAGTGGCAGGACGGCTCGGACATCACCTGCGCCGACATCAAGTACGGCGTCTCCCGGACGTTTGCCACCGACGTCATCACCGGTGGCCCGAACTACGCCCTCCAGTTCCTTGACATCCCGACGGACCCCAAGGGCGGCTCCGTCTACAAGGGCCCCTACGCCAAGGACACAGCCGGCCAGGCCCTCTTTGACAAGGCGGTCACCTGCGACGGCAAGGCGATCACCTTCAAGCTGAGCAAGCCTGTCGGTGACTTCAACTACACCGTCAGCATGGCCGCCTTCTCTCCCTACAAGGCAAGCCTGGACAAGGGTGACAAGTCCAACTTCGCCGTCTTCTCCTCCGGCCCGTACAAGCTCGAGGGAACGTGGACGAAGGGCACGGGCGGCACGTTCGTCCGCAACACGAACTGGAGCGCTAGCACGGACACCATCCGCAAGGCGCTTCCGGACAAGATCGTGTTCACCGAGGGTCTGACCGACGAGGTCATCGCCCAGCGACTGATCAGCGACCAGGGCAATGACAAGTTCGCCGTCACTGACCGCAACGTTCCGCCGGCCATGCGCCCGACGGTCAAGGCCAACCCTGCGATGAAGACTCGGTCCGAGAACGTCGACGCTCCATATGTCGACTACCTGCTGCCGAACTTCAAGAAGATGACCAACCCCAAGGTTCGTGAGGCTCTCGTCTTCTCCACCGACAAGAACGGCTGGGTCGCAGCCAACGGTGGTACGGACTCCGGCAAGGTGGCGCAGTCGATCATCAGCCCGGCAGTGCTCGGTTACAAGGCGTTCAACGCGTTCAACGCGCCAGACGGCGGTGACCCGGCGAAGTCCAAGGCTCTGCTGACCGAGGCCGGCGTCAAGATGCCGTACCCGATCACACTCACCTACAGCGGTGGCACGCCCACCAGCCAGAAGGGCGCTGCTGCCCTGAAGGCCGGCTGGGATGCCGGTGGCTTCATCACCACGCTGAATGAGCTGACCGACACCTACTACGACGTCATCCAGAACCCTGCCAACGCCAGCAAGTACGACGTAACGTGGGGCGGCTGGGGTGCTGACTGGCCGTCGGCTTCCACCGACATCCCGCCGCTGTTCGACAGCCGTGTCAACCTGACCGCCGCTTCCAACGGCCAGGACTACGGCTACTACAAGAACGACGCGGTCAACAAGGCGATCGATGCGGCTTACGCCACCGTCGATCTGACCAAGCAGGCCACCATGTGGGGCGATATCGACGAGACCATCGCCAAGGAGGTCGGCTACATCCCGCTGCGCACCCAGAAGTTCTTCCTGACCTGGGGCTCCGGCGTCAGGGGCTGGATCGACAACCCGGGGGTCAGCAACTACCCGGACCTCGGCAGCGTGGGCGTGGACACCAGCGTGAAGTAGGAGAGTTTGCACAACCCGGGGCGGCCGCGCTAGGACGCGTGTCCGTCCCGGGGCTGGGCACCCAGGCATTGCTGAGATGTGAGCCCAGCCACGGACCGTCGTCGTTGTATCCCCGCTCGACCAGAAGGTGAGGTGATGTCGCCGCTTCGGTGGTGACCGCTCATGCTGTACTACATCATTCGACGGATCATCGCCGCGATCCTGATGCTCGTGGTCATCAGTATCGTCACTTTCGGTATCTTCTACGCCGGCCCCACGGACCCGGCGCGACTGACGTGCGGCAAGAACTGCACACCGTCCTCGATCGCGGCCAATCGCCATGCGCTCGGTCTGGATAAGCCGGTGACCGTCCAGTACGCGAACTTTGTCAAGGGTCTGGTCTCTGCTCGCACCTTCCCGGACGACCCGGTGTTCGCCAAGAACAACCCGGACAAGGTCACCCACTGTCCCGCACCCTGCCTGGGCTACTCGCCGCTGGAGACCAAGCTCGTCACTGATATCGTCGCGGATCGGCTTCCGGTCACGCTGTCCATCTCCTTGGGTGCCTTCGTGATCTGGATTGTCCTCGGCGTCGGCCTGGGCATTATCGCGGCGCTCAAACGAGGTCACTGGCAGGACCGCGGCATCGTCGCCATCTCACTGGTCTTCTACTCCTTCCCGGCGTTCTTCATCGCACTACTGATGTACAACTATCTTTCGACGCAGTGGCAGCTGCTGCCGCCGCCCAATTATGTGTCGATCTTCCAGGATCCCGCTGGATGGTTCCAGGGTCTGCTCCTGCCGTGGTTCTCCCTGGCCGCCCTGTTTGCCGCCGGCTACGTGCGACTGACTCGCGCCTACATGCTCGAGACCATGGGCGAGGACTATCTGCGCACCGCGCGGGCCAAGGGCCTGGGCGAGCGGACCGTCATCTTCAAGCACACCCTGCGGGCGGCGTTGACCCCGATCGTCACCGTTGCCGGGCTCGATTTCGGTGGGCTCTTCGCCGGTGCCGCCATCACCGAGACGGTCTTCAACTTCCAGGGCCTGGGCAGGGCCGTGGTGACGTCCGTGTCGGTGTTCGACCTGCCCGTCATCGTGGCGCTCGTGCTCGTCGCAGCCTTCTTCATCGTGATGGCCAACCTTGTCGTCGATGTGCTCTACGGCGTGATCGATCCGAGGGTTCGCCTTGCCTGACCACGCGCCTGATAAAGGAATGTCAGCGACCCCAGTTCGTGAAAGGCACGCCCGTGAGCAGTGACCCTCTTTCCGGCAGTGACACTCTGGTGGCTGACTCCCGGGAGCCGTTCCTGGAGGTCAAGGACCTGCATGTTCACTTCCCGACCGACGACGGCCTGGTCAAGGCGGTCGACGGTCTGGACTTCACGCTCGCACGCGGCCAGACGATCGGCATCGTCGGTGAGTCGGGCTCGGGGAAGTCGGTAGCCAGCCTGGCCATCCTTGGCCTGCACCGCCGGTCGAAGGCCAGGCTGTCGGGCCAGATACTGCTCGACGGCGAGGACCTGCTGGCTGTCTCGGACCAGCGGATCCGTTCTCTGCGTGGCAACCAGATGGCGATGGTCTTTCAGGATCCGCTGTCGGCCCTTCACCCGTACTACACGATCGGAAACCAGATCGTGGAGGCCTACCGCATCCACAACTCCGTGAGCAAGGATGTGGCCAGGAAACGGGCCATCGAGATGCTCGACAGGGTTGGTATCCCCAACCCGGACCGCCGCGTCGACCAGTACCCGCACGAGTTCTCGGGTGGGATGCGCCAAAGGGCAATGATTGCCATGGCGCTGGTGAACGATCCCAAGCTGCTCATCGCCGACGAGCCGACCACCGCCCTCGACGTCACGATCCAGGCCCAGATCCTCGATCTGATGAAGGACCTTCAGAAGGAGTTCGGGTCAGCGATCATCATCATCACCCACGACCTTGGCGTGGTCGCCAACGTGGCTGACGACATCATCGTGATGTACGGCGGCAAGTGCGTCGAGAAGGGCAGCGTCGATGAGGTCTTCTACGCTCCGCAGCACCCGTACACCTGGGGCCTGCTGGCGTCGATGCCGCGTCTGGACAAGGTGCGCAGCGACCGTCTCGATCCCATCCCGGGTAATCCGCCGTCGTTGATCAACCTGCCGTCGGGCTGCGCGTTCAACCCACGTTGCGCTCATCGTTCAGAGGTCGAGGGCGATCGCTGCAGGACCGAGGTGCCTGACCTGCTCGAGGCCAGGCCGGGGCAGAGTGCCCGCTGTCACATCGACGCCGCGCGACGAGCCGATATCTACGCCCAGATCTCGGGCCAGGAGCAGATCCCCGTTCAGATCCCCGACCTGGTCCAGGACCCGGTCCAGGACCAGACCTCTGACCAGAAGCCGTGATGGAGGAACCCATGAGCGCAGTTACTGATACACCGGTCGACCGGCCTGCCGCGCGCGCCCATCCCGAGACGATTCTGCGGATCACGGACCTGTGCAAGTACTTCCCGCAGCGGAAGCCGGGCATCATCTCCCGTGCTGACGCCCCGGTGAGGGCGGTCGACGGGATCACCCTGGACGTCGGTCGCGGCGAGACGGTCGGCCTGGTGGGTGAGTCCGGTTGCGGCAAGTCAACAGCCGGACGCACTTTGCTGAGACTGCTCGAGCCGACCAGCGGCACCATCGAGTTTGCCGGCAAGGACGTGACCAACGTCAAGGGCGGAGAGCTTCGACGTCTGCGCCGCGAGATGCAGATGATCTTCCAGGACCCGTATGGCTCACTGAACCCGCGTCATACGGTCGGCAAGATCGTGGCCGCCCCGTACGACATTCAGGGCATCAAGCCCGAGGGTGGGGTCCGCAAGGCGGTCCAGGAGCTGATGGAGCGCGTGGGCCTCAACCCCGAGCACTACAACCGATACCCGCATGAGTTCTCCGGTGGGCAGCGTCAGCGGATCGGCGTCGCTCGCGCGATAGCGCTTCAACCGCAGCTGATCGTGTGTGACGAGCCCGTGTCGGCTCTCGACGTCTCCATTCAGGCTCAGGTCATCAACCTGCTCGAGGACATCCAGGATGAGCAGAAGCTCGCCTACATCTTCGTTGCCCACGACCTGTCGGTCGTACGTCACATCTCCGATCGCGTCATCGTGATGTACCTCGGCAAGATCATGGAGACAGCCGACCGGGACACGCTCTACGCAAAGCCTCAGCACCCCTACACGCACGCCTTGCTTTCCGCAGTGCCTGTGCCAGACCCGCGCCGCGCCGCCTCGCGTGAGCGGGTCCTGCTTCATGGTGATCTGCCGAGCCCTCAGCACCCGCCATCGGGGTGTGTCTTCCGGACCCGATGCCCCAAAGCCCAGGACGTGTGTGCCGCTGAGACGCCGCAGGTGGTCGAGATCGCGCCCGGGCACCGAGTTGCATGTCACTTCCCCGAGGAGCGTACGCTCTTATAGCGTCGAGAGGGGTCGGCCACGAGCGTCACCGGCCGACCACCCAGAGGAGTTACCACCAGTATGCGCGCCAGAACATGCAGCATTGCTGTCGTCATTGGCTTGGGCCTCACCTTGGCGTCAGCGTCCTGTTCGTCGCAGACGGCTGCTCTCGCGGATCCCGCCTCGGTGGTCCCGACAGCGACAGGGGGGACTCTGTACGTCCTGCGTCAGGGCCCTGTTGGCACATGGGACCCGCAGCGGCTCAATGAAGGAGCCGATATGGCGTTTGCGGGACGGGTGTTCCAGCGGACCCTGACGGCGTGGGCACCGGCTGCCCGGCAGGATACGTTGCCGGCTCTTGCGCCCGACCTGGCAATCGACACCGGGAAGGTTGCCGACGGGGGGAAGAAGTGGAGCCTCACCCTGCGCAAGGACGCCGTGTGGCAGGACGGCAAGCCCGTCACCTGCGCCGACGTGAAGTACGGCATATCACGGACCTTCGCGACCACCCAGATCACCGGTGGCCTGACCTACGCTCTGGACTTCCTGGACGTGGCGTACAACTCGGACGGCTCCAGCACCTATGTTGGCCCTTACGGAAAGACCGGCCAGGCAGCGTTCGACAAAGCGGTCACCTGCTCCGGTCAGACCATAACGTTCAAGCTCGCCAGACCCGTGCCGGACTTCAACCAGGTGTTGGCCCTGGCGGCCTTCGCCCCGGTGCGCTCGGACAAGGATCGTGGCGCCCAGTCGGCAACCGAGATCTTCTCCGACGGTCCCTACATGCTCAAGGGAGCCTGGAGGGTGGGCAAGGGTGCGACGTTCGTGCGCAACCCACAGTGGCATCAGACGACCGACCCGATCCGCAAGGCGCGTCCGGGCGCGATCATCTATCAGGAGGGGGTCCCGGTTGAGACGGTTCTGAGCAGGATCATGACGAATGCGGGGTCAGACTCCCTTGCGGTGACGGCGGACTCCGCCCCCCAGGTGCTGCAGAACGACATCCTGTCCAACCCGTCGATCACCGCCAGGTCGTCGAACCCGCGTAGCCCGTTCGTGGACTATCTCGTGCCGAACTTCAGCCGGCCGACGATGAGCAATCTCGCGGTACGGCAGGCGCTGGCGACGGCCACGAACCGGGCGGCATATGTCACTGCCCTGGGCGGAGACTCAGCTGCGGAACCCACCTACGCGATGATCAACAAGTCCTTGCCGGCCTATCGTGGCTTCAATCCCCTGAGCGTCCCGATTCGTGGTGACGCAGCCAGGGCGCACACCCTTTTGCAGGCCTCAGGACTGACTCTGCCGGTCAAGATCACGGTGGCCTACCGGAAGGGCTCACCAGCTGACAATGCGATGGCCGCCCTGCAACAGGGGTGGCAGGCCGCTGGGTTCTCGGTCACCCTCGTGGGCATCGAGAAGGAGTACTTCACCAACATCGCCTCTGTCCAGAACAGCCGCAACTACGACGTGATGTGGGCTGTGGGTTCCGCGCAGTGGCCATCGGGATCGAGTGTTATCCCGTCGCTGTTCGACAGCCGGCTGAACCTCAGTGCCAGTTCTTCAGGTCAGGACTACGGCCGGTTCGCCAGCTCCGCCATCGGTGCCAAGATCGATGCCGCCGCTTTGATCGCGGACGCGTCCAAACGCGAGAAGGCCTGGGGGGACCTTGACCAGGCCCTTGCCGCGAACGTTGCGGCTATCGCCCTGAGCAACTCCAAGTCGGTGTTCGTGCATGGCGCCGGTGTGACGGACTACGTCGACAACCAGGCACTCTTCGGCACGGTCGACCTCGCGACGGTGTCACTTCGATGAGCGGTCACCTCACGTCCGAGGACGCGACGGACGGGGTAAGACGGGCGAGGCTCCTCTTCGTTCATGCGCACCCGGATGACGAGACTCTGACGACCGGTCTGACCATGGCCACCTACGCTTCGCGCCACCATGACGTTCACCTGCTCACCTGCACCCTCGGCGAGGAGGGCGAGGTGATCCCGCCGGCGCTGGCGCATCTCGGTGCCGACCGCGATGACACCCTCGGGCCCTGGCGAAGAGAAGAGCTCCGGGCGGCAATGTCGGTTCTGGGGGTCACCCATTCGGTGCTGGGGGAGGACCCGCAACACGGCGTGGCCTCGCGGTATCGCGACTCGGGAATGGCCGGCACCGCGAGCGCAGAGCGTCCGGATGCTTTCGTGCGTGCTGACCCTGGCGAGGCCGCAGCCATGGTGGCGGCTCACATAAGAGCACTTCGGCCGGACGTCGTCGTGACCTACGACGAACAAGGCGGCTACGGGCATCCGGACCACATCCAGGCCCATCGCCTGACAATGTCAGCTCTTTCGGCACTGGCTGCGGAGGCCGAAGCCGGCGGGGTGGCCGTGCCGGTGGCTTTCTGCATTCTGACTCCGGCGAGCTGGGCGTCGCAGGACCGCGCGTGGCTGCATGACAATGTGGCCTTACAGCGCTCGAACTGTGTTGTCTTGCAACAGGATGAGCCATATCCACCGTCAGTGGTGCCGGACGAGTCTGTCACTCACGTAGTGGAGGAGCCCACATTGGTCCAGATGCAGAGCATGGCGCTGGCCCAGCATGCCACCCAGGTCGTCGTCCACGAGGGCTACTACGCATTGTCCAACCACATAGCGGGCCGGCTCAGCGGTCGTGAGGGTTTCGCGCGTTTCGACCCCGTGGCCGGCCATCTCACGCCGGCGGCGCCTGGCGCATCACCGGTCAATGGCCTGCTGGAGAATGACTTGCTGCAAGACGCTCGGGGCAACGGATGAGCCAGAACACGACGGACGGCAAGGACGCAGACCTGCCGGACATCGACACCTTCCGGCGGGCGATGGGTCGCTTCGTCACGGGCGTCTCGATGCTGACCACGCGGACCCGCGATGTGGACTATGCGATGACCGCCAGCGCGCTGACCTCCGTGTCGCTCGAGCCGTTGTTGCTGCTGGTCTGTATCGAACGTGAAGGGCGTTTTCACGACGCCGTGATGGATGCGGGGTTCTGGGGTATCAGCGTGCTGTCCGCTGGCGACAGATCAGCTGCTGACTGGCTGGCAACACGAGGGCGGCCCCTGCATGGTCAGCTGGATCGGATTCCTCACCACCGTGGTCCGGCGACCGGGGTGGCCCTGTCAAACGATGCACTATCCACGTTCGAGTGCCGAATCACGGCCGTGCATCCGTCCGGTGACCACAGCATTGTGGTCGGCGAGGTGGTTTCGGTAACAAGCTCACCGCACTCAGGTGAGGCTCTGGTGTACTACCGCGGAAGGTACGGAACCCTGGCATGACTGCAAGCTGGTTCCCGCCCCGCCCAAGGTGACCACTGCGATGGCTCACGGCTGGCAGATCACGGAACCGATCTCGACGTTCACGACGCATTTCAGAAGAACGGGGCTCAGGTCAAGACGGTGCGTTTCAATACCCACTACATCCCTGAGGACAGCGTGACGTGCACCGCCCCGGCGACGCCCTGGTGGTTCAGCTTCCCAGGTAGCAGTACTCGTGGTGGGTGCTGAAGCCAAGCCGCTGATAGAGGCCCCTGGCCGGCGAGCTGGCGTGCAGCACCTGCAGATACATGGATCGTATGCCGCGTGCGCGCGACGAGTCCGCCAGCGCGCCCATGAGCTGCACCGCGACACCGGTACGCCGATGTTCCGGCGCCACGTGCAGCGCGAAAACCCCCGCCCAACCCTGCGCGAAAGCGAGGCTGGCGACGCCGACGACGCCACCATCGACCTCCAGCGAGGCGAACACCTGCTCCGGTGAACCGCACATCACCGCTCGGACCACGGAGCGCGTGACCGTGGTGTTGAGGCCGCCACGGGTGGCCCAGGCGTCCCACCATTGAGGCGAGGGGGTGGACTCGAGCCGAACCTGGGCGCCCGACGGATGGGTGAGCTCCGGTGGCAGCGCCCGGGTGGCAGCGGTCATCACTGCGGTGCTGTTGAACGGCTCATAGGCTCGCGTCAGGAGCTCGCGGCCGAGCAGGTCGTCCTCGACGGCGAAGCCTGCCGGGCCGAAGAGGGCGAACAGGCGCCGCAGCCCCCGCTCGTCATACCAGCTCTCGCAGTGGTCGACCGCCTCGGACAGCGACACACCTGGGTCGCCAAGCGGCAGAACCGAATTGGCCCGACCGGTGAACCCGGCCCCTGCCCGCAGGAGCCAGCCGCCCAGCTCGGCGCGTTCGAGCGGCGGCATCCCCTCGACCATGATCCGCTCCAGGTCCTGCATCGAGATGGCCAGGTGTGGGGCCCCCCGGCGGGCCGGAGCGGGTGGGACCTCCTTGGCTGCTGTGACGGCGGCCCGGCCGATCACCTCCACGCCTCGTCGGGTCCGGACCGAGACGGTGTCCGCGTCCAAGGCCACGATGTCGCCCAACGCATCCGTGACGCCGTGTTCGATGCGGCGACGGACCACGGCACGCATTCCGGGACGGAGTCCGTCGAGGGGGTCTGGGTCTGTCATGGCTGAGATCTCACTACTTTCGATGGGCTATCTGGTCATTGGCTGGCCCCGCGTACAGGCTGCTCTCCGGGCTGGGCGCATACTAGGCGTTGTCTGCAGCCGCCCTTCAGGAGGACCACTCACTATGACTTATGTCATCGCTCAACCTTGCGTCGACGTCAAGGACAAGGCCTGTATCGAGGAATGTCCCGTCGACTGCATCTACGAGGGTGAGCGCACGCTCTACATTCCCCCTGACGAGTGCGTCGACTGTGGCGCATGCGAGCCGGTCTGCCCGGTCGAGGCCATCTTCTACGAGGATGACACCCCCGAGCAGTGGAAGGACTTCTACAAGGCCAACGTCGAGTTCTTCGATGACCTTGGGAGCCCCGGCGGCGCCGCCAAGCTCGGCAAGATCGCGAAGGACCACCCGCTGATCATGGCTCTGCCGCCGCAGAAGCACGAGGAGTAGGACCGACCGGTCAGCACCACAATGGGCTATGACTTCGACCAGCGCGATGGATAGACTTCCGGAATTTCCATGGGACTCGCTTGCTCCTTACAAGGAGCGGGCGAGTTCTCATGTTGGGGGGCTCATCGACCTCTCGGTGGGAACCCCGGTGGATTCGACGCCGGAGGTCGTCAGGACCGCCCTCATCGAGGCGGCCGATGCCCATGGCTACCCCCAGACGTGGGGCACCCCCGCCCTCCGCGAGGCGGTGGCGACGTGGTTTGCCCGCCGTCGGGGCGTTCCGGATGTGAATCCCGACGGGGTCCTACCGACGGTGGGCAGCAAGGAGCTGGTGGCCTGGCTGCCGACGTTGCTCGGCGCCGGCCCCGGTGATGTTGTCGCGTTCCCCGCCCTTGCCTATCCGACGTATGACGTGGGCGCACGACTTGCGGGCGCGTCGCCGCAGCCGTTGCGCAGCCTGAACGGCGACGGATCGATTGATGACGACCTGACTGGTCGGATGAGGCCAAAGCTGTTGTGGGTCAACAGCCCGAGCAACCCCACGGGTGGCGTTCTGGGCGTCGAGCATCTCGCGAACGTGGTGCGATGGGCGCGGCAACACGGAGTGATCGTCGCCAGTGACGAGTGCTATGCCGAGCTGGACTGGCGAGGCGGTCAGGAAGGTCCGGGCTCCGGGCTGGGCACTCCGGGGGCCGTTCCTAGCATCCTTGACCCACGGGTATGTGACGGAACTCACGAGGGCCTTCTCGCGGTCTATTCGCTGAGCAAACAGAGCAACATGGCGGGCTATCGTGCCGCCTTCGTGGCGGGGGACCCGGTCCTTGTCGGCAGGCTGCTCGAGGTTCGCAAGCACGCCGGGATGATGGTCCCGTGGCCGGTTCAGCAGGCCATGGTCGCAGCCCTGGCGGACAACACACATGTGGCACGGCAGAAGGCGTGCTATGGCAAACGACGTGGGCAGCTCAGGACCGCCCTGGAGAGCGCCGGATACCGAATTGAGCACTCGGAAGCGGGTTTGTACCTCTGGACGACGAGGGATGACCGCGGTTCTGACGGCCGCGGCGACGCTGCCACGGACCGTGCCACGGAGGCTGGTTTTGGCTGGTCCCTGGTTTCTGAGATGGCCGCGCGCGGCATCCTGGTGGCGCCGGGCAGCTTCTACGGCGCGGCGGGCGGGCGTCATGTGCGCATCGCCCTGACGGCTACCGACGAACGTATCAATGCCGCGACGAGGCGTTTGGGCCAGCCGTAGACAGCGCGACCAACGGTGTTCGACACTTGATCTCAGGTCCCGCGCCAACTTTTGCTGGAGTAGCGTGATCGGATTCGCATGACCCGGCAATGGAGCCGGCATACAAGGAGGTCACAACTTCATGAGTATCGACACAGCTGACGCGATCCTGCGCACCGGCGACCAAGAGCTCGCTTGCCCGTTGCTCCATGCCACAGAGGGCAGCGACGCGTACGACGTATCGAAGCTGTTGAAGGAGACGGGTCGCGTCACGCTCGACCCGGGCTTCGTCAATACAGCCTCGTGCCGCTCGGCGATCACGTACATCGACGGTGACGCCGGCATCCTTCGCTACCGCGGCTACCCGATCGAGCAGCTGGCCGAGAACTCAACCTTCCTGGAGACCTCTCACCTCCTCATCTATGGCGAGCTGCCGACCGCCGTAGAGCTGGCCGACTTCGACGCGCGGATCCGCCGCCACACGCTGCTGCACGAGGACCTGCGGAGCTTCTTTGGCGGCTTCCCGCGAGACGCGCACCCGATGCCGGTGCTGTCCTCGGCGGTTTCCGCCCTCTCGACGTTCTACCAGGACAGCCTTGACCCGTTCGACGCCGAGCAGGTCGATCTGTCGACCGTTCGACTGATGGCCAAGCTGCCGACCATCGCGGCATACGCCTACAAGAAGAGCATCGGCCAGCCGTTCCTCTACCCCGACAACTCTCTGTCGCTGGTGGAGAACTTCCTGCGGATGACCTTTGGCTTCCCGGCCGAGCCGTATGACTTTGACCCGATCATGGTCAAGGCGCTCGACCAGCTCCTGATCCTGCACGCCGATCACGAGCAGAACTGCTCCACGTCTACGGTGCGTCTGGTCGGTTCGTCGCACGCCAACTTGTTCGCCTCCGTCTCGGCCGGCATCAACGCGTTGTTCGGGCCCCTGCACGGGGGCGCCAACCAGGCGGTGCTCACGATGCTCGAGCAGATCAAGGCCGACGGCGGTGACGTCAACGAGTTCGTGCGCAAGGTCAAGGCCAAAGAGGGCGGGGCCAAGCTCATGGGCTTCGGCCACCGCGTCTACAAGAACTACGACCCGCGTGCAACCATCATCAAGAAGACCGCCGACCAGCTTCTCGAGAGCCTCGGCCAGCGCGACGAGCTGCTCGACATCGCCTTCCAGCTGGAGCAGCTGGCGCTCTCGGACGACTACTTCATCGAGCGCAAGCTGTACCCGAACGTGGACTTCTACACCGGGCTGATCTACCGGGCAATGGGCTTCCCGCCCAAGATGTTCACCGTGCTGTTCGCCCTCGGGCGACTGCCGGGCTGGATCGCCCAGTGGCGCGAGATGATCGAAGACCCCGATCTCAAGATTGCCCGCCCACGCCAGCTCTACGTGGGGCCGCTCGAGCGCAAGTACGTTCACGTCAGCAGGCGCTGACCTGGCATTCCACCGCGCACCGAAGCGCCCGGCAAATCCTGTGTGGATGTGCCGGGCGCTTCGATTTGCCTTCATACGTGGACATGCACGCGTCCGTCTACAGGTCAGCCACGGCTGCCATCCAGTTCATGATGGGTGCCAGGACCGCTTGGTAGGCGTCCAGTGAATGTCCGATGTTCTGGACGATATAGGGCTGTACGCCGGGCACGTTCTGCTCCCGCCGCAGGAACTGTTTCGTCTGCGGGTATGACTGAGGGTCCGTGTTCGAGCTCATCACCAGCAGGTGCACCCGCGCCGGCGGGCGGTGCTCGATCAGCCACGTCGGAGAGCTCTCCAGGGCGAGCTTCGGGTACTTCTTCAGGAGCTTAGCCAGGTTGCCGGTGCCCCCGCCGGGCTCGGGGGTGTAGTAGCCCTCGACGGAAGCAGCCGCGCCGAAGCGTGCGGGTTCGCGCAGGTGCAGAAGCGCGGCGCAGTAACCACCGGTGGACCAGCCCATCACGCTCCAGCGCCGGCCATCCTTGGTGACCCGCAGCGTTGAGGTGGCCCAGTTCCTGACATCCTGGTTGAGCCAGGTGAAGGACTGCGGGCCTGCCGGGTAGTTGGTGCACTCGGTCTCTACGGGCAGCGCCACGTTCATCTCGGGGAACACGGCCACGAAGGGTGCCACCCGGCCGCTGCGGATCTCCTGGCTTGCGGTGGTCGCGAAGTTGAGCCGGTCAATCACGGGCTGGATGTGCACGTCTGCCCCGCCCAGCACCATCACGGCGGGGAAGACGGTCTTGGCGTACCGGCGGTCGTGATACTGCGGCGGCAGCCACGTCACCACGGTCTGTGAGATGCCCGACTGGGCGCCCTTGAGGGTGATCGTCTTGTAGCTTCCGATGTCGGACGCCGGCCCGGAGGTCAGCGGCAGGATCCGTCGACGCGTGCCCACCACGGCGTTCAGCCCCAGACGTGCCCCGGCTACCACAACCGGCGGCGCCGTCGGGGTGCCCCACAAGGACGACCATGTGGGGTAGAAGCCGTAGTCCCGGTTGACGCTGACGGCGACAGCGCTGATGGCTGATGCCTGCGCGAACAGGACACCCACGAGGAACACCGGAATAGCCCAGCGGGACTTTCTCGGTCCTCGACGCCACAGGATGAGCAGCGCCACCGGAATGCTGATGGCGAGGGCGATGCACAGCGCCAAGAACCGCAGCGAGGTGAGTGGCAAGGAAGATCCTCCTGCGGTGTTCACGGGGCTGACAGGTGGCTAGACGGGCGCGACAAAACCATACGTGTTTCCAACGCTTAACGCCGGGTGATTAGCACCGAGGTCGGGGCAATGGGCTTGGCGGCGGCGTGCCACGACCAAGCATCCTCGCCCCGCGCGCGGGTCCAGGTGCGGTCGCCGACCGTGACGCTGGTGATGCCGTCGGCCTCCGCGTGGGTCACAGCCCAGGAACCCGCGGCCCAGGCCTGCTGGGCATTACCGCCGGTCGCGCGGACATTCCCCTCCTCGACGGCGGCGATCACGCCCAGCTCGGCGCTGAGGTGTGCGGCGATGGCGGCCGCACGGGTGCTGACTGTTGCTGCGTCCAGTCGGCAGCCGATGCCCCCAGGAGAGTGCCCGGCCAGAGTCGAGGCGAGGATGCGGCCCTCCTGCTCGTGGTCGGCGTAGGCCTGCGGGAACCCGCTGTGCTGGACTTCCTGGGCCACCTTGGTGATATCTATGGACTCATAGCCGTTGATCTTGATCAGGGCGTCGTAGAACGCGTTCGTCGAATGGACCGGGTCCAGGATCTGCGCCTCGGTGCCCCACCCCTGACTCGGGCGTTGCTGGAACAACCCGAGCGAGTCGCGGTCGCCGAACTTGATGTTGCGCAGCTTGGACTCCACGATCGCCGTCGCGTTGGCGATCGTGGCGGCGCGCGCGGGCAGGCCGCGTTTGAGGGCCAGGACGGTGATGGTGGCCGCGTTGGCGCTCTGCTCAGGTGTGAACGTCACGCTGCGGCCAAGCGCGGTAGCGCGACATGAAGGCTCACCGAAGTTAGTCCTGAACGAGGTGTAGGCGAAGAAGCCCGCGCCGCCCACCATCAGGATGATGACCGGGAGGACGATCCGCCCGACCCAACGCTTTCGACGTCGACCGCGGCCGATGGACCTGCCCGGGATCCGGGGCTCAGTCGTTGGCATGCAGGGCCGCGTTCAGGGAGATGCCCGCACCGGAGCGGGAGCGGGCCTCGACAGTGCCGGTGACCGAATTGCGGATGAACAGCATCCCCGAGCTGCCGGAGAGCTCCCTGGCCTTGATCACCCGTCCATCCTCGAGGGTCAGCTTGGTGCCGGCCGTGACGTAGAGCCCTGCCTCCACGATGCAGTCGTCACCGAGCGAGATGCCGATCCCCGACTCGGCGCCCAGCAGGCAGCGTTCTCCGATGCTGATCCGGTCGGTGCCACCTCCGGAGAGCGTTCCCATGATCGAGGCGCCGCCGCCGATGTCGGACCCGTTGCCGACCACGACCCCCGCCACGATGCGGCCCTCGACCATGGAGGTCCCCAGGGTGCCCGCGTTGAAGTTGACGAAGCCCTCGTGCATCACCGTGGTGCCTTCGGCCAGGTGGGCACCCAGTCGAACCCGGTTGGCGTCGGCGATGCGGACCCCGCTCGGCACCACGTAGTCGGTCATCCGGGGGAACTTGTCGACGCTGAAGACCTGGACAGGACCGGAGTCGCGCAGTCGCAGGCGAGTGTGCTCGAAGTCCTCGACGGGACACGGGCCCGCGTTGGTCCAGACGACGTTGTTGAGCACCCCGAAGATGCCGTCGAGGTTGATGGTGTTGGGTCGCACGAGACGATGCGAGAGAAGGTGCAGACGTAGATACGCATCTGAGGGGTCGGCAGGCGCCGCATCAAGGTCGATTGCGACATAGACCACTTGGGCACGTACACCCCGGCGAGGGTCCTCCTTGGCGGCGGCAGCGAGCTCGGCCGGGGGACCGTAGGGGTCCTCGGTCTCAGCGGGTCCGAGCGCCGGGGCGGGAAACCACGTATCGAGGACCTGGCCGCCCGTGGTCACCGTCGCCAGTCCGTATCCCCACGCGCTGCGCTCGCTCGTCATGGGCCAAGACTAGGCGAGGGTCCCAAGGGCGCTGACGTCCGCCGGATACCCTGCCTTCCATGTCCTTCATCAAGTCAACCGCAGCCAGGCTCGATCTGGGGACCGATGTCGTGGCCCTGACAGCAGCGCTGTGCGACATCGAGTCCGTCAGTGGCAACGAAAAGCGGATTGCGGACGCCGTCGAGGCGGCCCTGCGCCCGCTGCAGCACCTGCAGGTGACCCGTGACGGGCACGCCGTCATCGCCCGAACCAATCTGGGGCGCAGTGAGAGGGTGGTGCTGGCCGGTCATCTCGACACGGTCCCGCTGACCGACCCGCCGAACCTTCCGACCCGCTTTGACGGCAACAACCTGGTCGGTCGCGGCACCTGTGACATGAAGGGCGGGGTAGCCATTCAGCTGCGCCTGGCGGCCTTGCTGTCCGAGCCGAACCGCGACATCACGTACCTGTTCTACGACTGTGAAGAGATCGAGAATCAGCGCAACGGCCTGGCTCGCGTGGGGCGCAACCACCCGGAGCTGTTGCAGGCCGACTTCGCCGTGCTCCTCGAGCCGACCGACGGCGTCATCGAGGGTGGCTGCAAGGGCACCCTGCGGGTCGAGGTCACTGCCAAGGGCAAGGCGGCGCACTCGGCGCGGCCGTGGAACGGCCACAATGCGATCCACGAGGCGATGACCATCCTGGGCCGGCTGGTGGCATATGAGCCGCAGATCATAGACGTCGACGGGCTCGACTACCGCGAGGCGCTGAGTGCCGTCGGTATCCGGGGCGGTATCGCCGGCAACGTCATCCCCGACGAGTGCGTGGTCACGGTCAACTACCGTTTCGCCCCGAACAAGTCGGGCAAACAGGCCCTGGCCCACGTGTGCGAGCTGTTCGAGGGGTATGCCGTGGAGCTCACCGACACCGCGGACGGTGCGAGGCCCGGGCTGGACCTGCCAGCGGCCAGGGACTTCGTAGAGGCGTTGGCTGTGCCCGTGTTTGCCAAGGAGGGCTGGACGGATGTGGCCAGGTTCTCCGAGCTGTCGATCCCGGCGGTCAACTACGGACCGGGAGACCCCAACTGGGCTCACCACGATCAGGAGCACTGCCCGGCGGAACAGCTCGTTGGCGCGGAGGCGGCGTTGCTGCGCTGGCTCGCGCCAGCGTTGGCATAGGTAGGTTTGTTCCGTGACCGAGAAGAGCTATGACTACCTGACCGGCCCCGTCACGCTGCGTCGCAGCCAGGTGCCACCGACCACGACCGATCAGCGTTTGCTGGACAACGTCGGGCCGTCCGACTGGCTGCATGCGGACCCCTGGCGGGTGCTGCGGATCCAGAGCGAGTTCGTCGAGGGGTTTGGCGCACTCGCCGAGGTCGGCCCTGCCGTCAGCGTCTTCGGGTCCGCGCGAACCAAGCCGCTTGACCCGAGCTACGCCCTGGGCGTGGCAGTGGGCAGGGCGTTGGTGGAGGCGGGCTATGCCGTCATCACAGGTGGTGGCCCGGGTGCCATGGAGGCCGCCAACAAGGGGGCCCTGGAGGCCGGCGGCACCTCGGTCGGGCTCGGCATCGAGCTGCCGTTCGAGCAGGGCTTGAACCGCTATGTCGACCTGGGCGTCAACTTCCGATACTTCTTCGCCCGCAAGACCATGTTCGTGAAGTACGCGCAGGGGTTCATCGTCCTGCCAGGAGGTTTCGGCACCCTTGACGAGCTCTTCGAGGCCGTGACGCTGGTACAGACCCGCAAGGTCACCTCCTTCCCGCTGGTGCTCATCGGCACGGCGTACTGGGGTGGTCTGCTGCAGTGGCTGCGCGAGACCGCCGCGGACACGGGCACCATCAACCCGGCCGACATCGACCTCCTGCACGTCACCGACGACGTCGACGAGGCGGTCAGCATCATCGTCAGCGGGGGCAACGACATGACTGCCGAACGTCCCGAATAGCAGGCTCCTGGTGCTAGGCGAGCGCCCGCCGAGCCAAGGCAGGGATGCCGCTGCGCAGGCCGGCGACCATGTCCAGCACCTGCCGGGTCTGGGCGACGTCGTGGGCGCGTACCATCCGCACACCCTCCCATGCCCCGATGGCAGTGGTGGCCAGCGTGCCGGTGACGCGGTCGGACTTGCGGCCGTTCAGCCCCAACGTCTCGGCGATGAACTTCTTGTTGGACACCGCGAGAAGCACCGGCCATCCCGTTTCGACCAGGGCGCTGACCTGGCCGGTGACCTGGAGCGAGTGGTAGGTGTTCTTGCCGAAGTCCGGGGCGGCGTCGATCAACAGGCCGTCCTCGCGAACGCCGGCCGCCATCGCCGCATCGGCCTGACGGTTCAGGTCCTCGACCGCTTCGGCGACCACATCGTCGTAGCGGACCCTCTGCGGGTCGGTGCGTGGCGGATGCCCACCCGTGTGAGCGCACAGGTAGCCCGCACGGTGTGCCCCGGCGACCGCGGTCAGCTCAGGATCGTGACCGGCCCAGGCGTCGTTGATCAGATCTGCCCCGGCCTCACAGGCGGCATCGGCAACGGTGGCCCGCCACGTGTCGACGCTGATCACCAGATCTGGGTAGGTCTCGCGGATCGCCGCGATGAACGAGACCACCCTGCGTAGCTCCTCGGCAGCGCTGACCTCGGGCCCGGGGCCTGCCTTGACCCCCCCGACATCGACCGCGTCGGCGCCGTCCGCCACGGCGCGGGCCACGGCCGACATGGCGAGCTCGTCGTCGAGATAGCGGCCCGCGTCATAGAAGGAGTCCGGTGTGCGGTTGATGACTGCCAGCAGGCCGGTCTCGCCCGGTGAGAACTTTCGGTCGCGCAGACGGAGGTCGCGACCGTGGGGAACATGGCGGGGCATGACACGATCATCTCGTGATCCTGTTCTTGGTGCTCATCGTCATTCTGCTGATCGGTCTCACCGTCGCCGCCGTGATGGGAAAGATCGGTGGTTTCATGGCCGCCCCCACGTCCAGCCAGTCCTTCGGCGGCCTCCCGGCAGGGCCCCTGGCCACAGACAGCCTGGCGCAGCTGCATTTCGACCAGGCGCTGCGGGGCTACCGCATGAACCAGGTCGACGAGGTGATCGACGCCCTGACGGCGCGTGTGCGCGAGCTCGAGTCGGAGGTCGCGTCCTCGTCCGCCCAGGGTGGGTCAACGCCCGCGGCGTCCGCCTCGGACGACGTCAGCAGCGAGCCACAGGAGTAATGACCCGACGATGGGAACTTTTGCAATCGAGCGCGTCGTTGCTGCCCCGCCAAGTCAGGTGTGGGGCGTCGTCACCGACTGGGCGGGCTACGCACGCTGGATGCCGTTGACCACCATGCGCCTGGACCGGGGCCCGACGGGTGTCGGCTGGTCTTTCGCCGGCCTGACCGGCGTCGGTCGCCTGCGTTTCTCCGATGTGATGCGCATCACCAACTGGGCACCTCCGTCCGAGGAAGGGCCGGGGTCGTTTCGACTGGTCAAGGTCGGACATCTGCTGGCCGGATGGGCAGAGGTGAACGTGCTGCCGATCGCGGGCGGCGAGCAGACGCAGCTGCAGTGGCGCGAGGACATCGTGATCCGGCCGATTCTTCTGGGCAGGTTGCTGGCCCCCCTCACGGATCGCTTCAACAAGGTGCTGTTCACCAAGGTGGTCAACGCCATGGCGCTCGAAGCCACGCACGCACCACGGGCCAGTGACCCGGGACAGAACGCCTCAGGGCGATAGTGAGCGCGGCAGGCATCGTGGTCGATGACAGCGGCGTGGCGCGCTGCTGGTGGGCAGCTGGAACGGACGACTACGTGGCCTATCACGACCACGAGTGGGGTGTCGCGGTTCATGGTGAGACCAGGCTCTATGAGCGTCTGACGCTCGAGGCCTTCCAGTCAGGGCTTTCCTGGCTGACGATCCTGCGCAAGCGTGAGGGTTTCCGGGCGGCCTTCGCCGGGTTCGATGCCGAGACTGTTGCGGCCTTCGGTGAGACCGACATCGAACGGCTGACGGCCGACTCCTCCATCGTGCGCAACCGGCTGAAGATCAGGGCCGCAGTCACCAACGCCCAGGCTGTCGTTCGGCTGCGTGAGCACGGTGGGCTCGATGAGCTGTTCTGGTCCTTCGCGCCGGTCGGTCACCGTCAACCGCGTACCCCTGCTGATGTCCCTGCGACCACAACAGAGTCCATTGAGCTGGCAAGAACCCTGAAGCGAAACGGTTTTGTCTTTGTCGGTCCCACCACGGCGTATGCCGGTATGCAGGCCTGCGGGCTTGTGAACGATCATCTGGCCGGCTGCCACAGGGGTCGGCGATGAGGCGTAGCTTCGTATTCCGGGGCTTGCGATATGGGCGCTCTGCCGCGCGTTTTCGGTGTTGTTGCTGACCATCGTCTCGCATTACCAGGCACCCGTGGTCTGGACCGGCCCCCATCCGAACTACTTCTCGATGACGGTGCTCTGGGACGGCTCCTGGTACCGCCTTATTGCTGAGTCCGGATACCCCGCCACGCTTCCGGCAGATGCCCTCACCGGCGCCGTCCAGGAGAGCGCGTGGGCTTTCTACCCGGTGTTCCCGATGATGTCTCGGTTCCTGATGAAGGTGACCGGGCTGGGGTTCCCCGTC
>DASRUA010000306.1:0-2678 GCA_035655615.1 Dermatophilaceae bacterium
TTTGTTCCCTCGAGGCCTCTGTCGCGATTGCTGGGAAGTGGAAAACCGCCCGCAGGGTGCGGCATTCCCGCAGGTCAGAGATCTGTGGCACTGGTCGGGGTGACAGGATTTGAACCTGCGGCCTCTTCGTCCCGAACCACGAGCGAGGTTGTCGCCAACGGGCGTTGAGCACGCGAGAGAAGCATCGGGGCACCCTAAGCATCGTCGAACAGCGGCTTTGCTGCTGTACTTTGCTGCTGTACTGCTGGCAAAGCGAACCCTGGTGATTGGTGTCCGCGTCGCACGGCAAGGGGGTTAAAGCCCCGTCGACGCCGAATCGCGACGATACTGGCTGCGCCTCAGGAATGGAGTCCCAGCCATGGCGATGAATGAAATTCGGCCGGTGGTCGTTGTTGGAACAGATGGGTCCGCGGGCAGCGTCAAGGCGCTGCGGTGGGCACTGAGGCAGGCCCAGGCCACTGGCGCCGAGGTCCGCGTGGTTTTGGCGTGGGAGGTCACCGCGCCGCTGGGCTACGTGGCGACTGTTGACGATGTTGACTGGGCCGGGATCGCGGGCAAGGCGGTCGCGGAAGCCTCTGCCGCAGAGCCTGACGTCTCGGTGCCCATCTCCACGGAGGTGATCAACGACAATCCCTCGAACGTCCTGGTCGAGGCGAGCAAGGACGCCGACCTCCTCGTCGTGGGCGGTCGCGGACATGGCCGCGTGCTGGGGATGCTGCTCGGCTCTGTCAGTGACCACTGCACCCACCATTCCCACTGCCCGGTTGTGGTAGTCCCCTCGCCACAGCAGAACGCCTAAAGCCCTGCGGCCAGGTGATGTGCCTGCCCGCGGCTTCGCTGCTCCGTGATCGCGGCCTCAGGGACGTGAGCTCGGCCGGAACGCAACAGACGGCAACTGCGCAGCGGCCCTGCGGCGCGCCGAGTCCGTACCGTCATATCGCCAACCAAGTAGGCGGCTGAGGACCAGGCGCACCACCGGGCTGGCGAGACGGTTGCGCCGTTCGTAGGCCGCGAAGACCGCCATCGCCTCCTCGACCGGGACCATACGGTGGGTGGCCGTGAACGAGGACCGTCCAATGCTGACCTCGGCTCGACCATTGGCTTGCACGTTGCGGAGCCAGTACGCACCCGGCCCGAACCCCGACATGACTGTGGCCTCCTGGCTGTCCGGGTCGTAGTGGATGACCTCCAGGATCGTCTGGTAGGTGCGCCCGCTGCTCCGTCCTGTGTGCGTCAGCTGCAAGAACCGGTGCCCCAGAACCCATCCCCACCCGTGCAGATAGAGGTGTCGTGGCAGCCCGAACAGGACAACGAGCGGTCGGGGCGGACGCTTTGAGTTTGAGGTGGTCATGCTTCACCTCTGTTTTCCCTGGGTTCCATGGGTGGTGTCTCGGGTGCCTGGGTCAGTTCTCTTTCAGGTCCGTGAGCCTTACCGCTGTGCGGTGATCGCGGCCACCGGAAGTCCGGCGATTGCGCCGGACCAGGTTCGGGAGACGGTGAATCCGTTGCTGACGAGCACGTCGCGTAGGGGTAGTGGTCGGCAGTCGATCATCCGCGGCCACCGGCGATGTGCGGCGAGGTAGAGGCGGGTCATCAGCTTCGGTTCGTCTCGAAGACACAATGAGACCACGGTGATCCGGCCGGTGTGCCGCAGCACTCGCCGGCATTGAGTCAAGACCGTTGGGATGTCTTCGGTGGCCATGAGCTCGAGCGTGAAGCTCATGGTGACGGCGTCGATGCTTGCAGCGCGTAGCGGCAGATGACAGGCGTCGGCCTGGACAAGGGCCAGTGGGACGCCCCGGTTCTCTCGAGATAGACGTCCGCGCGTCGCCTGGACCATCCGCAGCGACAGATCGACCCCCACGAGGGAGCCCTTGGGACCGACCTGCCGGGCCAGCGTGGACAGCGTGTGCCCGCTACCAACGCCTATCTCGAGGACTTGCTCGCCAGGTCGGGCGTCAAGCAGTCGCAGCCCGGCAGCGCGTGCTTGGTGCTCGAATGGCGCTTCGACCCAGTCGTACCACGGTGCGAGTCGGTCATAGGTCGCCCGCGCTTGGCCCAGCGAGCGTTCGACGGGAGCCACCCTCGCCGCCCATGAGTCGACCGATGGGTTCACGGCGTGACGCGGGCGACAGTGCTGGTAGGGGAGGGGGAGCTCTTCTTCGACATCGACTCACCTCCGTCTTAAGGTCTGCCCTCCACGATGCCCGCCGGGGGGTGATGGTGCAATCCGTTTCGCCCCATCGTGGCTGCTCGTCGTGCTTACGATCGCATGCAGGTCGAGGCGGCCTCGTGCGGTCTATGACCGCTTGTTCTATGGTTTGGGCGTGATGTCGCAGCCTCCCGCGATCGAGGCACGATCGCTCACCAAGACGTACGGCCGCGCACGAGCTCGCGGGATCGTTGAGGTCGACCTCACAGTCGTACCGGGAGAGGTGTTGGGCCTGGTCGGAGCGAACGGGGCCGGCAAGACCACGTTCATGCGCACCCTGCTCGACTTCATCCGCCCCTCCTCTGGGTCGCTGTCGGTCTTGGGCCACGACAGCGTGCGGGACTCGGTGGCGGTCAGGAACCTTGCCACGTATCTGCCGGGCGAGCTCGTCATCCCACCGCGGCTGACCGGCGATCAGACCCTGCAGCGGTTCGCGTTCGCGCGACCACGGCTGGATCCGGCGCGG
>DASRUA010000307.1:0-28759 GCA_035655615.1 Dermatophilaceae bacterium
GTTTTCTCCCCGGCAGATTGTCTTCTGGGCGGGGATGCTGGTGTAGCAGAACCCCTTATCTCGCCGCGCTGCGGGAGATAGCGTGTCAGCGTCAGGCGCCAAGACTGTAGGGAGATACGACATGCGGCATGAATGTGTCGACGGGAACCAGGCGGCGGCTGGGGTGGCTTATGCCCTGAGCGAGCTGGTGACCCTCTACCCGATCACCCCTTCGTCGCCGATGGGGGAGCTCGCCGATGCCTGGGCATCGAGCGGCCGGACCAACCTGTGGGGCATGGTGCCTCGGGTGGTCGAGATGCAGAGCGAGGGCGGCGCCGCCGGCGCACTACACGGCGCGCTGCAGACTGGTGCGCTGGCGACGACCTTCACCTCGTCTCAGGGCCTGCTGCTCATGCTGCCCAACATGTTCAAGATCGCCGGTGAGCTGACCTCGGCGGTCATCCACGTCGCGGCCCGCACGGTCGCCACGCATGCCCTGTCGATCTTTGGTGACCACTCCGACGTGATGGCCGCACGAGGCACCGGCTTCGCCATGCTGGCCTCCAGCTCGGTGCAGGAGGCGCAGGACCTGGCCGTCGTCGCCCACCTTGCCACGTTGCAGACCCGGGTGCCGTTCCTGCACTTCTTCGACGGGTTCCGCACCTCCCACGAGATGAACCGGGTGGCCATCCTCGATCGGGACGATCTGCGGGCCCTCGTCGACGATGCCGGAGTCATGGCGCACCGCGGGCGGGGGCTGTCCCCCCAGCACCCGGTGCTGCGTGGATCGGCACAGAACCCGGACGTGTTCTTCCAGTCCAGCGAGGCGGTCAACCCCTTCTACGACGCGGTGCCGGCCGCGGTGCAGGGCGCGATGGATCGGCTGGCCGAGCGCACCGGGCGCGCATACCGGCTGGTGGAGTATGACGGGCACCCACAGGCCGACCGGGTCATCGTGATCATGGGTTCCGGGGTCGGCGCGGTCCACGAGACGGTCGAGGAGCTCAACCGCCGCGGGGAACGCGTCGGGGTGCTCACCGTGCGGCTCTATCGGCCGTTCCCGGCCGCAGAGCTGGTCGCCGCGCTGCCCCTTTCTGTCAGTCGGGTCGCGGTGCTCGACCGCACCAAGGAACCAGGCGCGCATGGCGAGCCGCTCTTCCTTGACGTCATCGCGACGCTTGCCGAAGCCGCCACCAGCGGGCAGCGCGACCCGGGCGTCATGCCGCGGGTAACCGGCGGCCGTTACGGGCTCTCATCGAAGGAGTTCACCCCGGCCATGGTCAAGGGGGTCTTTGACGAACTCGGGTCCGAGGCGCCGCGGCCCCGGTTCACTGTCGGCATCGTCGACGACGTGACTCACCTGTCGGTGCGCCCCGACCCCGATTTCGTGCTGCCCACCCCTGAGGGAGAAGTCCACGCCGTGTTCTACGGGCTGGGCTCTGACGGCACCGTCGGTGCCAACAAGAACACGGTCAAGATCGTGAGTGAGCACAGCGACCTGCACGCCCAGGGCTACTTCGTCTACGACTCGAAGAAGGCCGGCGCGATGACCGTCTCGCACCTGCGGTTCTCCAGCCAGCCCATCCGCTCCACCTACCTGATCGAGCAAGCCGACCTTGTCGCCTGCCACCAGTTCGGCTTCCTGTCGACCCAGGACGTCCTGGCTGTGGCCAAGCCGGGAGCGACCGTACTGCTCAACGCGCCGTACCCTCGTGACAAGGTGTGGGACGCGCTTCCTGAACAGGTTCAGCGAGCCATCATCGAGAAGCACCTGAAGGTGCACGTCATCGATGCGCACCGGCTGGCCCGCGACCTCGGCCTTCGTGGGCGCATCAACACCGTCATGCAGCCGTGCTTCTTCGCTCTCTCGGGGATCCTGCCGCAGGACCAGGCCATCGAAGCGGTCCGGCGCGCAGTGGAAAAGACCTACGGCCGGCGCGGGCAACAGGTCGTCGAGCGCAATCTCGCCGCCGTCGACCAGTCCCTCGCCGAGCTTCACGAGCTCACGGTGCCGGCACAGGTGACCTCGACCACGCCTCCATTTGACGTGGTCCCGGCAGGGGCGCCGGACTTTGTGGCCAGGGTTACCGCGCGCATCCTTGCCGGCGAAGGACACCTGCTTCCGGTGAGCGCGCTGCCGGTGGATGGAACCTTCCCGACCGGCACCACGCGATACGAGAAACGGGCGCTCGCCCAGGAGATCCCGATCTGGGATCCTGACATCTGCATCGACTGCGGCAAGTGTGCGATCGTCTGCCCGCACAATGCGATGGGGATGAGGGTGCTCGCCCCCGACAACCTGGAGGGTGCGCCGGACACCTTTGCGTCCAAGCCCTTCACCGCCAGGGAGCTGGCGACCCCGCACCTGCTGAGCATCCAGGTCGCCCCTGACGACTGCACCGGGTGCGGGGTGTGCGTGGAGCAGTGCCCTGCGAACAGCAAGAGCGTGGTCGGGCACAAGGCCCTCAACATGGAACCGGTTGCTGAGCACCGGGACCGCGAACGAGCCAACTACACGTTCGCCGAGACCATCCCCCCGCTGGACCGCGGGCTGCTCGCGCACGACACCATCAAGGGCTCGCAGGTGCTTCAGCCGCTGTTCGAGTTCTCAAGTGCATGCGAGGGGTGCGGCGAGACGCCATACCTGCGCCTGCTCACTCAGCTCTTCGGTGACCGGATGATCGTGGCGAACGCCACGGGATGCTCCTCGATCTACGGCGGGAACCTGCCGACGACGCCGTGGAGCCGCAACGCCGAGGGTCGAGGCCCCGCCTGGTCCAACAGCCTGTTCGAGGACAACGCGGAGTTTGGCCTGGGCATGCGCCTGGGTGTCGAAAAGGGCATGGCGAGCGCGCGGGCGCTGGTGCGCACCCTCTCCGACGCGATCGGTCCCGAGCTGGCCCGCGAGCTCCTCGACGCAGACCAGTCCAGTGAGGCGGGGATCAGCGCCCAGCGGGAGCGGGTGGTGCGCCTGCATGAGCGGCTGGCATCGCTCGAGGCGAGCTCCGACGCGAGCCATTTGTCGAGTCTGGCCGACACCCTGGTGCGCAGCGACGTGTGGATCATCGGTGGTGACGGGTGGGCCTACGACATCGGGTACGGGGGACTCGACCACGTGCTCGCCTCCGGGGAGAACGTCAACGTGCTGGTGCTCGACACCGAGGTCTACTCCAACACCGGCGGCCAGGCGTCCAAGGCCACCCCGAGGGGCGCGGTGGCGAAGTTCGCCACCTCAGGCAAGGAGACCCCGAAGAAGGACCTGGGCGCCCTGGCCATGCAGTACGGCAATGTCTATATCGCGCAGATCGCCCTCGGGGCCAACGAGGTTCAGACGGTGCGTGCCCTGGTCGAGGCTGCCGCATGGCCCGGCCCGTCGCTGGTGCTCGCGTACTCCACGTGCATCGCGCACGGCATCGACATGAAGAACTCGATGACGCACATGCGCGACGCGGTGAAGAGCGGGCACTGGCCCCTCTTCCGGTTCCACCCCGGAACTGACCAGGACACGAAGCCGTTCCGGCTCGACTCCCGCAAACCGGCGATGGCGCTGCGCGAGTTCGCGCGCGTTGAGGCCCGCTTCGCCATGCTGGAACGCTCCGACCCCGAGCGGGCACACCACCTCATGGCCCTGGCCCAGGCGGACGTCGACGAGCGCTGGCACTACTACGAGCAGCTCGCCGGAGTCGAACGAAGCGTGCCGCACGAGCCCGGAGCGATCGTCGATCCCGAGGGCGTAGCCACCGAGGAGGTGCCATCATGACCGCCGAATCGACCACCGAATCGACAGTCCTGCCCGACTTCGACCTGACCACCACGTACCTGGGACTGCCCCTGCGCAGCCCGTTGGTCGCCTCCTCCGGACCACTGACCGCCCGGATCGACTCGCTGCGCGCGCTCGAGCAGGCCGGCATCGCCGCGGTCGTGCTGCCCTCCTTGTTCGAGGAGCAGGTCGAGCACGAGGACATGCAGGCCGACCGTCTGGGCGACCTCGGTGCGGACAGCAATCCGGAGGCCACGAGCTACTTCCCCGACCTGAGGGACTACGAGTCGGTGGTCGACCGCTACCTGCGTCACCTCGAGGAGGCGAAGGACGCTTTGTCGATTCCCGTGATAGCCAGCCTGAACGGGGTGACCCCAGGTGGTTGGGTGAGGTATGCACGACTGCTCGAGATCGCCGGTGCCGACGCGCTCGAGCTCAACCTCTATGGGGTCGCCGCCGACATCCTGGTGACGGGGCGCGAGGTTGAAGACGAACAGGTGAAGCTCGTCGCTTTGATCAACGAGTCCATCTCGATCCCGCTCGCGGTCAAGATCGGCCCGTACTACAGCGCACTGGGCCACCAGGCCGCGCGGATCGTCGAAGCGGGAGCAGACGGTCTCGTGCTCTTCAACCGGTTCTACCAGCCCGACATCGACCCCCAGACGCGGAAGGTGGCATCGACGCTGTTGCTGTCTTCGTCGTCGGAGCTGCGTCTGCCGCTGCGCTGGACCGCCATCCTCTCCGGGCGGGTCGAGGCGTCGCTCGCCATCACGACCGGGGTCCACACGGGCGCCGACGCCGCCCGCTGCCTGCTCGCCGGCGCCGACGTGGCGACGATGACTTCGGCACTGTTGGAGAACGGCCCCGAGCATGTCGCCACGGTGGAGCGCGAGCTGGTCGCGTGGGCCGTGGAGTCAGGCTTCGAGTCGGTGGCACAGCTGCGGGGCAGCGTCAGCCAGCGCCACATCGCGGACCCCTCCGCTTTCGAGCGGGCGAACTACCTGGACACCCTTACGGGCTTCACCAACTCGTTCCACTGACGGGGGCGCGCTCCGAGTCGATTTCTCTGGCCCGAATCCTCCGGGCGCGCCGCATCGGCCGGGACGTCGGGTCGGGCGACTCCGTGAGGTGCCAGGTCTAGAGGCGCTGGCCGGTTCGGAGGTTGTTGTGCGCTGACGTCTCGGCCAGGGTCAGTCTGTTGGCGAAGGTCAGGCGACCGCCGAATCTCGCCGCGAGACTCGGCGCCATTTCCAGGGTGACTGACTCTATGTAGCCGCAGGCTCTTTCGAAGCCTGCCGGGTCGAGGGCCTCGGCCAGCACGTCAGTCTCGATCAGCACCTGTTGCCGTACGTGGAAGGCGCGGGCGAACTGGATCTCGGCGTTGAGAATGTTGAGCTCCGTCAGTAGCTCAGGGGTGGAGTCAACGTCGGCCACGGCGACAGAAAACACCTGGACCACCGCCTTGTCGTGCCCGATCACCCGAACGAAATAGAGGCAGTTCCGGAACCAGACCCGGTAGTCACCATCGTGGTCGGCTATAACCTTGTCGCCGCCGCCGAATCTCTTCAAGAGGGCTTCGACGTACGCGCGGGCCGCGCGGGGGCGATGCCTGTCCTACCTGTTCTCGGCAGGGTGGCCCCATGGACAGAACTCACCACATCGGTTCGAGACGTTGATGATCGTCGAGCACGTCACCAAAATCAGCGACAAGAAGACGCCCGTCGACGACCGTACCTTTATCGTCGACCTCGGTGTTGTGACCGGTTTCTTCGGCCCGAACGGGGCCGCCACGCCGACCACCAAGGCGCGGGTCAGAAGACGCGTCATACGTCAGGTGGTGGTCCTGGAGGTTGCGGGCCGGCTCCGCGATGTCGTCGAGGATCTGGACCGGGCGATCCAGCTGGCTCTGGCTGAGGGGCCCCGTGGCGTGGTCTGTGACCTGTCGGCGGTGCTCGAGGGTGCTGAGCAGGTTGGTGTTGAGGTGCTCGCGACGGCAGGACGGCACGTTCGCGACTGGCCCGGGATCCCGGTGGCCGTGGCCTGCCCGGACCCTCAGGTTCGCGAGGTGCTTCGCGCGCATCCTCTGGGTGGTCACCTGATTCTGACCACGTCATTGTTCTCCGCGGTATCCGCAGTGCTGGCGACCCCCGCCCTGACCGTGGAGTCGCGACGGCTCGCGCCGCACCCCACGGCACCTCGCGCGTCGCGGGACTTCGTCACTCGTACCCTGCTGGACTGGAGGTTGGGCCGGGTCATTCCCTTCGCCAGCCTGGTCGTCAGCGAGCTCGTGTCCAGCTCGACCATCAACGCCGGCACCAACATCGACCTGTCCGTTGTCTGGGACCGTGGAGCTCTACGCCTCGCCGTTCGAGACCACGGCCCCGCCCTGCCGGGTCAGCTGGCCTCTGCCGTTGACCTGCACGGGCGAGGGCTCAACGTCGTCACCGGCCTTTCACGCACCTTTGGGGTTCTGCCCACCTCAGACGGCGGCAAGGTCGTCTGGGCCGTGCTCGACGCCCCGCGGCCACAGTTTTCGACCAGAGGAATCCGGTCTGAGCGCGCCGTACCAACTCAGGAATCGCCCCTATTCAAGGACGGTCGCGGCGTGACCGAACTGCCATTCTGCGCGGGTTCCAGCCGTTCGGTTGTCTGAGACCCATCGCCCGGCACTTTGCGGAGACCACACGTCCGTCCTGTGAAGCGCTCACCTCACATCCGCACGATGTGAGCGCGTTGTCGCGGCCGACTACCTGATTGGCCAGGAAGCCGGCATGGCGATGGCTGAGAGGATCTCTGCTCTGCACCTGGGACGGCGAACGGGTCACAGAATCCTCGACGGAGATGCGTGACGGCCTAGAATCGCTTCACTTGCGGGCAGGGCAACGTCGCTCCGCCCTCATCGAGCCATACGTCAGGGAAAGCGGAACAGCCCGAGAAAGGGAGCCCGGCCGCTTAGCGAGGTCTCATCAGACTCGAACAGAGAGGGTTGAAGCAATGGATTTCGCTGAGTCGACCAAGGCGGAGGAAGTGTCGGCCCGCATGTGGGCGTTCATGCGGGAGGAGGTATTCCCCGCGGAGACGGAATATGCGCAGTGGCGGGCGAACAACGACCCGCATGCGCATCCTCCGGTCATGGAGCGGTTGAAGGCCTCAGCGAAGAAGCGTGACCTGTGGAACCTCTTCCTGCCCGAGATCTCGGGCTTGTCGAACCTGGAGTACGCCGCCATCGCGGAGATCTCCGGGTGGTCGCCGGTGATCGCACCAGAGGCCATCAACTGTCAGGCCCCCGACACCGGCAACATGGAGACGCTGCACCTGTTCGCGACGCCGGAGCAGAGGACGCAATGGCTCGAACCATTGCTGTCGGGGGAGATACGGTCGGCTTTCGCGATGAGTGAACCGGACGTGGCGTCCTCGGATGCCACGAACATCACGACGCAGATGGTCCGTGACGGTGACGACTATGTGATCAACGGGCGCAAGTGGTGGATCAGCGGGGCCGCGGACGAACGGTGCCAGGTGTTCATCGTGATGGGCAAGACCGATGAGACGGCGCAGACACATCGGCAGCAGTCAATGATCCTGGTGCCTCGGGATGCGCCAGGGCTGGACATCGAGCGGAACCTGCCGGTCTTCGGGTATCAGGACCAGCACGGGCACTGCGAGATCGTGTTTCGGAACGTACGGGTGCCGGCGTCGAACATGCTGGCCGCCGAGGGGGACGGGTTCATGATTGCCCAGGCCCGGCTGGGTCCGGGCCGAATTCACCATGCGATGCGTGCTATCGGGATGGCCGAACGTGCGCTCGGGCTGATGGTGGATCGTGCGAAGTCGCGGGTGGCGTTCGGTAAGCACCTGTCCGACCAAGGTGTTGTGCAGGAGCTGATCGCGCAGTCTCGTATCGACATCGACCAGGCAAGGCTGCTGGTGTACAAGACGGCATGGCTGATCGACAACTACGGCGCGAAAGGGGCGCGAACCGAGATCGCGGCGATCAAGGTCGCCGCTCCGGCGATGGCGATTGCGGTGATCGACCGGGCGATCGAGGTATTCGGCGGCGCGGGAGTCAGCGACGACACGCCGCTCGCGTACTTCTACGTCTGGGCCCGGAGCCTGCGCATTGCCGACGGGCCCGACGCCGTGCATCGCCGTTCGATCGCTCGCGAAGAGCTCAAGCGATTACGTCCGTTTGTCGGTTGACCCTCAGCCTGTCGCTTGAACACAGTTTGTCGACTGAACACCAAGGGTTCGCCGATTTGAACTGGTGCATCGTCATGATCCCGGAGAGGCTCTCCCCATGACAAACAGGTTCGAAGGCAAAGGGATTGTCGTCACTGGTGGCGGGCACGGGATCGGCCAGGCCATTGCGACCCGGATGGCCGCTGAGGGAGCCCGAGTCGTGGTCAACGACCTGGATGGGGACGCGGCGACCGCGGTCGCCAAGGAGATCGGTGGCCACCCTGTTCCCGGCGACGCCGCCACTGAGGCGGGGGTGGACGCGCTGGTCAGAGCTGCCCGGGAACACCTCGGGGGGATCGACGTCTACTTCGCCAACGCCGGTGTCGACCTCGGCAACAGCCTGACTGGTCTGGACGTGTCCGCCGAGGACTGGGCCAGGGCGTTCGAGGTGAATGTGATGGCGCATGTTCGCGCCGCCCAGCACCTCGTGCCCGCCTGGCTCGAGCAGGGTGGTGGCCGGTTCGTGGTGACCGCGTCCGCAGCGGGTCTGCTCACGATGCTGGGCAACGCGCCATACTCGGTCAGCAAGCATGGTGCCGTCGCCTTCGCCGAGTGGCTCTCGGCCACCTACGGTCACCGGGGGATCGTCGTCCAGGTCATCTGCCCGGAGGGTGTGAAGACCCAGATGCTCGACCATGCCGGACCACTCCGGGAGCTGCTGAGCCAAGACACCGCACTTGAGCCCGAGCAAGTCGCCGAGAAGGTGTGGAAGGCACTCCAGGACGACCGGTTCCTCATCCTTCCGCATCCGCAGGTGAAGGGCTACTACGAGTACCGCGCGACCAATACGGAAGGATGGCTGGCCGGCATGCGGAAGCTGCAACGCCGTCTCGACGAGGCAGGAGGCATCCGGTGAGGGCCTGGCGGGTGTCCGAGCTCGGCGAGCCCCGCCACGTGATGAGCCTGGACGAGGTCCCTGTTCCGCAGCCCAACGCAGGTCAGCTACTGGTTCGCGTGCTTGGCGCTGCCGCCAACTTTCCCGACGTACTCATGTGCCGTGGCCTGTATCAGGTGAAGCCACCGTTGCCCTTCACCCCCGGCGTCGAGCTGTGCGGCGAGGTCACCGCCCTGGGAGAGAGCGCCACCGGTTTCGCGGTGGGCGACAGGGTCATCGGCGCGGCGGCGCTGCCCTCGGGCGGATTCGCGGAGCTCGCCCTGATGGACACCGCCACGACGTTCCCGGCTCCGGGCGGGCTTGACGACGCCCAGGCGGCTGCTTTCTACATCGGCTACCAGACCGGCTGGTTCGGTCTGCACCGTCGCGCGCACCTGCAGCCGGGGGAGACCCTGCTCGTACACGCCGCTGCCGGCGGGGTCGGAAGTGCCGCGGTCCAGCTCGGCAAGGCCGCTGGTGCCCGCGTCATCGGCGTGGTCGGTGGACCCGAAAAGGCAAAGGTGGCAAGGACACTCGGCGCTGACGTCGTCGTGGACCGGCACACCGAGGACTTCGTTGAGGTCGTCAAGGATGTCACCGGCGGCCGTGGGGTCGATGTGGTGTACGACCCGGTCGGTGGAGATGCCTACCAGCGGTCGACCAAGTGCATCGCCTTCGAGGGTCGGATCCTCGTGGTCGGTTTTGCCGGCGGGCAGATCCAGTCGGCCGCGCTCAACCACGCGCTGGTCAAGAACTACTCGATCGTCGGACTGCACTGGGGCCTGTACGCGACAGAGAACCCGGCTTTGGTGCGCGTCTGCCACGACGAGCTGACCAAGCTTGTCGCTGACGGGTTGGCCAAGCCCCTGGTGAGCGAGCGGCTCGCACTGGACGCGGTCGCGGACGGGTTGCAGCGCCTGGCCGACGGGACCACGGTTGGCAGGGTGGCCTATGTCTCGTAGCTGTCTGTCTCGTGACGGACTGTCTCGTGCCGGCTTGGCTCTTGACGTCCCGCGCGTTGCCATGAACGGACTCACCGAGGAGGCGCGTCTGTGAGTCCCTCGGACATTGAACGCGTGCGGGAGATCCTGGACTGCATCGAGGCGATCGACCGCGCCGAGGCGACGGTGCGGCGCTGCGAGGGGGATCTCGATGTCGCCCGGGTAGCCCTCGACGCTGTCCACTACCGCGTCACCATGATCGGCGAGGCGATCGAGTCGTTGTCGCTTGACATGCGGGAGGACCACCCCGCCGTTCCCTGGTCCGACATGGCAAGCATGCGCGACCTGTTCGGTCATGACTACGACAAGCTCGACCCCCAGATTGTTCGCGCCACCATTGGTGAGCCCGTCAAACACCTACGGGCCGCGTGCCGGGCGATCCTCGCGGAGTCTGTTCGGGTGGGTGAGGACGAGCCTTAGATCGTCCTCGACTGACACTGCCCGACTCGGTGACGCTATCGCCAGGCGCGACCACCAGACATCAATCGTTCCCGCCCTGACAGACTCGGCGTGCTCATGTGGATAGTCACATCGGGTCAGCCGTTGTGGCTTCTTGTGATCGTTTGCTGATCATATGTGGCCAAATGCCCTGATTCGAAGGACTTCCAGTGTCAGGGTGATATTGAGCCCTCGTCAGGACGACTCCACTGAGGTATCACTGGCGTGGATCGCTAAACGTTGATGAAGAGAGTCGCTGGACGACCCTCGTAAGGACGAGGAGTGGTTGATCGTGGAGCAGGTAGCAGATCGGGTGGAGGTGGCCGAGGTGGCAGCGTGCACCACCACGGCGGCGCACGGGCGCGACCATCATCACGCGTTCAGCGTGGAGTGCTGTCACCCGCACGCAGTGGAGGTCGTCTTCCTGGGTCGCCGCGCACTGACCGTGTGCCATGACTGCCGGGCGGACTCGGGGTTCCTCCCACGATGGGAGGCCGAGCACCTCGCCAAGGGACACCGAGACCAGACTCGCGGTGCCAGCGTTTGGCTGCCGCTAGCCGCAGCGAGCTGAACGGCTCGTCAGCTCGCGGTCCATGAGGTCGCCTTCGAACCGGCCACCCCTCGGTGCGCACGATCCTGCCGGAGGTGTTGACGAGCCGGGCGGGGATGTCACGCTCGGCCAGCCAGCCAACTGCTTTGTCGCCCAGCACGATTGCCGCTGTGGTGGCGGTGTTCGCAGCCAGGCAGGTGGCGCCGGCGGCCGTGACTGTGCGCCACCGGCCGCTGGTCGGCTCACCGGTGCGGGGATCAATCAGGTGGTGCCGTATGACGCCATCACGGATCCACCGTCTGGCGGCCGTGCTGGAGGTGGCCAGCCAACGATAGGGCAGGTCCTGGCGAGAGTGCCTTGTGGAACCTGGTCTCGTCGCACAGCTCGGCTGCTAGCTCGGCGCCGCCGACAAATACGAACTTCTATGCAAACACGTTCAGCTCGAAGATCGGGCCGAGTCCGGCACAGCGCCGCATGGTGCTTTGCAGGGGACCCGCCCGGTCTGCTCCGAGGACGTCGCCCAGGAACGGCTTCCGTCCGGCCGGGTGGGGAAATGCCTGCCCCGACCAGTCGTTTCGCACGATGGTCTCCCTGTGAATGTCGATTCAAGAGATTCATCGTATCGGTGGCCGCCGGCCGGTGAGGCGTTCGGCACCGGCACCGTCTTCATCGTCATCACACGGTAGACGGAGATGTATGAGGGGCGCCGCGTCAGACTTCAGAAGTCAGCTTCCGCGGATCGGGAGATGATGAAGGTTCGCACAGTTCGAGCAGCTGCAAGGCGAGGAAGACGCGAGTCAGCAGCCGCACACGAACCAACGAAGGAGACAACCATGGCATCCGGGACGAACGGGATTCCCAGCGCCAGCGAGCTCGGCGAGCGTGCGCGCCTTACTGCCGAACGCTGCGGAGTCGATCTGAGTCGCATCGCCGGCGGCACGGAGCTGACGTCACCCATCAACGGTGGGCACCTGTTCTCGGTTGAGTGGGTCGGCGCCAAATCGGTCGACGCTGCCGTTGATCGCGCGCAGGATGCGTTCAGGCAATGGCGCATAGTGCCCGCCCCTGTGCGGGCGGGTGTGGTCAAGCGCCTCGGAGGGCTGCTCAGCGAGCACAAGGATGATCTGGCCGCGCTGATCAGCCTCGAGGTAGGCAAGATCACGTCCGAGGCCTGCGGCGAGGTCCAGGAGATGATCGACATCTGCGACTTCGCCGTAGGTATCTCCCGGCAGCTCTATGGACGGACGATGACCTCGGAACGTCCCGGTCACCGGCTCATGGAGACATGGCACCCGCTGGGGGTCGTGGGTGTCATCAGCGCGTTCAACTTCCCTTCAGCCGTCTGGTCCTGGAACACCGCAATCGCGCTCGTCTGCGGCGACCCCGTCATCTGGAAGCCGTCCGAGCTGGCCCCCCTTACCGCCGTCGCCAGCGCGGCCCTGCTCGGCAGGGCGATCGCGGAACAGGGCGGGCCCGAGTTCCTGAGCCAGGTTCTCATCGGCGGCGCCGAGGTGGGCCAGGCCGTTGTCGATCACGCCGGCGTGGCCCTGCTCAGTGCAACCGGGTCCACTCGTATGGGCCAAGCCGTCGGTCCGCGTGTTGCCGGAAGATTCGGACGGTCCCTGCTGGAGCTCGGGGGCAATAACGCGGCTGTCGTGGCGCCGTCCGCCGATCTCGACCTGACCACTCGTGGGGTCGTCTTCTCCGCCGCCGGAACCGCCGGCCAGAGATGTACGACGATGCGCCGCGTCATCGCCCACGCGAGCATCGTCGACGAGCTCGTCGACAGGATCGCCGGCGCCTATGGCCGGCTCCCCATCGGCAACCCGCTCGAGAGCGGAACCCTTGTCGGCCCGCTGATCCACGGCGCGGCATACAAGGTCATGCAGGACACTCTTGAGGCGGTCACCAAGGAGGGCGGCACACTGATCGTGGGAGGCGGGCGCCGGTTCCAGGACGAGGCGCCCCGAGCCTTCTATGCCGAGCCGGCCATCGTCCGGATCGGCAGGCAGACGGACATCGTCCGGCGGGAGACGTTCGCTCCGATCCTGTATGTGATGCCGTATGACACCCTCGATGAGGCGATCGCCCTCAACAACGATGTATCTCAGGGTCTCTCGTCCAGCATCTTCACCAGCGACCAGGCCGAGGCCGAGCGGTTTGTCTCTGCCGAGGGCTCCGACTGCGGGATCAGCAACGTCAACATCGGGACGTCGGGCGCCGAGATCGGCGGGGCATTCGGCGGCGAGAAGCAGACCGGAGGAGGGCGTGAGTCGGGGTCGGACGCCTGGAGGAGCTACATGCGCCGTGCCACGAACACGATCAACTTCTCAGGTCAGCTACCTCTCGCCCAGGGGGTCGACTTCAGGGTCTAGCGCCGGATGCGCCCCGCCGAAGACCCCTTCAGCCGCCCGTCTCACACGGCTGTGGCCCGTCGATGCCGGCGAGTACGCTCCGCTGTCAGCGCGGCGAGCAACTGCTACATGAGATCCCCATTGAGGACTGTCAGAGAAGGCGCTGGCATGGGGTGAGCGGAATTGTCACCGGTCATAAGAGCTCAAGCCCTCCTGGAGGCCGTTTGGCCTTTGGTATCAGTAGTGGCATGGTTCCTGTTCATGAGCAATGCAGAGCACGTCGGGGCGAACCGGCCACGACCTGAACAAACCCAGAGCTACATCAACGGGGTGTTGTGATGAGCAACCACTTGCCCACACCTGCGGTCGAGCCGATCAGCTGCCAGCCGTGGTGTCGTGAGGGCGACGGGCACCCAGGCGCGAGGGCGCGCGAAGCCCAGTGGTGCTTCGGGGTCGAGCACAGGGTCCACCTGTCGACCGAGCCGGCTGAGCTACTGAGCGACGGGAGCACAGGACAGCCGTACCTCAACACGCACCTGTTGCGGCAGGCCAACGACACAGGCCCCCGGGTGTTCATCGGCTACGGCGGGACTTCCGGCAAGTCAGCCACCCTGGAAGAGGCGCGGCGA
This sequence comes from Dermatophilaceae bacterium, assembly GCA_035655615.1. GTDB lineage: Bacteria > Actinomycetota > Actinomycetes > Actinomycetales > Dermatophilaceae > UBA4719. The sequence continues at coordinate 13,825 of DASRUA010000307.1, forward strand.
TTCGCACTGGAGATCCTCACACGAGTCGACGGGCTCGAGGGCTGACCCCGACCGACCACAGCAGGCCGAGCGAGGCCTGAACCGAGTTCGCCTAACCGAAGGAGAACCAGTTGTGAGCAGCATTGCGCACGAGAACCCGTCCGCAGACCTGGACACCATGAAGTGCAACACCGAATTGGTCGACATCGACGCCATGCACGACAGCGACCGAAGGCAATCTCTGATCGACTTCTCGGGCCACGTCGCCGTGGAGCATCACGCGGAGCAACAGACGCCTGTGACGGCATGACCCACGCTGACTTGAGCGCGCGCACGTCCTGCTCGCCGTTGGATTGTCAGCCTTGGTGTCGGGACGGCGACGGGCACCCTGACGCGAGGACGCGCGAAGACCAGTGGTGCTTCGGTGTCGAGGACAGGGTCCTGCTGTCGACCGAGCCGACTGAGTTCCTGAGTGACGGGAACACGCTGGCGCCGTACCTCAACACATACCTGTTGCGGCAAGCCGATGACACAGGGCCTCGAGTGTTCATCGGCTACGGCGGGACTTCCGGCAAGTCAGCCACCGCGGAAGAGGCGCGGCGATTCGCCCTGGAGATCCTCACACTGGTTGACGGGCAGAGAGGCATCACCAGCTGACAGCGGCCGCCGGCTGCCGCTGACCGAGTCTAGGAGAAGTTGCGCCTGGTCAAGCGGAGTAGTGCTTCTAGTGCTGCTCATCATCATGATCCTGCAGAACCAAGACGTCGTCGAGGTGCACTATCTCGGTTTCACCGGATCGATCCCGCTTGGGACGGCGTTGCTCATCGCGGCAGTCGCAGGCGCTGCCGTGGTCGCCGTTGTGGGCGTCATCCGGCTCACGCAGTTGCGTTTCACCGCCCATCGGGCACGGCGCTTGCAAGCCGGGCAGGAGGAGAACAAGCCGTGATTCGTAGCCGGGAGGCTTCGAACACGGCCCAGACGACTTTGCCGCCGTCATCGGTGGGCAGAACCCCAAACGCGCGGGAGAGGCCTGCCACCACGGTGAGTCCTCGCCCGCGCAGGTCAGGGTCTGAAGGTCGCTGACCCGGCAGGGCGGGACCGTGGTCTCCAACGGTCAGGCGTAGTGCCTCGCGGTCCCACGTGACAGAGAGGTCAATGTCAGTGCCTGCATGTACTGACGAGCTGGCCACGAGCTCGCCGACGACCAGGCTCGCGAAGGGGATGACCCGGCTCAACTGCCAGTCCAGCAGTGTACGAGTGACAAACTCCCGGGAGGCGCGTGGCGCGGTCGGGTGCGGGGCCAGGCGAAGACACTGGACCATGAGGTAGGGGGTCTCCAGCACCGCCGTTGATGCGGAGAACAGCGAATCGGTCACGATCAGGTGCCCGCCCAGGGGGTGGGTGCGCAGAGCTTCGCGAACCCCTGGGTCGGGGCAGGCCACGGCAACGGGGATCCCGGGCCAGTCGCGAACATGTCGCCCTGCCGTTGCGAGCACCTCGACCGCGACCGGTTCGGCACCCTTGAGCACTGCCGACAGGTCGCACACCACGCCGCGGGGCCCCTGGGCCAGAGCCACCTGGATTGCTCGGTCCAGCTCTTCGACGACATCACTGAGCCGCCCGGCAACCTCAAGGACCGTGACCTGACGGATGGCGCGTCTCCTCACCCTCACCTGCGGTCCCGTGGCCAGACCGCCGGCTGACTGTGCCGGGACTTCGGCCGGCACGTAGTGCGCGTACCGGGTGGGGAACGGGACGATGTGGTGGTCGAAGTCTGCGCGGAGGTTCTGCCGATTGCGCCGTTGCTGCACCATGGCGGACTCGATTCGGTGGTCCTGAAATACAAGGACACGAGCCACCGAGGTTCGGGAGTAGCACGAGGATCAGCCGACGTCACCAAGGTCTGGGGAGACGCAGAGCACACGACGCTACACCTGAACCCGAGTTCTGGCCGGATGGCCAGGTCGAAACCCCGTATCGGCCCCGACGAACGGTGTGAAGAAAGGCAGCACGTGCACCCCGGCGAAGAGCCCTTCCAGCCAACAGCTGGTTCAGTCCGCGGGTTCTTCTTGGAGGGCAGCTGACCTCCGGTAGATCATTGAGACGCGATTCAAAAAGGGACTATCGACAGGGTGGCGGGGGCCGAACGACTGTCGCATGCTTGAGGCATGCATAACGACTACCCCCTGCGCCTCGAAGGCAACTTCGACCAGACAACCTCGCGGTGGCTGTGGATCATCAAATGGCTACTGATCATTCCCCAGATCGTGGTGCTGGCCTTCCTCTTTGTGGGTTTGGTCCTGTCCTGGATCGCCACCTTCTTCGGCATCCTCATCACCGGCCGATACCCCAGAGTGTTGTTCGATTACAACGTTGGCGTTATGCGGTGGGGTTGGCGGGTGAGCTTCTATTCGTTGGGCGCGTTCGCGACCGACCAGTACCCGCCCTTCACGCTTCAAGACAAGACGGACTACCCGGCGCACCTCGACGTGGCATACCCGGAAGATCTCAACCGGTGGCTAGTGCTGGTCAAGTGGTTCCTGGCGATTCCACACCTGATAGTCGTGGGGATTCTTGTCGGGGGGAGCTCAGCCGCTTCGACACAGCAGAACGGATGGTCTGCCGGCACTATGGGCCTGACTACCATCCTTGCGCTGGTTGCGGTGGTGGTCCTCGCCTTCAACGGAAACTATCCCCGCCATGTATTCGATCTGCTGATGGGCCTGCACCGGTGGGTCTATCGGGTCGAGGCATACATAATGCTGATGACCGACGAATACCCCCCGTTCCGGCTGGACAGCGGAGGCAACGATCCGGCGACCGCGCCGAACTCGCCATTGGTGCCACAGGATCGAGGCTGACGTCCCACCCATGGGGTGGCGGGGCGGCCAGCAGCCAGCCCCTGAATCGGGCGAGCAGCACAGTGGTCACCGCGCCCCTGTGTCCGCAGCGAATCGAGTGGTTACGCCCCTGCCGCGGTGACGATCGCATCGGTGAGGAAGCCGGCAAGCAGGCCCAGCAGCAGCCCGTAGGCGAGCAGGTCTGGGCGTCGGGTCTTGGTTGCAACCCCGACCAGCTGCATGACGACGTACAGGATCGATCCGCCGGCCAGGGTCAGAAACAAGACGCTGACGACCTCGCTGGTGAACTGGTGGCCCACCAGAGTTCCCAGGAACGTTGGGCCGCCACCGATGGCGCCCATCGCAAGCAGGAATCCCCAGCTCGGCCTGCGCAGTTTGCCGTCAGGACCAAGGTCGCCGGCCAGGGGCGCGACGATGCCGAAGCCCTCCGTGGCGTTGTGCAGGCCGAAGCCAATGACCAGCAGCAGCGCCAGAGCCAGCTCCCCGCTGGCGGCCGACTGGCCTATTGCCAGACCCTCGGCGAAGTTGTGCAGGCCGATGCCCACCGCGATCAGAAGGGACAACCGGCGGGCGGCTGACCATGTGGCCATCCGGCTCGGGCGTCGAGCCCTGAGCTCAGCCACGCTCATGGCGCCCGGGCCATGTTGACCCGAAGCCGTCGAGGTCGTCTGTGCCCGAGAGAGCTGCCGGCCCATCCAGCTCTCGTAGTAGACCAGCGACAACAACCCGACGGTCAGGCCCGCAGCGAACAGCACGCCGTAGCCGGCGGCCATTCCCAGTCCGCCCTTGCCGTCGTGGGCCGAGGTCAAGGCGCTGTCGATGGGGGCCCAGGCGGCAGAGAACACGTCCCAGACGAGAAACAGCAGGACGCCGATAGCGGTCGCGTTCAGCAGTGCCCGCAGCGTTGGTGCGGGATTGCGGAGCCGACCGATGGGCAACCCCAAGAGGATGGTCACACCGGCGATGAACCCGAGCAACATGGTCGACGGCAAGCTCACGGACTACCTCTATCTCAGCTGAGGGACGGGGGCGGGTCCGCCCACAACGCTAAGGTAAGGGTACCCTTAGTTCGCGTCAAGCCGATCCCGCGGGCAGGGGGTTGCTGTCGAGTGCATGCCTGACCCGAGCCCGGTTTATGTCAAGTTGCCGAGCGGCTGGACCGGTGAAAGGGTTTGCTGGGGGTCCCAGGCTGGCCTCACTACCGACTCCGGAGGTCCGCCATGACGGTCAAGAATGGGAAGGTTTACACGGCGATCGTGCTGCAAGGAGGAGGTGCGCTGGGAGCATACGAATATGGAGTTCTCAAGGCGCTCTACGAGCAGCGACCCGGGTTCAGACCGGTAGCGGTCGCCGGTATCTCGATCGGTGCAATCACGGCGGCGGTGCTCGGAGGCGTCAAGGGTGACCCTACCCGCGCCTTGGACACGCTCTGGCGGAAGAAGCTCACCGTTGAGTCGCCGCTACCCGTCGTCGGACTTCCCGAGCAGATCGATCAGTCTCTCGCCGTCTTCGGCAACCCCGGAATGTACCGTCTGAACGGTGCGCTGTTCACGGCGCCATGGACGCTGAACAGCATCTACGACACCGCACCGCTGCGGCAGACGCTCACCGAGCTGGTGGATCCAGAAGTGCTCAACGATGAGGAGACTCGCGTCTTCGTCGGTGCCACCAACATCGGCACCGGTGAGATCGAGTTCTTCGACAGCAGCCGTCCCGACGGGCTGACGTTCGAACACGTCGCTGCCAGCGGAAGCCTTCCCCCCGGTTTCCCGATGACCCAGATCGAGGGTGCGTCGTACTGGGACGGTGGCCTCTTCTCCAACACTCCGCTCAGCCCTGCTATCAACGCCCTGGAAGAGGCGGCGAAAGATGATCCCTCTGCTGTCCTGGAGCTGATCGTCGTCGAGCTGTTCCCGATGAACGCCCCGATACCCAGCAATATGCAGGACGTGCTCCAGCGAATGGTCCAGCTCCAGTACACAAGTCGACTCCAGCTCGACAAGTTCTTCGACAAGATCGGCCAGCTCGTCGATCTTCTGGCGGAGGTTGACGAGGAACTTCCAAAGGGCAGTGCAATCCGAAAGAGCCCTACATACAAGAAGATGCTCGCCCACCGGAAGATTAACCACTTCAACGTGGTGACCTCCAGCTTTCCCCCCAAGCTGTCCAACGCGTCGGACTTCTCATGCGCCTCTATCGACGCGCGGATTCAGGCCGGATATGACGACGCTATTGCGCAGGGGATCGGCCACATCGATGCGCCAGGACTTCGCTACGGAATAACGAGCGCGGAATCTGAGCTCGCAACCGCCCGGGTGTAGGTGACGCCACCCCCTGCGCCGTTCTCGGACCCTGCCCAGAAGATCACGGACCCTGAAAAGCGCAGTGACATCGAGTGCCATTTCCATTGACAACCTGCCTTAGTGGCAGTCTGCTTTCGACAACTGGTATGAGTGACTAACGGAGGAAATATGGCGGTCAGGTCAGTTAGGGTCAAGTCCGACTCCACGGGAGCGGTTCCACCGCGCGCAAGCCTGACCAAGCCGACGAAGAGACGGCCGCGGCTCATGTCAATCCGTGTCCACTACAACGTTGGACTGGGCAACCGGATCACCGTTCGTGGCGACACCGACCCCTTCCGATGGGACCGCGGCATCGACGCACGGAACACGGCAGCCGACGTCTGGGAGTTCCAGATCGAACGGATCCCCGCCGGACAGACGTTCCAGTTCAAGCCTTTGATCAACGACACGACCTATTCCACCGGTGACAACTATGTCGGCACCGGGCGGCAGACCCTCGACGTCTACCCCACCTTCTAGTCGCGTCACGACTGACCACGCTTCATGCGCAGCGGCCGTGTGGCGATGGTCGATGCCTTGCGGTGGCGCGACGACGTTGGCTAGGGGTCAGATTGCTGCCACCAGCACTCGGATCTTCAGATGACGACGTCTCATGGTGGTTTCTGTTGTCCTTGGCGCCCACGAGCGTGGTCCGTTAGGCGCAAGGGTGGGACGGTTGGCCGGCCGGGAGGGTGTCCCGGCCGGCCAGACGTCATCCGACTGGCGTGGGTGTCGGTCTTTCAGCAGTCGTATCTGTTGTGTTGGGCTTCGCCACGGTGATCGGGTCCACGACGACCTCATCGGGCTGGTCGACCAGGACGTTGTTGATGTCGGCCGTTTCGCCGTCGACCTCACGACCAGGGGTGTGCAGGTTCCACTTGACGATCACGAAGCGGAACAGGAAGTAGTACAGCACGCCGTAAGCGAGCCCGATGAGCAGGAGCAGCACGGGCTGCTGGGCGATCCGGAAGTTCAGCAGGTAGTCGATCGCGCCCGCCGAGAAGCCGAACCCGTCGTGGATGCCCAGCGCGTTCACCAGGGCCAGTGAGGTGCCCGTGAGGAGCGCGTGGATGACGTAGAGCGGGTAGGCCACGAACATGAAGGAGAACTCAAGGGGCTCGGTGACGCCAGTGACGAACGCGACCAGCGCAGCTGAACCCAGCGAGTCTGTCCACAGAGCGGCCTACCGGGAGTACTTCACCGGCCGTGGCTGGCAGGTAGAGGACCAGGTGATCCGGGAGTTCACCGGACGCCGTGCTCCCGATGTCTTCGCGACCCTCGCAGGCCCTTGGAAGGACGAGGATCCCAACGCGCTCACCAAAGGCGTCCCCGACGCCTTGCGCGACGACGAGTGGAAACGCATGGTGTGTGTCGAGACGTGCAACATCCGCGACGCCGCCGTCAGGCTTGTGCCTGGTGGCAGTCACACCATGACGGCCATCTTCGAGCTCTCATCGTCGACGCGAACCGCGCGGCAGACAAGCACGACATCATGACGAGGAGCACGCCATCATGACCGAGCACCGTCCGCTCACCTGCCTGCGCGGTCGTGTCGTGACTCCGATGACGGTGATCGACGACGGCGTTGTCGTGGTCGAGGGCGACACGATCGCCTGGGTCGGTCCCGCCGATGCGGCCGGGCAACATGGCTGGACTGACGTGCCGGACCGGCCAGAAGTCGCTCCGACCCTGATTCCCGGCCTGGTCGACCTGCACAACCACGGTGGTGGCGGCGCGGGCTTTCCGGATGTGAGCACTCCCGACGAGGCCCGGGTCGCTATTCGCGAGCACCTGACGCATGGAACGACGACCCTGGTCGCGTCCCTGGTCACCGCCACCCCGGACACCCTCCGCCGGCGGGTCGCGGTGCTGGCAGACGCCGGCGAGCTGGCCGGCATACATCTCGAAGGCCCCTTCCTGGCGACTGCCCTTTGCGGCGCGCAGGATCCGGACCTGATCCAGTCGCCGGACGCCGGCCTGGTGCGCGAGCTCGCTGCAGCCGCCCATGGCCACCTGGTCACCATGACCGTGGCACCGGAGCTCGTCGGGGTTCTGGGCGAAGGCGGAGTCCTGGACGCCTTGATCATCGCCGGCGCGGTGCCATCGTTCGGGCACACCGACGCGAGCTGGGCCCGGACCAGGACCGCGGTCGCGGAGGCCCGCGCCCGGCTCGACGCGACCCCAGGTCGTCGGTCGGCGCGCCCGACGGCCACTCACCTGTTCAACCGGATGCGCCCGCTCACTCACCGGGACCCGGGTCCGATCCCCGAGCTCCTGGCAGCGGCCGGGCGCGGGGATGTCGTCGTCGAGCTGATCGGGGACGGCACGCACGTGGCTCCCGAACTGGTTCGGAGCATCTTCGAGCTGGTCGGCGCTGCGAACGTGGCGCTGGTGACCGATGCCATGGCCGCGGCCGGCATGCCCGACGGTGCGTACCGGCTCGGGTCACTTGAGGTAGCCGTGTCCGACGGCGTTGCCCGGCTCACCGAGGGCGGGGCCATCGCAGGCGGCACGGCCCACCTGCTCGACGTCGTGCGGACGACAGTCGCCGGGGGAGTGCCACTGGTGGACGCGGTCCTGGCCGCATCCACGACACCCGCCAATGTGCTCGGTGACGATCGGGTCGGCGCCCTCGAAGCGGGTCGCCGGGCCGATCTAGTCATCACCGACCCGGACCTGTGCGTCGTCCAGGTCCTTCGCTCGGGCAGAGTCGTCCACCCGTCAGCAGACCGCTGACAAGCCCGGAGACTGGGGATCGACCCATTCCCGGCTATCCGCATTGTTTCTACCTCGACCTCGACAGAAAGAGATGGTCACTCGATGGAAGCCGACCTGCAGATCCTGGGCATCGGGACCGATGGGCACGTGGGCTTCAACGAGCCAGGCTCGTCTCTTGCCTCGCGCACCCGCATCAAGACCCTCACCGAGCAGACCCGGGCCGACAACGCACGCTTCTTCGCCGGCGACATCGACGCTGTTCCGCATCACTGCCTGACCCAGGGGCTCGGGACGATCATGGCGGCAGGTCACATTCTGCTGATTGCCACCGGCCGCGCCAAGGCCGACGCGGTCCACCAGCTCGTCGAGGGCCAGGTGAGCGCAATGTGGCCCGCTACGATCCTGCAGCACCACCCCCATGTCACGGTGCTGATCGACAACGCCGCCGCGAGCCGGCTGCAGCTGGGCGACTACTTCCGCAGCACCTACGCAGCGAAACCCGCCTGGCAGGGCCTCTAACCCTTCAGCGGTCCAGCACAAGCAGGGCCGCCGACGCCTTCGTTCGCGCCGGTCATCCGGCATCCCTCAAACGGCTACGCTCGGGAAGCTCGGCCGGGTCGCGCAGCGCCGGCGCGCAGGTGCGAAGCGAGGTCTCCAGGACCGCCAGCCGGCGGGAGACATTCATGGGGTTGTTCCCGATCGCCTGCAGGTCCTCCTGGCCAGGGGCCAGGACGGTGATTTCCGTGCCCTGGGCGTGGACCCTGGCGACCTCCCGGACGAGCCGGGTGGTCACCTGGGTGCGCCAGTGGCGCTCTAGACGTGTCGCCAATCGTGAGGGGTTCCCCGCGTCGAAGCTGGCCTGTGGGGCCAGGACAAAGACCTCGTCCAGTCCGGCCCCGGTGAGCAGGTCGAGATTGGTGGAGGACCATGCACCACCGTCTACATAGCGGTGCTCGCCGATCCGCACGGGGTGGTACCAACCAGGTATGGCGCAGGACGCCAGCACCGCGTCCGCCAGCATGGCCGGAGGCGCACCTGGCCGGCCGAACGCCACCCGGGTGCCGGTGTCGTAGTCAAGGGCCACGACGCTCAGGCCCTCGCGGGCGACCCAGCCGTCTGGTGCCACGTGGGTTATCAGGGCGCCGACAGCGCCGAGGTTGCCCCATCCTTCGGGCAGGAGTGCGGACAGGACTGCCGTTGCCGGAAGCCGGTAGAGATGGCGGGCGTTATGCAGCAGCAGCTCTCGCGAGCCGATGCCCGGGCGCAGGTGCACGAGACGGTCGCCACGGCTGGCGTTCTCGTAGTCGAAGTAGAAGCCGGCCAGCGGGCCTGACTCGACCGGCCCGCCGCGCTGATGGGCAACAAGGTCGGCCGCACTCGTGCCAGCGCCGAGCAGGGCCGCCAGGATTGACCCCGCGGACGTGCCAACGAGGGCGTCGAAGTCGCGTACGTCAAGCCCGGTCTCGTCCTGGAGAGCGTGGATTGCGCCCACCATCCACGCCACGCCGAGGACGCCGCCACTGCCGAGGACCAGGCCCCGGCGGAGTCCCCCCGTCATTGCCCCATCCCCTTGAGCTCGACCCGAAAGTGATCCGTCGCTGCCCCTGCGACGGGAAGCTCGGTAGGGCCGGTGCGGCTACGTGCCTGGTTCTCCTGGGGACAACAGGCCGGGCACGGCCGTTGGTTGTTACTACCCAGTAAAGGCAGTGCTGCGGCGTGTGGCAAGAGTGCCTCGCCTGGCAATCCACGCGGCATGGGGGACCTATGGCCTAGGCGCAGGCGAGCTGCCTCTGCCGACAATGACAGATATGGACACCGCGGACCGTCTGAGCCCCCTCGACGCCTGGTGGCTTCATCTCGAGCGCGAGATCCAGCAGCTGCATGTGGACTCAGCCCTGCTGTTCGAGGGTCCCGCGCCCTCACCCGCCGAGTTCGCCGGAGCGATCGAGTCCAGACTTGATCTCGTTCCCCGCTATCGGCAACGAGTGCTGCGGGTTCCCCTGGACCTCGGGCGCCCGGTCTGGGCCGACGACCCGCGCTTCCGCATCGGCGACCACGTCAGGCATGCCACCCTGGCCCGTCCCGGCACGGATGAATCGCTGCGGGACCTGGCCGCCGGCCTCATGTCGGAGCACCTGGACCCGTCCCGGCCGCTGTGGGAGAGCTGGCTGGTCGACGGCCTCGACGGCGGTCGCTGGGCCATGGTCAACAAGACCCATCACTCCATGATCGACGGAATCTCGGGAGCCGACATCAGTCATGTTCTTCTGGACCGTGACGTGCAGGCACAAGCGCGACCGGCTGCTCCCTGGACACCCGCAGCGGAGCCCTCGTCCGTCCGGTTGGCATCGTCTGCGCTCGGCGACATGTTCCGCGAACCTCTGGAAGAACTCGGGCAGGTGTTCGCCCGGGCCGTCAGGGCACCGCTCCGTTTCACCGGTCAGACCGCGGCCGAGCTGTATGGCCTCGCCCACGTGGGGGAGAAGGTGATCTGGCCGGAGTCGGTCCTCGACGGCCCGATCGGGCCGATGCGCCGCTGGGGCTGGGCGCGCGCCGATCTCTCCGATATCAAGAAGGTGAAGAACTCATTCGGCGGCACGGTCAATGACGTGATCCTCGCGGCGATCGCCGGCGGCTTCCGAACGTTCCTGGCCGCGCGTGGGGAAGATGTGGGCGGACGCACCGTGCGCACCATGGTCCCCGTCTCGATGCGGACCCCCGAGGAGCACGGTCGACTTGGCAACCGGGTGTCGGCCGTCTTCGCTGACCTCCCGGTGGGCGTCTCGGACCCTGCTGAGCGGCTGGCGGCGGTGACCCGCCAGCTCTCCTCACTCAAGAGCAGTGGCATGGCCATGGGCGTCGACGGCATGCTCAACGCGACCGATCTGGTGCCCGGAACCCTGTTCGCCCTAGGCGCCCGCCTGGCAGCTCGGCTGCCGCAGCGGGCCATCAGCACGGTGACCATGAACGTGCCCGGGCCGCAGGTGCCCATGTACCTGCTCGGCCACCGGATGACGGAGCTGTTCCCCTACATCCCGCTCGGCGCCGACATCCGCATCACGATCGGGATCGCCTCATACGCCGGGCGCCTCACCTGCGGGGTGACCGGTGACTTCGACGCCGTTCCCGACCTGCAGGTGCTGTGCGACGGCATCGAGTCCGCCACCGAAGAGCTGGTCGCGCTGGTGAGGTAGCCCGGCGTTCGCAGGCCAGGTCAGATGTGCCGACGCTCTGGACTTGCGGCGTAGGCGGCGACCAACCCGTCGGTCTTCAGCCAGCCATGGATCTGGCTGAGCGTCCACGTCGGCACCTCGAGCTGGGGCACGTGACCCACCCCGGTTGCCACCTCGAAACACCATGTCGGGTTGGCCGCCGCTGCGACGCGCGCGGAGGCGATGGGGACCAGCCTGTCGGTCACCGTGCAGCAGCAGCACAGGCACGGTGACGTCGTACAACATCGAGGCGAGCAGCCGCCTGCGCGCCAGGACCCACAGCAGCGAGCGCGCAGCCACGATGAGCTCGGCGTCGACGTCGGGGTAGTCGTTTCGCTCCCGGGCGAGCTCAAGGTGCTGTTCGACGATGGCGCGCGGCACTCGCGACGGGTCGGCGCAGCACAGCCGCAGAAGGGACAGCGCGAGCTCCTCGGCCGAGCCGGACGAGCGACGCCGGGCGACCACGGTGCGCCCGACTGCGGGCACGGCATACAGGCCGAACATGCCGGCCACCCGGGGGTCGGGCCGCGAGGCCAGCCCGACCGGCAGCGCAGGATCGATCAGCACGATGCCGGCCACGGTCTCGGGGTGGGCCGCTGTATGCAGGATCGAGATCAGCCCTCCCATCGAGTTCCCGACCAGGATGACCGGATCCCCCGCAGACCTCGGTCAGAAACCGGTGAAGCAGCTGCTGGTTGGCGTGCACCGACGTGGACCGGCCATGGCTTCGGGTCCGCCCGAACCCGGCGAGGTCCAGGGCGAGCACGCGGCAGGTCTTCGACAAGGTCGGGGCGACCGCTGCCCAGTTGACCAGTGAGCCGCCAAGGCCATGGACACAGACCATCAGGGGACCGTCGTCCGGACCGCCATAGTCGACGTAGTGGACCGGGCCACCCAGGTCGACCCAACGCGACGGTGGGCCACCGGACCGTTGGCGCGGCACTTTCGCAGTCACGGCACCGCTCCTTGCCAGGAAACATCACCGCTGAAGGTCGACGCCTCAGTAGACCACTGCGATACCTATCGGCGGTAGAGCGCCTCCACTTCGGCACCGTATGTCTTCATGACGATGTGACGCTTCACCTTCAAGGTCGGTGTGAGCTCACCGGTCTCCTCCGAGAAGTCGATGGTCAGCACCCGGATCTTCTTGATCGACTCAGCGGCAGACACGGCCTTGTTCGCATCGTCCACTGCCACTTGGAGGGCGGCCAGCAGGTCCGGGTCGTCATGAAGGTCGGCCACGCTGGCTGTCGCCGGCTTGCCGGCCTCGACCTTCCATGGCTCAAACGCCGCCGTGTCGATGGTGACCAGGACGCCGATGAACGGCCGCCTGTCACCGACCACGACGCACTGGCTGACCAGCCAGTGCGCCCGCAGCCTGTCCTCGAGCACCATTGGGGCCACGTTCTTGCCCGAGGAGGTAATCAGAATGTCCTTCTTGCGGCCCGTGATCGTGAGGTAGCCGTCGTCGTCGAGCGCGCCGAGGTCACCGCTGTGGAACCAGCCGTCCTCGTCGAATGCCTCCTGCGTCGCCTCGTCGTTGTGCCAGTAGCCATGGAAGACGTTGCCACCCTTCAACAGCACCTCAGTGTCCTCGGCGATGCGAATCGAGCACCCGGGGATCGGGCGTCCGACGGACCCGACGCGCTGCTTGGCGGGCAGGTTGAGGGTCACGCTCGCACAGGTCTCGGTGAGCCCGTAACCCTCGATCACGGTGATGCCGATACCGCGGAAGAAGTGGCCGAGCGGGGCGCTGAGCGGCGCCCCGCCACTGACCGACCACCGCACGTCGCCACCGAGCGCCGCGCGGACCTTGGAGTAGACCAGCCGGTCGAAGATCGCGTGCCGGAGTCTCAGAAGCAGGCCAGGGCCGCCGGTTTCGAGGGATTCGCTGTACGCCATCGCCGTGGCATCGGCGAGGTCGAAGATACGCCCTTTGCCCTCTGTCGCCGCCTTCTGCTGGGCGGTGTTGTAGATCCGCTCGAAGACTCGCGGTATCGAGAGCACGGTGGTCGGCCGGAACTCGACCAGCTGCGGGACGATGTTCTTCATGTCGCCGGTCTGCGCAAGGTGGACCCTGTTGTGCACTGCGGCGAGCTGGATGGACCGCGCGATGATGTGCGCGAGCGGGAGGAACTGCAACGTCCTGGTCTCTTCGTTGAACACCAGCTCCCGGATGCCTTCGGCCGTGCAGACGTTGCGTATCTCGGACAGCAGGTTGGCGTGCGTGATCGCGCAGCCCTTGGGTCGTCCCGTCGTGCCGGAGGTGTAGAGGATTGTGGCAAGCGAGTCGCTCGTGACCGCGCGGCGGCGCTCCATGACCGTGTCCGCGGAGACGTCGCGGCCAGCGGCGACAAGCCGGTCGATGCCGCCGGAGTCAAGGACCCACACCTCGCGGAGATCGGGCAGGTTGACCGGTAGCTGAGCAACTGTCTGCGCATGGTCCTCGGTCTCGACGAATGCAGCGATCGCTCCTGAGTCTGTGAGGATCCACTGGACCTGTTCAGCCGAGGAGGTCTCGTAGACGGGGACGGTCACGCCGCCGGCGGTCAAGATCGCGAAGTCGCACAGCATCCACTCGAACCGGGTGTGCGAGAAGAGCGCCACCCGGTCGCCCACCTGCACTCCAGAGGCGATCAGCCCGGCTGCCATCCTGGTGACCTGCTCCGCGGTCTCCCGGTAGGTCACTGGCACCCAGCGGTCTTCTGCCCGACGCGAGAAACCTGGATAGTCAGGCCAGTGCTCGGCATGACCGAAGACGTCGTCGGTCAGGTTGTCCTGCAGGCTGGCCACATAGTTGGGCGGCACGCTGAACTCATTCATCTGGCACCTCGGCAGACCGGTCGCGACGCACGTCGAGACTCCGGTGACACCAAGATCTCACGTCAACCGGGTCGTCGCCAGGTCAGAAGGTCCCTGCTCCGGGAGCCGCCGCCGCGGTTTGCTGCAGAGAGACCCAGGGCCGAGGCCCGCTACTGGCGTTGCTGCCCGGATTGATCGTGGCTGGGCCAGTCCTGGTGTGCCGTCGTGAGCGCGGCGTCCAGCTGCGCGACGCCTTCGGCGATCACCACGCGTGCGTGCCCCTCGTGCGCCAGCTCTGTTACCGGGCGGTTCTCTGCGCTGAACAACGCGGTGAAGTCGGTGATGCCGCATTCCTGGGCGCGGCGCGCGAGCAGCTCGACGAGCGCGGCCGCCAGGCCAACCTGTCGCCACTCGGGGGCGACAGCGACGGCGACATCTGCCACCGCCGACCCTTCTCCGGATGCCGCCATCGCCGCGTAGCGGGCGACAGCGACGCCGCGACCCCCGCTGCGGGCGACCAGTGCGAAACGGCTGACGTAGTCAACCCGGGTCAGTCCATCCAGCAGGGCATCGGTGAGCGGTGGCGGCCCGCCCAGGAAGCGCGCACGTAGCGTCTCGGCATCGGCCGTGCGAATCGCCTCGGCCAGCTCCGCCGCGTCCGATGGCACGATCGGGCGGATCTCGACCCGCCGTCCGTCAGCCAGCCGAATGACGGACTCGTAGCTGCTGGGGTAGTCGGGCGGGAGATCCTGAGGTAGATGACGCGCGTTCGGCATGCTTCATTCTGCAACAGTTGGTCTCGGGATGACTCGGTGAATATCTCTCGTGCTCCTTTCAGCGTGATGAGTGGGAGCGTCCCGTGCGGTTCCAGCCCGGAGGTCCTAGGACAGCTCCCGCAGGTCGACGCCTTCCATGCCCAGCGCGGGCGCCTCAGCCCAGCGCAGGCCGACTGGACGGCACTGGGCTGCGGACGCTGAGGCTGCAGGCGACGTTCGGTGTTAGCGGGCTCGGCGGAATCGTT
>DASRUA010000308.1:0-2978 GCA_035655615.1 Dermatophilaceae bacterium
AGGTAATACACTCAGCAACCACCAAAATGGCACCTGACCTGCACAAACACCAGTCAAGAACGCACTTGTCCGTGGCCATGAGAAAGTCCTCGCAGGTGGCCATCAAGAAGTCCCCGCTGGTGGCCAAGTAAAAGTCCCCACCCCTTGCTCGTCGTGTCGAGCCGGAGTCTGAGCCCTGGACGGTGACGGTGGCGGTGTCTAGCCAGTCACCACACCGTCCAGGGGAGCTCCATTGAAGTCTGCGAGGGATCAAATGACCATCATTTCTGCCTACCAAGACTCAGGTACCTACCGTGGCGCCGCCGCTATCTGCGGGACGACGCCCAAGACCGTCAAGCGAGTTATCAAACGTGCCGAGGCCGGGGGCGTCCGCCCGCCGCCCAAGGACCGGGTCCGTAACTATGAGGTCGTCGCGGACCTGGTGGCCGAGCGGGTGAAGAAGTCCAGCGGTCGGATCACGGCCAAACGGCTGCTGCCCGCGGCACGAACTGCCGGGTACACCGGCTCGGATCGGAACTTCCGCCGCCTGGTCGCAGCGGCCAAGAAGGCCTGGCGGATCGACCACCATCGCGGCCGCCGGCCGGCGGTGTGGTCCCCGGGTGAGCACCTGGTCATCGACTGGGGCGCCCAGGGCGGGGTCCACGTGTTCTGTGCGGTGCTGGCGTGGTCGAGGTGGCGGTTCGTAAGGTTCGCCAGCAACGAGAAGTCCGCCACCACGTTGGCCATGCTGGGCGAGTGCTTCGCCGAGATGGGCGGGGTGCCCCAGGTTGTGTTGGCCGACCGGATGGGCTGCCTGAAGGGTGGGGTCGTGGCGAATCGTGTTGTCCCTACAGGTGATTACGTTCGGTTCGCTTTGCATTACCGGTTCCGGCCTGATTTTTGTGAGGCCGCTGATCCCGAGTCGAAGGGGATCGTGGAGAACCTGGTCGGGTACGCCAAGTCCGACCTGCTCACCCCGTTACTGCTCGACGACGAGCTCGACCCCGACCGGAGTAACGAGGCCGCCAAGGGGTGGTGCGCCGAGGTCAACGCGGCGATGCACTCTCAGATCGCCGCGGTCCCGGCAGAGCGCCTGGCCCAGGAGCGGTTGCTGCTGGCCGCGCTGCCGTCGCTGCAGCTGAGGATCGGCCCGACCCCGGTGCTGCGCAAGGTCGACAAGCTGTCCTGTGTGCGGATCGGGTCGGCCCGCTACTCGGTCCCGATGGCACTGATCGGCACCAGCGTCGAAGTCCTGGCCGGTTCGGGCAGGGTGCTGATCGTGGACACCCACACCGGGGAAGTAGTTGCTGACCACGGCGCGGTCGCTCCAGGCGAGTCGTCCGTGGCCGACGAGCACTACGGCGGTGCCCGACCGAAACCGCGACGGGCGATCCGTCCCAGAACCCCTGCGGAGAAAGCGTTTTGCGGCCTCGGCTCATCGGCTGAGGCGTTCCTGGCCGGTGCCGCCGCATCCGGACACACCCGCCTCGGACCCGAGCTGAGCGAGCTCAACACGCTTGCCGCCGCCCACGGCCACCCCGTGTTCCTGGCCGCGTTGGAGCGAGCGACCGCATTCAAACGTTGGCGCAGCGCTGACGTCCGCTCGATCCTGGCCGCCGGGATCGGCACCCCAGCGCCCCGCCCGGCCGGGGCCGCGCTGGTCATCGACCTGCCCACCACGACCGGACGATCCCTGGCCGAGTACGCACCCACCACGACCGGTGCGGCGGTGTCCTCATGAGCGGCCCGGCGCCGGTGCTGCCGGCCGACCTGACCGCGGGGCTGCGCCGGCTCAAGCTCGGCGCGATGCGCCAGCTCGCACCAGAGGTACTGCTCACGGCCAAGACCCAACGCTGGGCCCCCGAGGAGGTGTTGAGGACCCTGATCGAAGCAGAGATCGCCTCCCGGGACGCGTCCAACACCCGGGCCCGGCTGAAGGCTGCGGCGTTCCCGGTGGTCAAGACCATCGAGGAGTTCGACCTGTCCGCCTCGAGCATCCCGGCACCCACCTGGGACTACCTGACATCGCTGGAATGGATCGGCGCGAAAGAGAATCTCGCCATGATCGGACCGGCCGGCACGGGCAAGTCACACACGCTGATTGCCCTTGGCCATGCCGCCGCACAGGCCGGGCACCGAGTCCGGTACTTCACCGCACCCGACCTGGTCGAGACCCTGTACCGGGGACTGGCCGACAACTCCGTCGGCAAGACCATCGACACGTTGCTGCGCAATGACTTACTGATCCTTGACGAGGTGGGATTCGCTCCGCTGGACGACACCGGCACCCAGTTGCTGTTCCGCCTCGTTGCGGCCGCCTACGAACGCCGGTCCCTGGCCATCGCCTCGCACTGGAGCTTCGAGGACTGGGGCCGATTCCTACCCGAACACACCACCGCCGTCAGCCTCCTGGACCGGCTCCTGCACCACGACACCACCGTGGTCACCAACGGGGAGTCCTACCGGATGCGCGAGGCCCGAACCACCCAAGGAGGACACCAGAACAAGAGCTGATCAACCGCAAGGGGTGGGGACTTTTAGTTGGCCACCAGCGGGGACTTTTACTTGGCCATTGACACGGGTTCGTCTATTTGACGCAGTCCTGGCCGGGACTATCTCGCGGATGGTCAGAGGCCTAAGTCGCGGACATGCCAGATCTGGCTGCGCTATGACCTTTCGGCCGATTGTCCTGCGCTGACGGTGAAAGGGATGGTGGCGAATTTCGGTACCTCGCTGTCGAGGTCGCTCCGCGTCCGGGTGCGGAATACCGCAAAGGTCAGGTGCGATAGCGGAAGTCCGCGCCGCTGAGACTTCGGCCTCCGGACTCTGTCGGAGGGCGATGGGATGCTTTCGGTGAACTGAACCGGGCGAATGAGACTAGGACGAGAACGATGACGCAGGACCGGATTGCGAAGGCAGACCTCGACTGGTGGGTGGAGCTCGCACCAGCGCTCGATTGGATATTCGCGCGCACGTACGCCCAGACAGCACCCCACAGT
>DASRUA010000309.1:0-25417 GCA_035655615.1 Dermatophilaceae bacterium
CTTGCGCTGTCCGTTCTTGATCTCGGTGACGGTCTCCATCGGGACCTGCACATCGAAGATGTACGGCTCCATGTTCAGGGAGGTCACCCGGGTCTGCAGGTTGGCCTTAACCCGGTTCTCATAGCCGGCATAGGAGTGGATGACGAACCAGTCGCCCTCCTGGATGCGCAGCTTGGCCCGGAACGCAGCCTCATCCTCGACGGCGTCGTCAACAGCAACGTCCTCAGCAACCGGGTCGTCAGCTGCGGCAACCTCGCCTACTACGGCAACGTCGGCATCGGTGTCGGCGACCCCGACGCCAGCGTCGTCAATCTCGACGGCGACGTCAGCCTGTTCGACCACTTCGACGCCCTGCCCGCGCTCGGCGGGTTGGTCGGCGGAGACCTCGGGGGTCCACTGCTCGGACACGCTGATAACCCACTTCCTGATTCTTGAACGTGTTGCCTGTTTGGTCTGTTACTGGTGTTACTTGCCGAACGAGAGAGCGATCAGCCGGTTGACCAGCTGGTCGAGTCCCCATACGTACATCATGACAGTCGTGACGAAGAAGATGACGACGCTGGTATAAGTCACCAGCTCATGCCGCGTCGGACGAACGACCTTGCGGAGCTCGTCCAGGATCTGGCGGATGAACAGGGCGATCGCCTCGAAGAACCGGGTGATCGGCCCGAAGAACCGGACGATCGGGTTCCCCCGATGGGGGGGATCGCGGCGTGTGCGACCGGAGCCAGCGGCGCCTGTCGTACTCGTCTGTGTCACAGTTCCTCGTCTCTACGTTGTCGGGGGCGCTCACGCGCCAAGCACGTGAGCAACCACACCGACGTCTTTGTCGGATCAAACGCTCTGTCAGATCGCTCTGTCAGATCAAGAAGTTACGCAGGGCAGGAGGGACTCGAACCCCCAACCGCCGGTTTTGGAGACCGATGCTCTACCAATTGAGCCACTGCCCTTTGAGCAATAGTGCGTTGATGCGTTGATGCAGTGATGCTTTTGGTGCGGGAAACGCCGGGGGCCCTCCGGGGCATGCCTGAGCATGGTCGTCGTCAACCACCCAGTGGGTGAGCATACGCGAGGTCAGCAGCCCAATGCGAACTTGGCCTTGCACACCCCCACACCCGGGTGACCACCAGTGGACAGGACCCCACGACGTACATGACGTCTGCCAACATGGTCCCATGAATCAGCCAGCAGCTCGCAACCGTGTCTCCCGCCGTATCGGCTCCATCGCCGAGTCAGCGACGCTCGCCGTCGACGCCAAGGCCAAGGCGCTCAAGGCCGAGGGCCATCCGGTCATCGGCTTCGGTGCCGGCGAGCCTGACTTTGCCACTCCGGACTACATCGTCGCCGCTGCTGTTGCGGCCGCCCAAGATCCGGCAAACCACCGCTACACGCCTGCGGCAGGGCTGCCCGACCTGAAGAAGGCGATCGTCAGCAAGACCCTGCGCGACAGCCACTATCAGGTGAAGCCCGAGCAGGTGCTGGTCACCAATGGTGGCAAACATGCCGTTTACAACACGTTCGCCGCACTGCTCGACCCGGGCGACGAGGTGCTGCTCCCGGCTCCCTACTGGACGACATACCCCGAGGCGATCAAGCTCGCGGGCGGCACTGTGGTCGAGGTGTTCGCCGGCGAGGACCAGGACTACCTGGTGACCGTCGCACAGCTCGAGGCCGCGCGTACGCCGCAGACCAAGGCACTGCTCTTCTGCTCGCCGTCCAACCCCACCGGCGCGGTCTACTCACCCGGGCAGATCCGGGAGATCGGTCAATGGGCCGTGGCCAAGGGAATCTGGGTCATCACCGACGAGATCTACGAGCACCTGACGTATGACGGCGTGCGCTCGGTCTCCATGCCGGTCGAGGTGCCAGAGCTTGCTGACACGTGCGTCGTGCTCAACGGGGTCGCCAAGACCTACGCCATGACGGGCTGGCGCGTGGGCTGGATGATCGGCCCGCGTGACGTCATCAAGGCGGCCACCAACCTGCAGTCGCACTCGACCTCGAACGTCGCCAACGTCTCCCAACGGGCCGCGATCGCGGCTCTGAACGGGTCACTGGACGCGGTGGACGAGATGAAGGTGGCTTTCGACCGTCGCCGCCGCACGATCGTCCGGATGCTCAACGAGATCGAGGGCGTCGAGTGCCCGGTCCCGGCCGGGGCGTTCTACGTCTATCCGTCGGTCAAGGGCCTGCTCGGCAAGACCATCCGCGGCAGGGTGTGCACCACGTCGGTTGAGCTCGCGGCACTGATCCTGGACGAGGTAGAGGTAGCCGTCGTGCCAGGTGAGGCGTTCGGACCCAGCGGCTATCTGCGTATGTCCTACGCCCTGAGCGACGCCGACCTGGCCGAGGGCGTCAGCCGGATCCAGAAGCTGCTCGGCGAGGCACGCTGACCTCCATGCTCCGACCCGTGGGTCTGCTGCCCAAGGCCCACCTGCATCTCCACTTCACCGGTTCCATGCGGCCGGCCACGCTCGTCGCACTTGCGGAAAAGCACGACCTTCGGCTGCCAGAGTCTCTGACACGGTCCTGGCCGCCGACGCTGAGTGCCACGGATGAACGGGGCTGGTTCCGATTCCAGCGTCTCTACGACACTGCCCGCGCCTGCGTTCGCGACGAGGCGGACATGCGCCGCATCGTCCGCGAGGCAGCCCTTGACGACGCCGCCGAGGGTTCACGCTGGCTGGAGATCCAGGTTGACCCCACGTCGTATGCACCGTTCGTCGGGGGCATCACGCCGGCTCTGGAGATCGTCCTGGACGAGGCGCGGTCAGTCTCCGACGAGACCGGCATTGGTGTGGCCGTCGTCGTTGCGGCGAACCGGATCCGACACCCGCTGGATGCGCGGATGCTGGCCCGGCTTGCCGCGCTCCACGCCGGCGACGGCCCGGGGCAAGTGGTCGGATTCGGGCTGAGCAACGACGAACGACGCGGAACCACAGCGGAGTTCGGCCCAGCCTTCGATATTGCCCGGCGCGCCGGGCTGGCCTGCGTGCCACACGGCGGTGAGCTGCTCGGGGCCGACGCGGTGCGGGAGACGCTGGCCGCCCTGGGTCCCGACCGGCTGGGCCATGGCATCCGCAGTGCCGAGGACCCGCACGTGCTGGACGAGGTGGTGCGCCGCGGCGTGACCCTGGAGGTGTGTCCCGGCAGCAACGTCGCGCTGGGCGTCTACGGAGGATCTGAGGACGTGCCGCTGCGCCAGCTGATGGACGCCGGCGCGCAGGTCGCGCTGGGGGCGGACGACCCCTTGTTGTTCGGTTCGCGACTGAACGCCCAGTACGACACCGCACGCTCTGTGCACGGTCTCTCGGACGCTGAGCTGGCCGAGCTGGCAAGGGGTTCCGTACGAGGTTCGCGAGCGCCGGCGCCTGCACGGAACCAGATGCTCGCGGACATCGACAGGTGGCTGGCAAACTGACCTCAGGTCCACGGCGGCGCCGGTCAGAGCAAGGTGCCGGCGCCGGTCAGAGCGAGATGCCGACCAGGACCGGCTCGTTGACCAGGCTCACCCCGAAGGCATCCTGCACCCCGTCGCGGATCTCACGGGCCAGTGCGACGACATCGACGGCGGTCGCCGAACCCCGGTTGGTCACCGCCAGGACGTGCTTGGTCGACAGCGCCGCAGGCCCCGGCATCCGGTAGCCCTTGCCAAAACCGGCCTTCTCGATCAGCCAGGCCGCGCTGGTCTTGACCTGACCGTCCGGCGCCTCGAACCGGGGCACGTCGACGACTCCGTCGGGTCCGCCTCTGTCACCCAGCAGGGACCGCGCACGGTTCTGCAGTGCGGCGTAGGAGCCGGCGGACACGATGGGGTTGGTGAAGAACGACCCGCAGCTCCAGGTGTCGTGGTCCGCGGCATCCAGGATCATCCCTCGCTGCCGACGCTGGGCCAGCACGGCGTCACGAGCGTCCGCCAGCGGCACCCGCTCCCCCACCTGCACACCCAGAGCGTGTGCGAGACCCGCATAGTCGACTGGCCCGGACAGTGTGCTCACGCGAAGCTGGAAGACCACGTCCAGGACGACGTAGCGCGGCTCAGCCTTGAACAGCGAATGGCGGTAGGTGAAGCGGCAGTCGGCATTGGCAAAGTCGTGGACCTGCTGCTCGCGACGGTCCCAGACGCGAACCGAGACGATGGTCTGGGCGACCTCCTGACCGTAGGCCCCGACATTCTGGATGGGAGTCGCGCCGGCGCAGCCCGGGATGCCAGAGAGCGCCTCGATGCCAGACCAGCCCTGCGCGACCGCCTGGACGACCACGTCGTCCCAGACCTCACCGGCGGCCACGCGCACCGCCACCACGCCTGAGCCGGAGCCGGAGTCTGCCGACTCGACCGAGATGCCACTGGTCGCGATGCGGACCACCGAACCCGCGAATCCCTCATCGGAGACGACCAGGTTCGAGCCTCCCGCGACCACCAGCAACGGCTCGTCGGCGTCGTCGACCTCGCGGACGGCGTCGACCAGCTCGTCGGTGGTCTCGACCGTGACCAGGCGCTGAGCACGGCCGCCGACCCGCATGGTGGTCAGCCCTGACAACGGGATGCCATGTTCCTCACGCATCGGGTGGGTCAGTCCAGGACGACGACGGCCGTGGCGCGTCCGAGCACCTTGTCGGTGCCGCAGGTGACCCTGAGCTCGACGGTGGCTCGTCTGGCCCGAGAATCAACCGCCGTGACCACCCCCGTCGCCTCGACGTCGGCACCACCCTCGTACGGCACGACCACAGGCTTGGTGAACCGGGCGCCATACTCCACGACACGACCGGCGTCGCCGACCCAGTCGCTGACCACGTTGACCGCCGTGCCCATGGTGAACATTCCATGGGCGATGACGTCGGGAAGCCCCACGGACCTGGCGAAACGCTCGTCCCAGTGGAGGCGGTTACGGTCCAGGCTGGCCCCGGTGTAGGCCACCAGACTCGAGCGGTCGATGTGGATGATGCGGGAAGGCAGCTGCTGGCCGACCTCAACCTCGTTGATGGAAAGTACGGCGTGGCTCATCTACTCACTCACCTCCGCGGATCACGACGGTGGAGGTGGCCGTGCATACCGGCTCGCCCTCGATGGTGGACAGCTCGGTGCGGGTCGTGACCATCGCGTTGCCGCCGACCAGCTTGACCGAGTCAACAGTCAGAACGCCGACGATCTCGTCACCGGCGGTGATCGGGCGGTGGTGAACGAACCGCTGCTCGCCGTGGACGAGCCGGCTGAAGTCGATCCCGGCTTCCGGGTCAACGATGAACTGCCGGTCACACTGCTGGGCGATCAGGACGGCAAACGTGGGAGGAGCGATGACGTCGCGGTAGCCGCGGGCGCGAGCCTGCGCCGAGTCGATGTGAACGACGTCAACGGCGCCCACTGCCTCGGCAAACTCGCGGATCTTCTCCCTGCCCACGACATAGGGCGCGGTGGGCGGGTAGGTGCGCCCGGTGAAACCTGTATTGACGGCCATGGCGACAACCCTAATGGGCCTCAGTGCTGCGCCGGGACTACAGCCGACGGACGCAGCAACGACCGCCCCCACCAACGGCGGAGACGGTCGTAGAAGCTGGGATCAGCGGGTCTCGCGGTGCGTGGTCTGCTTGGTGCAGCGCGGGCAGAACTTGGCGAGCTCCAACCGGTCAGGGTTGTTGCGGCGGTTCTTCTTGGTGATGTAGTTGCGGTCCTTGCAGTCAACGCACGCCATCGTGATCTTGGGACGGACGTCGGAGCTCTTGCTAGCCACGGGCGAAACCTGCTCTCGGAACTCAAGGAAGAACTAACTGGACTGAAATGTCTGGGTGGACGCCCGCTCCCGCGCGGCGACGCTCCAGAATACGCGACGCCAGGGGCAAACCCGAAATCGTGTCAGTAGCGGGAGCGGGACTTGAACCCGCGACACCACGATTATGAGTCGTGTGCTCTAACCACCTGAGCTACCCCGCCAGGGGATCCGAAGGTTTGCCCTCGCCGCCAGCTGACGCCCACGTCGACCGACATGCTCCGAACGGAGCCCCCAAACGGAATCGAACCGTTGACCTTCTCCTTACCATGGAGACGCTCTACCGTCTGAGCTATAGGGGCATCCGGGCGACATGTTTCCCGCCCGGTGATGCGTCCAGAAAGATACACGGTCCCGGACCCGGATCTGAAATCAGGGTCGGTTTAGCAGCAACCGCGACCACTTCTCGGGTGCTGCCCGACCTGAGCCGATGTCTTGCTAGCCAATGATCTGCACCGGATCGACGCCCGAGACGAGCTTCCAGTCCATGCTGGCGAAGGTCGGAGGGTCGATATCCTTGTGGCTGGTGACCCAGTCGATGATCAGCTAGCGGATCTCCGCCTGGGCGTTGTACACCACCGGAGCCGTCGTGACGGCGTTGGTCAGCTGGACCGGGGTGAACGGGCCGGCACCCGTGACCTGCTGGAAGTACTCGGCCGACTTCTCAAGGTACGCCTTGACCTGCGCTCCCGGCCGCATACCCCAGCGCAGCGGCTCTGTCAGCACGACCTCGCGGCCGGTCTTCTCGTTGACGACCCGCCGCTCGCGGATCTCGAGGTGCGCATGACCGACCAGGATGGCGTCGATTCCCGGAACCTGTTGAGCCACCAGGGTCGAGGCGTTCTCGGGGAAAGGCAACGCGTCGCCGTATGACGACGATGTGGTGGCACCCGAGTGCGCGGCAACCACCACGACATCAACGCCCGTGGCGCGCATCCGGGGCACCCAGATCTTGGCCTGCTCGACCAGGCCCGGCGTTCTTGAAGTAGTCCCAGCTGAACGCGCAGCCGTGCAGATCGGTCGTGCCCATGATCGTCAGCTTGACGGGGCCGCCCGGACGATGCGGGGGACCGGTCAGGTTGGGCGCGCCCGTCGGGACACCCGGCCCGAAACGGCCGGGGACAGCGGTGCGGGTTCACTCGGGACCTGAGCGAACCCGCACCTTCGACAGGACCCCCTGCTAGCTGGTCACCACCCCCCGACCACGGTGCTCCATGCGGGTCATCTGCACATCCGCGGCGCCTGCCACCAACGCCACGATTCCGACGATCCACGCCGTCCACGCCAGGGACGTGAACGCTGTGAATCCCATGACCCAGGGCGAAAGGACGAACAACAAGCCCATTAACGCGATGAGTCCTTCGAATACCACCCTGTCCGGCATAGCCAGGTCGAACAACGCCAAGACCGCGGTAATGGCCCCAAGAGTGATCATCGTGTACGTGGCCTTGTGCTCTATCGGTGTCGTCGTCCAGATCGGGCACAGAGCCGCATAGATCCCCGCAATGAGCGCGGCCAGACCCTGTGGGTGCGTCCACTTGCTCATCTGAACCAACCACCTTTCAGTGATGATGGCCCGTCGCTCCCAAGGCGGACCGACCAGTTAAATTCTTGTCCTAACCAAATCGCCGGTCAAGATATTGACGAGGCTTACGGAGGGCGATCCCGCACCGGCCAGAGTCAGCGAGCCACCACGGGCGGGCCTTACCTGCTCCGTCGGGACCGCGGTATCTGGCCCTGGAATCCCACGTAGGCTCGGGTAGAGCGCTGAGCCTCATGACGGGAGCCTTCAGCGCTCCTGATCAGGAAGTTGGAGTCGAATGACCGAGGTTGGCGTGACCGATGACGGCGTGATCGACGACGTGACCCAGCCCAAACCTCACGAGCCGAGCGAGATCACTTTCGCGGAACAGTTCTATCCCGCGCGACCTCGGCACCTTCGGCCCAAGGCTCGTCTCCGTAGCGCGCAGGCCCCCACGGCCGAGATGCTCGGCGAACCGATCGGCTCTAATCCGTCATACGTCGCGTGGCTTCGGCAGGAGTCAATGCTCAATGACGCCAACGTCATCGCAAGACAGTTCGTCGGCCGCGGGAGCATGTTCCAGAACCCCTTCGCCAGACCCGACCCCCGCGCGGCAATCGAGACGGCGTCCGTCTGGTTCACCGCATACCCCATCTCGGTCCTCGGCAAGCCCGGCCGATCGTTCCTGGCAACCCTCGGCGACCCGGAGCTGTGGAAAGCCTTCCAGAGCATCGGAATCCAGGGGTTGCACACCGGTCCCGTCAAGCGAGCGGGCGGTATCCGCGGCTGGTCACCGACCCCGAGTGTCGATGGGCATTTCGACCGCATCAGCACCCAGATCGACCCGGCTTTCGGCACCGAGGCTGAGTTCCGGACGATGTGCGAGATCGCCGGCGAACACGGCGGAACCATCATCGACGACATCGTTCCGGGACACACGGGCAAGGGCGCCGACTTCCGGCTGGCCGAGATGAAGGTGACGAACTACCCCGGCATCTATCACATGGTCGAGATCGACCCGGCCGACTGGCATCTCCTTCCAGAGGTCCCGGAGGGCCGGGACTCGACCAACATCGACGTTGAGACCGAGGACCAGCTCGGCAAGTACGGCTACATCATCGGCAAACTGCAACGGGTGATCTTCCACCAGCCCGGAGTGAAGGACACGAACTGGAGCGCCACCGCCCCGGTCATCGGGCCCGACGGCATTGAGCGCAGGTGGGTTTATCTGCATTACTTCAAGCAGGGTCAGCCCTCGATCAACTGGCTCGATCCCACCTTTGCCGGCGTGCGCATGGTCATCGGCGACGCGCTGCACTCGCTCACCGATCTGGGGTCAGGCGCCCTACGCCTCGACGCCAACGGCTTCCTGGGTGTCGAGAAGAGCGCCGTGGGAATGCCCGCCTGGTCAGAGGGCCACCCCCTCTCAGAAGCCGCCAACCAGCTGATCAGCAGCATGGTCCGCAAGGTCGGCGGCTTCACCTTCCAGGAGCTGAACCTGACGATTGACGACATCAAGATCACCTCCGATGCCGGCGCCGATCTGTCATA
Organism: Dermatophilaceae bacterium; assembly: GCA_035655615.1. Lineage (GTDB taxonomy): Bacteria > Actinomycetota > Actinomycetes > Actinomycetales > Dermatophilaceae > UBA4719. The sequence continues at coordinate 8,839 of DASRUA010000309.1, forward strand.
CGACTTCATCAACCGTCCTGCCTATCAGCACGCGCTGGCGATGGCCGACACCGAGTTCCTCCGGCTGACGCTGAACACGTCGCTGACCCTCGGGGTCAACCCGGTCCAGCTGGTCCACGCCTTGCAGAACCATGACGAGCTGACCTACGAGCTCGTCCACTTCACCACGCTGCACAAGGACGACGTCTACAGCTACCACGGTGAAGACATCACCGGCGGGGATCTCGCCGTGACCATCCGCGGCGACCTGTGTGACCGGCTGACTGGTGAGGCAGCGCCGTACAACCAGATCTTCTCGACGAACGGGATCGCCTCGACCACCGGAACCGTGATCGCCGCTTCTCTTGGATACACGAGCATCGAGAACCTCACCGACGAGCAGATCCGCAAGATCAGGCAGGCCCACCTGCTGCTGGCCATGTTCAACGCGCTGCAACCGGGCGTGTTCTCGCTGTCCGGCTGGGACCTGCTCGGCATGCTGACCCTCGACCCTGAGAAGATCGCGCCACTGCTGGCGACCGGTGACACCCGCTGGATCCACCGATCCGCCTACGACCTCATGGGATTCCAGCCCGAGTCCGAACAGCCGCGGGCGGGGATGCCGAAAGCCGTGAGCATGTATGGACCGCTACCAGACCAGCTGAAGGACCAGTGGTCGTTCGTCTCCCAGCTCAAACGGATCCTCGCGCTGCGCGACCGGTACGGCATTGCCACCAGCACGCAGGTCGATGTGCCGGACGTGGCGAACAAGGCGATGCTCGTCATGGTGCACCGGCTCAGCAATCCCGTCGAGCACCAGGTCAGCGTCCTGAACTTCGGCTCGGACCCGATCGTCGGGACTATCAACTCGACACATCTGGACCCCGGATCCGTGGTGGTCGACATGTTCACCGACGAGGTCGTGGGTGAGGTGGACGACCTCCACAGCTTCAGCATCGCCCTTGACGGCCACCAAGGCAGATCCCTGTTCGTATCGCCGACTGACGCCACCGAACCCATGACATGACCGCCCGGGACACAACAAGGTCCACTCGGGCCACTCGGGCCGATGATGGCTCGGCCTTTGGTTGACCCGAGATCTTTACGGGTTCTGAACTAGTTTCACAGGATCCTGTGAAGATCGTCGGGCAGTCTCCAGACATGAGCCATCAACCCGATCCGCCCAGCCGACGCAGCGCGACGCGTGGAGCGATGTCCCGTGACGCAGGACTGCTGCGGATCCGGGCACTGACCAGGGGTGTCGCAGTGACGGCGGCGGTGGGTTCGGTCGCGCTCGGTGTTGCGCTTGCACAACCCTCACAGTCACAGGCCGCATCCGCCGCGGCAGCACCAGGGGCGAGCACGGGCAATACCAACAAAGCCCCAGCCCCGCCCCCGGACCAGAGCAGCCAGCAAGCCCAGAACAACCAGCAAGCGCCGTTAGCCGCTCCGGTCCAGCCGCCGGCGGACACGGCACCCCAGGCACCGCCGGCGGCGGTTTCGGGTGGGTCCTGATCGGGCTGTGCAGCGGCATGGAGCAGTGCCTGGGCAAGATGCCTCGGTAGGGAACGACTCTTGGCGCACCCACCTCGCGTTGCCCGCGCGTTTGATGCGCCACGAAGATAAGGTCGTCACCGTGAGTGGCTGGGCGTGGGGGGCTCTCGATGAATAGCCAGGTGTGGTGGTTCGCCACGCGCTCCACCGGCATCGCCGCGCTCGTCCTGCTGACCGCGTCGATGGTGCTGGGAATCCTCACCTCCAGCAGATACGCACGGCCGAATCTGCCACGCTTCGTCACGATGGGCCTGCACCGCAACGTGTCGCTGCTGGTCCTGGCATTCCTCGCCTTGCACATCGCCACGACCGTGACCGACGCGTTCGCACCGGTGAGCTGGACGGATGCAGTACTGCCGTTCGCCGGAGCCTACCGACCTTTCTGGCTCGGGCTGGGTGCATTGTCGTTCGATCTGCTGATCGCGCTGACCGTGACAAGCTTGCTGCGTGGAAGGCTGGGTTACCGGACCTGGCGTTGGGTTCACTGGGCATCGTACGCATGCTGGCCCATCGCGGTGATGCACGGTCTGGGCACCGGCACCGACACGAAGCTGTCACTTTTTCTCGCCGTGACCGCCGTCTGCGTCGGTTCGGTCGTGATCGCCCTGTGGTATCGACTCGCAGCCGGCTGGCCCGAGCATCGCGGTGTCCGGGTCAGCTCGGCTGTACTCTCGGTAGTACTGCCGGTTCTCGCGTTGGGGTGGTGGATGAGCGGTCCGCTCCAGCCGGGCTGGGCGCTGAAGGCCGGTACGCCCGTCTCCCTGGTCGTCCATAAGAAGCCGGCCGTTCCTGCCAGGACGTCGCCCCCTGCAGGCCAGGTGTCTTCCGCGCGGCGGCTACCCAACCCTCCGTTCACGGCGCCACTGGTGGGGTCGATCTCTCAGAGCGCACCGAACCCGAACGGAGAGATCGCGATTCGTATCCTCGCGACCACCGGCGGGGGCACCAATGGCCTGCTGGACATCGTTCTGGATGGCACCCCGTCGGAAGGGGGCGGCGTGAGCCTGACAGGCAGCAAGGTCACCTACGGGACGCCCTCCCAGCCGAGCCAGTACACCGGCCAGCTCTCCGCCCTGAACGGCGGGGTGCTGCAGATCGCGACCAAGGACCAAAGCGGCCGGCCTGTCGCGCTCACCGTCAACCTGAACATCAACGGCACCAAGGCCACCGGCCAGGTGTCCGCCAAGGCTGGTCGCACGGCGAGCGCGGGTGGCGAAGAGTGACGCCCACCGTGCCGGCCGCCCCAGCGCCGGCCCAGCTCGCGCCGGTGGGACTGCCCCGGCTTCTGCTCGGCGGTCCCGATCTGGCGCGACCGATGCGCCTGGCCGAGCACCTCGAGCGACACGGCGGCTTTCTCCTGCGCGGCTTCGGGGGTGATCGCGCCCCCACGATGTTGATCGACGCTGTCGAGCGGGCCGGCCTGACCGGACACGGCGGGGCAGGGTTCCCCACCGCTCGCAAGATGCGCGCCGTCGCCGGACGCCGGAGGCCTGTGGTCGTGGTCAACGCCGCCGAAGGTGAACCCGCCTCTCGCAAGGACGCTTACCTCATGCACACCCGGCCACACCTGGTGCTGGACGGCGCGGTGCTCGCCGCCGACGCTGTCGGCGCCCACGAGGTCATCGTCGCTCTCCACGCAGGGCCTTCGCCGGTCAGTGCCGCGGTGGCCGAGCGGCAAGCCGCTGGCCTTGACCCGGTCGCCATCAAAGTGGTGCAGGTGCCAAAGGAGTATGTCGCCAGCGAGGAGACCGCGCTGGTGCGGTTCCTGTCCGGCGCCCCCGCGCTACCCACGTTTACGCCGCCGCGACCATTTGAGCGAGGGGTCAACGGCCGGTCCACACTCGTCCAGAACGCAGAGACACTCGCGCACCTGGCGCTGATCGCACGCCATGGGGACGAATGGTTCCGCTCGGTGGGGACACCCGATGCGCCGGGCTCGTTGCTCGTGACGGTCGCCGGTGCCGTGCAACAGCCCGGGGTGTACGAGCTGGCATTCGGGATGCCGCTGAAGGCCGCGTTCGAGGCGGCCGGCGGGCTGACCGAACCGGTCCAGGCAGTCTTGGTCGGCGGATACTTCGGGGCCTGGCTCCCGGCCGAGACGGCGCTACGGGTGCGACTGACCCCCGCCGACCTGGTCGCCGCCGGAGCCGCGATCGGCGCCGGGGTGCTTCTGGCGTTGCCCGAGTCGTCGTGCGGCCTGGCCGAGAGCCAGCGGGTGGCAACATGGCTTGCCGTCCAGAGCGCGGGACAGTGCGGCCCCTGCGCATGGGGCCTGCCGGCGATCGCCGAAGATCTCGCCGTGTTGACCCGAAGCGGCAACACCACCAACGTGAAGAACCGGCTCGAGCGCCGGCTGCGTCTGGTCGAGGGACGCGGTGCCTGCCATCATCCGGACGGCACCGCACGCTTCGTCGCCAGTGCGCTGCGGACGTTCTCAGCCGACCTCGCCCGCCACCGGCGTGGCAACCCCTGCCCGCCCGCCCGACATCCGGTGCTGCCGTTGCCTGACGACCCGGAGCGCCGATGACCGTGCGCCTGAGGGTCAACCCGATCACCTGCCAGGCCCACGGGCTGTGCGCCGAGCTCCTGCCCGAGCTCATCAGCCTGGATGAGTGGGGGTATCCCCTGCTGGATCCCGAGCCCGTGCCAGCGGAGCTGATGGACTATGCCCGGCGTGCCGTGGCCGACTGCCCGACCCTTGCGCTGATGCTCACGGAAGACTGAGGTTATGGCACAGACACGATTATGGGGGAAAGGCTCGACGCGCGAACAGGGTGCCGATGGGGCCGATGGGAACGCCCGTCTGACGGGCGCGGTGGGGCTGGTTCTGCTGGTCGTGCTGTTTGTCGAGGGAATCACCATCCTGCAGGTTCGCCAGCTGATCACGCTCCACATCTTCGTCGGCCTGCTGCTCATCCCGCCGACCGCGCTCAAGTTCGGCAGCACCTTCTACCGGTTCGCCCGCTACTACCGTCGTAGCCCCGGCTACGTACGCCACGGACCGCCTCCCCCTCTGCTGCGATGGTCAGGACCCCTGCTGATCATCTTCACCGGCGCGGTCCTGGTGACCGGTGTAGCCCTGCTCGTCGTGGGGCCTGCAAAGGCGGGGCTGGTGCTCAGCGCGCACAAGGCCAGCTTCGTCGTCTGGTTCGCTCTGATGGCGCTGCACGTTCTGGGCCACGTGAAGGAGGCCGTGGTGCTGTCCTGGCGGGACTGGTGGCCGCGCGCGGATCGCTCCAGACCGTCGCGCGGGAAGGGACCCCGCGGAAAGGGGCAGCGCCGTGGGCTTGTCGTGATCTCGCTCGTCACCGGAGTCGCGCTTGCCGCGGCACTGCTACCGGCTGCGTCGCCGTGGACCAGCCGCCACGACTCCGGCCGGCATGACCGGCACGAGGGAGCCCCACAGGTAGGTCACCCAAGTGTCATGGTCAGGGCGTCCTCGTGGCGATAGGAGCCGATGAAGGAACATCGTCGCCCGGCGCGCAGGACCCGCCGACCGGGATACATGTCCTGGTCATTGAGGACGACCCGGCAATCGCCAGACAGCTGGAGCGCGGCCTGATCCGTGCGGGATACAGCGTGAGCCGGGCCGCTGATGGGAGCCAGGCTCTCCTGGCCGGACCGGCCGACGTGATCCTGCTCGATCTCGGGCTCCCGGACATTGACGGGCTGGAGCTCTGCCAACGGCTTCGCGCGCGGTCATCCGCGGCGATCATCGCGGTGACGGCGCGCAGCGAGGAGGCAACGCGGGTGGCCACCTTGGACGCAGGCGCCGATGACTACCTCGTCAAGCCGTTCGGCTTCGTCGAGCTGCTCGCCCGCGTACGTGCCGTACTGCGCCGTATCAACCCCGCCGAGACCGGCCAGTTCCGCCACGGCGCGCTCACCGTCGATCCGCGGACTCGCCGGGTGTTCATGGCGGACCGCGACATAGCGTTGACGCCCAAGGAGTTCGATCTGCTCTCCTGCCTGGCCGAGGACCCGGGACGGGTGTTGACCCGTCAGGAGATCCTCGAACGAGCCTGGGGTGGGCATTGGTACGGACCCAGCAAGGTGCTCGACGTTCACGTCGCATCACTACGGCGGAAGCTGGGAGATCCTGCCCTGATCGAAACCGTGTACGGCGTCGGCTACCGACTCGCCTCGATCGAATAGCAGCCCATCGTGACCCGACGCATCCTCGCCGCGTTCCTCGGGCTGACTCTCGCGTTGCTGATCGGCGTGGTGGTCCCACTTGGCGTGATGACCGCAAACCACGACCGGCAGGCGTTCGCGGACCAGACGGTCTCCGCCGCCACAGCCCTGGCGAGCGCAGCCGAGGAACAGCTTGCCGACCACGAGCACGGGGCGCCGATATCCGGCACACTCGGCTATCGCCCGGCTCTCATCGGCAATGACGAGGTCGCGGTCTACGACAAAGCGGGACACCCTGTCATTCCCGGCCCCGCACAGCTACGAGTTACCCCGGCACAGGTTTCTACTGCTCTGTCCGGACAGACGGTGCAACAGTGGCAGGAAGATCCGCAAGACGGCCTGCTCGTCCTGCGACCGGCGTACTCCGGTTCGCGAATCGTCGGAGCAGCGGTGGTGCAACGGGCCGCGCATCCCCTCAACGAACAGATCGCCAGCCTGTGGCTCGGGCTGGGCCTGACCGGACTGGTCGCGATCCTCCTGGCCACGACGCTGAGCATCGCGCTGGCGAGATGGGTGGGCCGCCCGCTGCGACGGCTCGACGCGACCGCGGACCGGCTAGGGACCGGCGAGCTCACGGTGCGCGCCTCCACCCTCATGGGACCGCCTGAGACGCGGCATCTCGCAGTCACGTTCAACGACATGGCCGGCCGCCTCGAAGCCCTGATCGGCAGCCACCGAACCCTGGTGGCCGACGTCAGCCACCAGCTGCGGACACCGCTGGCGGCGTTGCGGCTACGGCTGGAGCTGCTCCACGACGACGTGGACAGCGCAGCCGCGGACGAGCTGGACGGTGCGCTCGGAGAGCTCGCTCGGCTCTCGCGGCTCGTCGACGGGTTGTTAGCCGTGGCCCGGGCCGAGAACACCCAGCCCGCACCGGTCACTGTCGACCTCACCGAGCTCGTCCGGGAGCGGGTGGCTGTCTGGGCCCCACTCGCGCAAGAACGTCACATCCAGCTCCTCACGTCCTCCGGTCAGGCCAGCGTGGCGGCCACTCCGGGGCACCTGGAGCAGGTTCTCGACAACCTGTTGGCCAACGCCCTTGATGTGACCCCAGCCGACGGGCAGATCACCGTCTCAGTTCGCCAGCACCACGACCGCGTCAGCCTGGAGGTGATCGACAGCGGACCAGGAATGACACCAGCCCAACGCGACCAGGCCTTCCGCCGATTCTGGACCCAGCCGGCCGACAGCCCCTCGCGCGACAATACGTCCAGCAGCGGACTGGGGCTGGCGATCGTGCATCGCCTCATCACCGTCGACGGCGGCACGATCCAGCTGTCCAACGTCCCCGGCCTCGGACTGGCCGTGCAGATCGACCTCCACGCCGCCGCCGGGTAAGGACACGGAATACCGGCTTTCGGCTGTGGCACTACCTGCCCTGCGGCTTCGACTGACACACTCAAGCAACCAGCGGGGGATCAGAAACCGGGCTCCCTGTTGAATCGGATGATCATGCTTGGCTCCGCCCGGTGGCCGACGCAAGAGGCGAGGAATGGAATGACTTCGTTGGATAGCGCTCCCGTGCCGCCGGGAGCCTCGCCGCCCACCGGCAACAGTGCCCCGGGCGCGGCGGCGCCTCGAGACGCCACCGTGCATCACGGCCTCCGGGTCACGGCGGCATACTCCTGGCGCGTGATCGTGGTCGCTGTCGCCGTGTACCTGCTCTTCGTCGTGCTGGCCAAGCTGACTCTGGTGGCAGTCGCGGTATTCGTCGGCCTGGTCATCACCGCCCTGTTACGCCCGCTCGTCGACCTCTTGTCACGCAAGATGCCCCGTGGTCTGAGTGTTGCGGTGGCGCTGCTGCTGACCATCCTGGCGATCGGCGGCATCTTCACCTTCGTCGCCGACTCGGTCGCCGGACAGTCCGCGAAGCTGTCGGCCCAGTTCATCAGCGGTCTGAACGACATCGAGCGGTCGCTGACCGGGGCGCCGTTCCACATCCGCGCCGTCGACCTGACCCAGGTGGGCCAACAGGTCCGTGACTGGGTGACCCAGAACGGCGGTTCTCTGGCAGGGCGGGCGCTCGGAGGGGCGGGCGTCGCGGCCGAGCTCCTCACCGGGCTGGCGCTGGCCGTGTTCTGCTCGGTCTTCTTCCTCAACTCCGGGAACCGGATCTGGAGCTGGCTGCTCACCCAGGCCGGTGGTAACAGCCGCCGCCTGAACGGCGTGGCGCACGCTGGATGGGCCACCTTCGCCGGCTACACCCGCGGCATCGTCGTCATTGCCGCCACCAACGCCGCACTCGTGTGCGTGGCACTGCTGATCCTGCGGGTGCCGCTGGCGTTCCCCCTCGCGGTGCTGACCTTCTTCGCCACCTTCATCCCCCTGATAGGCGCTCCCATTGCCCTGTTCGTGGCCACGCTGGTCGCGCTCGCCGCGCGCGGACCCCTTGTTGCCCTGCTTGTGCTCGCCCTTATCGTGATCATCGGCCAGATCGAAGGTCACCTGCTCCAACCACTGGTGATGAGCCGCGCGGTCAACATCCACCCGCTCGCCGTTGCCCTCTCGGTCGCCTGCGGAACCGTCCTGTATGGCGTCATCGGTGCCGTCGTGGCGGTCCCACTGGTCGCGGTCACCTGGACGGTCTGGACAGCGCTCAGGGCCCGCCCGCCGCGCGACGATGAACGGCCTGAGCTACCCGCGCAAGGACTCCAACCCGACCCCACCGCTGCCATATGACCTGCGACTCCTGCGGTCGCTCCCTGTTGAGAGGTTGAAAGGACCACCATGGCGTTTCACGGATGGACCGATGCGATCCTGGATTTCTATGAAGGCCTCGAGGCCGACAACTCCAGGAGCTACTGGCAGGCGCACAAGAAGGTCTACGACGAACAGGTGCTCGAGCCGATGCAGGCCCTGCTGGCAGAGCTCACCGACGAGTTCGGTGAGGCGAAGGTCTTCCGCCCCAACCGTGACATCCGGTTCAGCGCCGACAAAACCCCGTACAAGACGCAGACCGGGGCCCGCCTCGCCGGCCACGGGTATGTTCAGATCTCCGCGGAGGGGCTCGCGGTGGCCAGCGGCATCTATGCCTTCGCGTCGGATCAGCTGACTCGCTACCGCCGCGCAGTGGCCCTGGATCTGCCGGGCGAAGCCCTGGCGAAGGTTGTCGACGACGTTCGCGGCGCCGGGCTGACCATCACCGCAGCGGGCACCCTCAAGACGGCACCGCGAGGTTATCCGAAGGATCACCCCCGGATCGAGCTGTTGCGGATGAAGGGCCTGGTCACCTGGAAGCAGTGGCCGGTCGAACCGTGGCTGGCAACAGCCAAGGCAAAGGAAAAGGTCGTATCGGTGCTGCGTGACTCCATATCCTTGGTCCAGTGGCTCGACGCCCACGTCGGCGCTTCCGAAGTGGAGCTTCCATCCCGAAGGGACTCTTGATCTTGTCTCAGACCGCCCGCTCATCGACCAGTGTCGGGGTCACCCCAGGTCACGCCTGGCGAGCACTCGGGGTGCTGCTCATCGGCATGTTCATGTCGCTGCTGGATGCGACGATCGTCAACGTTGCCCTGCCGACGATCCGCACCAGCCTCAGCGCGTCAGAGGCGACCCTGTCGTGGATCATCTCGGGTTACGCCCTCGCCTTCGGTCTGGCCCTCATCCCGGCGGGGCGACTCGGTGACCGCTTCGGACACAAGTGGGTCTTCATTACCGGCCTCGCTCTCTTCACTGTTGCGAGTCTCGCGTGTGGGCTTGCCCAGGACGGCACGCGGCTCATCGTCGCGAGAGTCGTCCAAGGACTCGCCGCAGGCATCTACCTCCCCGCAGTGACCGCTTACATCCAACTACTTTTCACTGGCCGTACCCGCGGAAAAGCCTTCGCCATCATGGGCGCCGTCATCGGCGTCTCGTCAGCCCTGGGCCCCCTCATCGGCGGGCTGCTCATCCAGGCGTTCGGCAACACCAACGGCTGGCGCCTCGTGTTCGTGGTCAACCTGCCCTTCGGCATCGCCGCCTTGATCGCAGCCACCTTCCTGCTCCCGGCGGGGTCCGAAAGTCGCGGCACGTCAAGCGGAGTCGACTTCCTCGGTCTCCTGCTCCTCTCGGGCGGCCTCGTCGCGATCCTCGTTCCACTCATCGAGGGACAGGACCAGGGCTGGCCCGCCTGGACCTATCTGTCGTTGGCCGGCGGCATCGCGCTGATCGCCGTCTTCGGCGCGTGGGAGGTCGTCGTGGCCAGGCGAGGCAAGAGTCCCCTCGTCCCGCCCCACCTCTTCTCGCACCCGGCCTTCACCGGCGGCGTGGTCCTGGCGCTCGTCTATTTCGCCGCGTTCGTGAGCATCTTCTTCACGATCTCGATCCTGTGGCAGGCGGGCCTCGGCCACACCGCCCTCGAATCCGGAGTCGTCTCCATACCCTTCGCTCTGGGCAGCATCGCGGGCGCGTCGCAGAGCGGCAGGCTCGCAGCCAGGATCGGCCGAATGGTGCTCGTCATCGGCTCCGGGATGGTCGCGGTCGGCCTGACCGCACTCTGGCTCGTGCTCATGCTCGTATCGCCGGGCGACCTGACGAACTGGGACCTTCTCTTGCCCCTCCTGGTCGCCGGTACCGGCAGCGGGATGTTCATCGCCCCGAATGCGCAGTTCATCATCGCCACCGTCGATCGTCAGGAGGCGGGAGCGGCCAGCGGCGTTATCGGCACCATGCAGCGCCTCGGCGCCGCAATCGGTATTGCCATCATCGGCAGCGTGTTCTTCGGCACCCTCTCGTTCCCGACGAGGGGACGCCCGACCCCGGCGGACCTTGCCGCTGCATTCACCCACAGCGCCACCTGCGCCCTCGCGGTGAGTGCGGCGTTCGCTGTGGTCTCCTTCCTCCTCGTATTCGCCCTGCCAAAACGAGTGGGGCCCGGCCCGGACGCCTCACCCCCCGAGACAAATCAGGCGCCGCCCGCCCAGGTGTCGTACCGGAGCTAGCACGTGCTGGGTGAAGGACTCGAACCTTCGAAGCTTTCGCGATGGATTACCTATCGATTTGGGCCGGCTATCGCGCGGTGGGCTCGGCGACGTCGGCCACGCTGAATGCCTTTGCGACGAACAGCACCGAGGGAACAATCACCAGCGGTATGACGAATGCCCAGCGCAAATGATTCGAGGATGCCGCCGCGCCGATGAGTGCACCGCCAAGAATCGCGCCGAGGTAGTTGGCAATATTGAGACGGGCAATCGCCACGTCGACTGCTGCCGGGCCCACGGCGCCGGCTATCGCGGCAAACGAGAGCGGGACAAGGATGGCCAGGCCGAGGCCGACCACGAAAAAAAGCTTGCAATGGCAAGAGGGGGCGCCGGCGCGGCAACAACACCAACGAGTCCGGCAATGCCAATCGCCGTACCAAGTCGGACGACGAAGACATCACCATGGCGACGTACGAGAAAATCGCCGCCGAACCGGGACACGATTGCCCCTGTCTCGTAGGCCGCAAACGCGAGAGGCGCGACGGACTTTGTCGCGTCGAGGGCGTCATGGAGATAGACACTGCTCCAGGTCAGGATGCCCGTGTCGGCGGCATAAAACACCAGGATTACCAAGCCGAACAGCAGAATCGGCCGCCACGGAACGTCCAGGTCCTCTCCCGACAGGCCGACCTCAACCTCTCGCGCCTCGACAAAGAAGCGACTTGCCAGCAGCGCGATCGCGAGCGTGAAGACGGCGATAACGGTCAGGGACACGCCAAGCCCTACGTCAGCGCCCCCGACCCGAGTTGCCCGGTTAAGTCCGAAGAGCCGCCTTGCTCGGCCTTGACCCCGACGATTCGTCCGGAATCACACACCAGCGCCTTCGCGGCAGTCTCAGCGAGGATGGTGCCCTTCTGCTCGCGGACATGCTCGTCGAGCCAGCGCATCCACGGGTACATCACCGCCACCAGCTGCGTGCCTGACGTGAACGGACCCTGTGGCAGCGAGCCCTTGACAATCATGCGGGCCACCCCCTGATCAGGGATGAACCCGAGGTTCATCGCCTTCCAGCGTTCGCCCCAGCTCTGCGTCTCAGACCAGTCATAAACCTCGTGCGAACGGTCGATCAGAGTGCTCAGCAGGCGCGGGTCCACCGTGGCGTTGCTACCGATCCCGTATGCATGCTTGAAAGCCGCCTCACGATCGAACTTCAGACCGGCCTTGCGCGATACCCGCGTGTTGAAGACCGCGGCAGCCCCGGCATGCTGACTGTGGCCTCTGGTCTCATCCTGTTTCTCCAAGACGATCACGCTGGCACCGTTGCGAAGCGCCGCCGCCGCGCACAAACCCGCCCCACCGCCGCCGACGATGGCCACGTCAGCCTCGTAGTCCCACGACCCCGGAGCCTGCACCGGTGGGATCTCTCTGGTCTCCTCCGGCTCGTCCCAAGCCGCATCTTCACGTGTGATGTCCATCGTCGTCTGCTGCTCACCTCGACCCATGCCAGCTCTTCGAAGTTAGCCGGACACCACGATGTTCACGGCTGCGGCGCGCTGGTGTCGGCGGTCGCCCGTCCTGCGGGAGCTCACGAACATCGGAGTGCCAGGGTCAGGCGGCGCGGTGCACGCTGCGCAGGCCAAGTGCGACCGCCCCTGCTCCGATCGCGATGAGTGCCGGCACCAGCAGGAATGCGCTGTGCGGGCCGACCCGGTCGGCTAGCGCCCCTAGCAGGAATGGCGCCACGGCGATCGCGCCTCCGGCGCCGAGCGTCGCGCGGGCTTGGGCTTTGTCGGGCCGATCCTCTGAGGCTCGCAGTAGGAGCGCGATCGACAGCGGGTACTGGGCGCCGTAACCCAGCCCGGTGATCACGAGCCCGACCAGCGCGAGCGGCGTCGTCGTTGCCGACCACAGGATCAGCCAGCCGACGCCGGCGAGACCGAACGCAAGGATGAGCAGCTTCTCTGGGGCGCGGCGCATTGAGATCGGGCCCACGACGAAGCGCGAGACGCTCATACCCGCGACGAGCCCGGCCACCGCGCCGGTCGCGATGCCGGGGCCGGCGCCGGTGCCATCGATCAGCAGGTCGGCTGCCCAGAAGGTCGTGGCGTTCTCGATCGCGACAGCGACAAGACTGCCGACCCAGAAGAACCAGAACGTGCCGGAGAAGCCGCGACGGGCAGGCGCGGTGGCGGGGGCGGGCTCCGGGTCGCAGGGCGCGCCGTCGGCCGGCGCCATGGCTGGAACGCTCGAGGAGCCCAGCGCCCCGCGACCGGGCAGCGATCCGATGAGAACTGCGGCCACGCCGGCGAGCACGATCGTGACCGCCACGGCGGGCCGCCAACCCCAGCCCACTGCGACGCTCGCCCCGACCGCGAGCGGAGCGAGGAGCCCAAACAGCGAACCGACGCCGTTGGCCTCGACCACCGCCGCCGCGCTCGCCTCGCTGTGGTGGAGCGAGAGGGCGGGCTGCGCGGCGGAGATCAGCAGGGTGCCGCCGATGCCGATGACGGCCACACCGGGCAGGGTCACCCCGAGCGTGCGACCGGAGACCAGGATCACGACGCCGAGTGCGAGGACGCCGCTCGCGATGAGCAGCGTGACGCGCCGGCCGAACCGCTCCACCATGCGCGCGCTGACGAGAGCGGTCACCACGGCGCCCGCGGCCATCGCCGTCCCGTGCAGCCCTGCCTGGGCCTTGGTGATCCCCATCTCGCGGGCTAGCAACGGCACACTGGGGGAGAAGCTGTACAGCAGCCAGCCCCACGCGACGAAGTGGGCGTACAGCGCGACGGTGACCCGGTCGCGGTGCAAGCGGATTGGGGCCAACGGTGCCGCCGGCGCGCCGGTGTCAGGCAAAACGGTCAACGACGTGGTCGACGCACGCCGCCAGTGCCTGAACGTCTCCCGAGTCGACGGCGCGGAACATCGCCACTCGCAATTGGCCTCGACCGAGCTTGCGGTAGGGGTCGACGTCCACCACACTGTTCGCCCGGAGCACGACAGCCACCTTTGGGGCGCCGATCGCGGGGTCCAGGATCGTGTGGCGGGTCAACAGCCGAGCCAGTTCAAGAACTCCCGCGAACGCACTCGCCACGTCCTCGGCAGCTCGAACTCGTGTTGCGTGATCGCGGTGTGCTTCTCCAGTGGAATGCATACACGGGCAAGGAAGGCGCCGACGCCCTCGGGAATGTAGTCCCTGAACAAGGCTGTTCCCTCCCCGGCGCCGCGAGCAACTCGACCTGATCCCTAACCTACCGAGATCTTCGCATGCTTACCTCAACCCAAATGAACGCGCGGATGCCATCTATAGCGCGCGTTGCCTCGCAGTTGGAGATCCGCTTGCGAAGACCATCAGTGCCGCGGCCGCGGGCAGCCGCTGATCACCAGTTGCCGTTCGTCATACGGCACGCCCAAGCATGGATCGGCCGCGTCCGACCAACGGCGTGCCTACCTTCGCACGTCAGCGCAGGTCAGGCCCCGGTGGGCGAGGTGAAGGCGCCGAGTAGGACGGGCGCCACCCACCCTTGGATGCCGAGAGACAGCTCAGGCCGGCTGGACGGTATAGACGACGGTCTGCACGCGGATCGCGTCCTCGGCGTAGTCGGCGACGATCTCCTCGAGGTTCTCGGCCCCCAGCGACCGTCCGTGGTGGGCGAAGACCTCTTCCGGCGTGCGTGTCGTCATAGTCGTCCCTTTCACTCGGTGTCAACCTCGCGATGCTACGCCGACCCAATGGCTGCAGGGGGTCTTGTGTCTTATGCCGCGCGCACCGTCGTGCTTGCCCTACGGTGCAGAGCAGGGAGGACCACCCGGGTCCTCCGGTGCTCGTAAATGGGAGGCGTGATGAAGGCGGTTCGGCTGCATCGGTATGAGGAGCGCCCGGTCGTCGAGGATGTCCCGGAGCCTAAGGCCACGGGGCCGCTCGACGTGGTCGTCAGGGTTGGTGGAGCAGGTCTCTGCCGCACTGACCTGCACATCGTCGAAGGCCAGTGGGCGCCCAAGAGCAACGTGGCGCTCCCGTACACGCTGGGCCACGAGAACGCCGGCTGGATCCACGCGGTCGGCCCAGCGGTGGAGCACGTGCAGCCGGGCGACGCGGTGATCCTGCACCCGCTGGTGACCTGCGGCTTCTGCCGGGCCTGTCGCGCCGGCGACGACGTGCACTGCGAGGCCAGCGTCTTCCCGGGCATCGACACTGACGGTGGCATGGCGGACTTCATCCGGACTTCCGCGCGTTCGGTGGTCAAGCTGGCCCCCGGCATCGAACCCGCCGCCGTGGCCGCGCTGGCCGACGCCGGACTCACGGCATACCACGCGGTGAAGAAAGCGGTCCCGCTGCTGTACCCGGGCAGCACGTGCGTCGTCATGGGGGCTGGTGGCCTGGGACACCTCGGCATCCAGTGCCTGCGGGCGATCAGCGCCACCCGCATCATCGTGCTCGATCCCAACGAGGAGGCCCTTGCCCTCACCCGCGGCTGGGGAGCGGACGAGACCGTCATCGTGGACGGCAAGCACGTCACCCGGGTCCTCGAGATGACCGACGGTATGGGCGCCGAGGTGGTGCTGGACTTCGTGGGGGAAAAGGGCGCCGAGCGAGACAGCTGGGCGATGACGAGGCGGGCCGGGAGCGACTTCGTGATCGGGTACGGCGGGACCGTCGACATCCCGACCATCGACGTGATCTCGACCGAGCGCAACGTCGTCGGGAACCTCGTGGGCAGCTACAACGACCTCGTCGAGCTCATGGCGCTCAACGCCGCCGGACACGTCACGATGCTCACCCATACCTACCCGCTGGACGCGGTGAACGAAGCGATGAACGATCTCGACGCCGGTCGGCTGCGCGGCCGCGGCATCCTTGTCCCCGCGTCCGCCGGGACGTAGCCGCCAAGAATGGGCGGAGGCAACAGGTCGTGGACGAGCAAAACCTGCTCTCGGCAGTGGTGCCCTCCGAGCCGGGGCTCGCGGCCAACTACTGAAAGACGGCGCCCGCGTCGGAAGCACGACGACCGGGCACGGACAAACCGGAGTTCGCATCCGCACTGTGGCTTCCGGACGTCGAAGTCTCCCAGGATAGGGATTCCTGTGCGAAGGTCAGCGCCCGCCCAATCGGTATGCGGCGCTCGTCCTCAGGCGTTACCTGATCTGTTGGCCGCATGATGGGTTGGACGGCCCATCGAGGGCTAGACGGTATGGAGTGACTGCCTGGAGCGGGCGGTTGCCAGCCGGGGCCTCACTCACACGCTCTCGTGGGTTACAGCCGTGAGGCCGATGCCCGCGAACGGCAATTGTTAGCACGCACTTTCAGGGTCCGGACCCCGACTGATCACCACGGTGATTGGCCAGGGTCCGGCTGCATGCAGCGCCGGATCGGGTCATGACCCACACGCGCGAAGGGCGTGCGCCGAGAACCCGCCGACTAGCGCTTTCTGTGTCTTGCTCCCGTGGGGCGATCCTTGAGTCTCTGGGATGCCAGGTCACTACCTTTGACACATACCGTGCCTTCGGTGTTCTGCCCACCACCACCGACGACGGCAAGGTCTGTCTGGGCGGTGCTCAATGCCCCCGGGGCACAGCCATCAACCAGCCCAAGCCGTTCTGACCCTGCCATCAAAGAGTCAACCAAGCCCAGCATCCCGGCCCCACGCCCGCTCCCCCAGAACCGCTCGAAGGCCACCACGCGTTGGCCCAGCACGGAGCCCCCAGCAATTCAGTCAAGAAGACCTCATTCGTTCGGCACGGCAACCGTTCTGGATTCCGGCCTTGGCCACGTTGTCGTGGACCCCATCGAACCTGGACTGTTCAGTAACTGAAGCACCAGGCACAACCTGCCGCTGCGAAGACGGGACGTTAGGCCCTGACCCGCTGACCCACGGTGGTGCTGTGCTGAAAGAGACGAGGCCGACTTCCCACAGTGCCGGGGAAGATACCAACCCGGTGATGGACACCTGTGC
>DASRUA010000310.1:0-4929 GCA_035655615.1 Dermatophilaceae bacterium
CTGTATGAGGCCAGCTTCCGGGCACAGTTCCTGTCCGGCATCATCCAGCCCACCATGCAGTTCCTGTCCAACTTCAACTACGTGGTGATCGCCGTCCTGGGCGGCTACCGGGTCGCCTCAGGGACCATGTCCCTTGGCGACGTGCAGGCGTTCATTCAGTACTCTCGCCAGTTCACCATGCCGATCACCCAGATCGCCGCCCAGATGAACATGTTGCAGTCAGGCCTTGCCTCTGCAGAGAGGGTTTTCGAGTTCCTGGACGCACCGGAGGAGAGTGCCGACTACGTCCCGGCTGCCGATCAGGGGACGCGCCCGCAGCGGGCTGGGCGCGTGACCCTGGAGAACGTGTCCTTCCGGTACGAGCCAGATGAGCCACTCATCGAGAACTTCACCCTGGATGTGGCCCCTGGCCAGAGCATCGCGATCGTCGGACCCACGGGCGCAGGCAAGACCACGCTGGTCAACCTGCTCGTGCGGTTCTATGAGATCGACGCCGGGCACATCAGTCTCGACGGAACCGACTACGCCGAGCTGACCCGTGACGAGGTGCGCCGCGCCTTCGGCATGGTCCTGCAGGACACCTGGCTGTTTGAAGGCACGATCCGAGACAACATCGCCTACGGGAGAGAGGGTGCGACCGACGAAGAAATCGTCGATGCCGCCACAGCCGCACATGTCGATCACTTCGTCCGGACCTTGCCCGACGGGTACGCCACCAGGCTCGATGCCGATGCGTCCAACTTCTCCTCAGGACAAAAGCAGCTGCTCACGATCGCACGGGCATTCCTGGCCAGCCCGCCTATCCTCATCCTTGACGAAGCCACCAGCAACGTCGACACCCGCACCGAAGTCCTTATCCAGGAGGCCATGGCCCGGCTGCGACAAGGCCGCACCAGCTTCGTCATTGCCCACCGGCTGTCCACGATTCGAAACGCCGACACGATCATCGTCATGGACGACGGACGCATCGTGGAACAGGGTGATCATGCCGAGCTGCTGGCGCGCCCCGGCATGTACAGGTCTCTGTACAACAGCCAGTTCGCTGAGGCCGTCGGCGCAGTGGGATGAACCGGAAACAAGCCCGGTCCCGTTAGGGAACGTGTTGCGGCAACGGTCCTGCAAATCGACAGCTCAACGCTCAGATCGATACCGCGGGCTCCACCTGTTCAACGGCGGTGTCGTCGTGGCCGCGCAGCTTGATCTCCCGGAGGAACCAGGTCAGCGCGAAAGCGAGCAGCACGACCGGGACGGCGGACTCGAACACCGTGCTGAGTGCTGACACGAAAGAGGAGATCACCGGCTCGCGTACCGCCGGCGGCAGCGCGGCGATCACCTTGGGTGAACCCGTCAGCTGCCCCGGGTGGACCCCATGCAGCGCCGCCGCGGGCAGCCTTTGCGCCAGCTCGGAGGCGAGCCGGTTGGCCAGAATGGTGCCGAAGAGCGCGGTGCCGAAGGTGCCGCCGAGCGACCGGAAGAACGTGGCCGACGACGTTGCCACCCCCATGTCGCGCGGGTCGACGGAGTTCTGCATGGCCAGCACGATGACCTGCATGACCAGGCCGATCCCCACGCCGAGGGTCAGCATGAACAGCGCCGTCCGCCAGTACGGAGTATCCGAGCCCAGAGTCGAAAGAAGCGTCAGGCCCACGGCGGTGATGGCGGTCCCGGCGATGGGGAAGCGCTTGTAGCGGCCGGTCGTGGTGATCCGCCGTCCGGAGACGACGGAGGCTGTGAACAGGCCTGCCATCAGCGGCAACAACTCCAGGCCGGACTGCGTCGGAGAGACGCCGCGGACGATCTGCAGATACACCGGCAGGAACACGATCGCCCCGAACATCGCGAAGCCGATGGAGAACCCGATGGCGCTTGACACCGAGAAGATCCGGTTGCGGAAGAGCCGCAGCGGCAGGATCGGCTCGGCGGCGCGGGACTCCCACCAGACGAACGTCGCCGAGAGGACGATTCCGGCGCCCAACAGTCCGGTGATCTCCGGGGAGGTCCAGCCGGCGTCACGGCCGTTGACCATACCGAGCAACAACGTCGTCACACCGGCCACCAGCAGGACCGCGCCGAGGTAGTCGATGCTGTGCTCGCGGCGGACGTGTCGCAGCCCGCGCAGCGCCCGGTCGGTGACGACCAGCGCGACGATGCCCAGCGGGATGTTGATGAAGAAGATCCAGTGCCAGGACAGGTGCTCCACGAAGAAGCCGCCGAGCAGCGGGCCGGCGACCGAGGAGATGGCGAACACCGCGCCGAAGTAGCCCTGGTACCGGCCGCGTTCGCGGGGCGGGATGACGTCGCCGATGATCGCGAACGCCAACGCCATCAGGCCACCGGCGCCTAGCCCCTGGACACCCCGGGCGCCGATGAGCTGCCACATCTGCGTCGACATACCAGCCAGCGCCGAGCCGATGAGGAACACGATGATGGCAAAACGGAATACCGGCTTGCGGCCGTAGAGGTCGGAGATCTTGCCGTACAGCGGGGTGGAGGCCGTCGACGCCAGAAGGTAGGCCGTCACCACCCAGGACAGGTGCTGGAGCCCGCCGAGGTCACCGACGATGGTCGGCAGCGCAGTGGACACGATGGTCTGATCCAAAGCGGCCAGCAGCATGCCGGTCATCAGGCCCGACAGGATGACCATGATCTGACGGTGTGTGAATCGGGTGGGCACCACTCCGCCGAGCTGCGTCGGCGCGTCGATGGTGGGTTCGGTCACGACTTCTCCGTTATCTCTTCGGTTCGTGCCGGTTCGTGGGTGAGAGGACGCGCGTGCGGTTCGGCGGCCTGGGACAGATCCTCAGCCAGCCGGCGCAGGAGCTGGCGCAGGGCGTTCCGGTCGGGCTCCGCCCAGTGAGCGATGGCGTCGCGGATCGTCACGGCCCGGTGGTTCATCAGTCGGGTGAGAACGTCGCCGCCGCGCGCGGTGATACTGATCCGCAGGGCGCGAGCGTCATCGGGGTCAGCGGTTCGCTGGACCATGCCCTGCTGCTCCAGCGAGTGCAGGTGGCGGCTGATCGTCGACAGGTCCAGGCGCATCTGCGAAGCGAGATAGGACGGGCGGACCGTGCCCAGGCGTTGGGTCTCATGCAGCACCGCCAGGCCCGCCTTGTCGACCGGCTCGTCCACCGGCAAACGGGACAGCCGGAGCACCACCGCGTAGAGCGCGCCCGCGAGCTCGGCGTCGTCTCCGGTACAGACAGTTGCTTGCACCATACAAGTATGAGCAAGGATCCCCACGAAAGTCAATCGAGGGCCTCGCCGTCGCAAGGGGAGAACATCTGGTGGATCTAAGGATGGACGGTGATTCTCAGCCCCGGACGACTCGTTCAGCTCGCATCGGCGCGGGCAGTGCACGCTGCTACCTCGGCCACCTCCGCCAGACCCCATACTTCATCCACGATCCGCCGCCCTCCTCATTCGTTCGCCCTGAGGTTGGAGACCTTGGCCAGCAGAGACAACGGACGCAGCGACATGTTGGCCTTGTCGCTGCGTCCGGATGAAGCCGCCCACAGGCGCCGGGGCCACCCTCTGCAGAAGCCATTGGCACTTCTGTGTCCCGCAGATCTGGAGCGGGGGGTCGGATCAGACAGACTTGACGGGGGCCAATACGTTCACGAGTTGCAGGGCGTAGTCGCGCTGCGCGTTGAGCAAGTCAGCGGCGACATCGAAGGTGAACTTGCTCACGGCCCCGATGGTCGGGATCGCGGGGACGCCAGGAATCTTGGGCAGGTCCGGGATCGGAAGTACCGAAACGGCCTTGACCCAACCCTGGGCAGCGTCGATGGAGAACTGCTGGCCCTGCTTGACGGAGGAGAGCACCTGCTCGCGGATCTTCTGGGCAGCCTCGGGGATCTCGGTTGACGGAGTGGTCTTGGTGCTGCTGTCGGTGGTCGCTGTTGCCATGATGAGCTCCTGGACTGTGATGGAAGGTGCGCGGCATCTCCGGCACACGCTCAACATACATACCAAGTGCTTGGTATGTCAAGCAATTGCGACCGGCAGCAACAGGGCGAGCACGCCCCACAAGGATCAGGTCTTGGCGATCAGCGTTCGGCGTTGCTTTGCCGGCAATGGTGCGATGGCTCGCTTGACCTCGTGGAGGTAGTTCTCAACGAGAGCGTGGGACCTTGGCTGGCCATGGGTTCCTCCGGTCGGTGGCTGCGTTCGCAGGCAGGGGCCTGACCGCAACGCTGCAACATCGGACCCTCCCCGGGAGTCAAACACAGCGACGACCGTAGGAAGCGGCCGGGCGTCAGCATGGCACTGGACGGCACCTGCGGCAACGATCTTCGGTGAAGATCGGGCAGTGCTCGATCGGTATCCATGTGACTTACTCGGCGTATCGGTCAAGTAGCTCGCGTGAGCCCATTTCCTCAAGTTCCCCCCTTGAGTACTCCTGAGAGAACTCAGGTTGCGCTTCTCCGGTTGTGACTACGGTGCTGGGTGCTGCTGTTTCCAGCATGATTGCGCTCATGATCGTTCTTCCTTGTGTCTGGGTGGATCCTCCACTCGGCTGGTGAGAGCGGGGCTCAGCTCTCCGGTCCCAGGTGCAGCTCATCCATCTGTTAGTGGCAGTCCTACTCCCGATCGGACGAGCCCGGTGGTAGCCCAGTCTTCCTTGGGGGAGCTGGGAGCTCGTGGGGCGTCGCGCCAGGTGTTCGGCGTTGCCCGGATGCGTGCCGGGGTGCTACGGGGTTGTGGCCGGCTTGGCGATGAGGGTGAGGTTGATGTCCTTGGCCTGGCCACTGCGCACGACGCGGAAGGTCACCGTGTCGCCGACCGCATGCTCGCGTACCTGGGCGACCAGTGAGAGGGACCCGTCGATGGAGTTGCCGTCCACGGCGGTGATGGCGTCCCCGGCCTGTAGTCCTGCCTTGTCGGCGGGAGTCCCGCTGACCACGTTGGTCAGCACGGCTGCGGCGCGCT
>DASRUA010000311.1:0-3033 GCA_035655615.1 Dermatophilaceae bacterium
GCCGAGCCCAGCCTACGCGACACCTCTGCCGCGGCCAGCAAACGTCGATTTCTAACTCTTCCAGCGCGCCGACATCCACGCTAAGCGACATAGGACAGATGTCCTATGTCGCTTAGCGTGGATACGTTGAGTGTGTGGAGATTCCTCAATGCCCGGTTCACGGGCACTCTGAGGTAGTCAGGGCGAGCTGGTATGGGCAGCCGGGGCACCGTCGGCAGCGCTGGTGGTGTCGGGCGGGCAGCGGTGAGCGCCATCGGTTTACCGAGGTACTGCCGCGGATCGTGGACGTTACGGTCAGTGGGCGCGTTTGTGAGGAGTGCACGACCAGGCTCGAGCCGTGGGAGGGCCAGCCTGCCCCGCGCCTATATGGGTTCACGGCTAAGCAGGTCGCCAAGGCGTTGGTCCTGGTCGCTGGGGGCGCCTCATATCGGGCGACGGCGGCTTCGATCCGTCGGGACGCAGGTCGTGAGCTGGGCACTGCCGCAAGGACGGGTAGGGCGGGCCGGCCTTTGGCTGCGCCGAACCAGCATGGCCAACTGGTCTCGGATTGGGTGGAGGTGTTCGCACCCGTGATCTGGGCGTCGTATGCGCCGACTTCGTGGCCTGCAACGGTGCTGCTCGACGAGGACGAGTTCCGCTTCTGCCGCCCCGACGCACCGCGTGGCGTGCTGGCGTTCGTGGTCCTTGCCGCGATCGGATACACCCGGTACGGCGTTCCGTTCGTGGCGGCCATCGAGGCGGTCCCTCGGTGCACAGTGCCAGCCTGGCAAGCGTTTCTGTCTAGCCTGGACGGCACACCGGAGCTGATCGTCACTGACGGCGGGCTGGCCAGGCGGGCAGCCGGACGCGTCTGGCCGTTGCCCGGTAGTGCGCACGCCCCCGAGCTCCGGCGCTGCGAGTGGCACCTGGCTCGAAACATCACCGAGTCACTACCCCGGGACGTTCAGCACGACGGCGCCGACCCGATCCACCACCTGATTGCCGGCGCCCAGTACAGTCCGTCTGGCTGGCAGGCCCTCCACGACGAGATCGACAGCCGCGCTTGCGCTGGCGGCTACCTAGCCGCGGTCAAAGCCGCGTCTGCCAACGACCCGCTGGTGCGGTACCAGATCGCCACCCGGGCTTTGCCCGGGCCGCACTCCACCGGGCCACTCGAGCAGTTCCTCCACCACCTCGACGCCACCGTCGGCGACCGGGCCGCCAGGCTGACCAACAAGATTCGCGCCGACGCGTTGCTCAAGCTGCTGGCCGCCCAGCGCAACGGCTGGGCCAACGAGGCAGCCTGGGCCGAGCGGATCCGCGAGCACCTATTCGCCCGTCGCGGCCGTGCTCCCGACCAACGCCAGCACACCGATCCAGCCGCCGAGCCCAGCCTACGCGACACCTCTGCCGCGGCCAGCAAACGTCGATTTCTAACTCTTCCAGCGCGCCGACATCCACGCTAAGCGACATAGGACAACTGATTCAACGGTGCGCGGGCATCGACGTGGGGCAGGCCGAGTCAATGGTCTGCGTCCGGGTCCCAGACGCGGTCACCGGCGCCCCGGCGGAGCTGATCGCCAGCTATGGCACGACCACTCCTGACCTTCTCGAGCTGGTCGACTGGCTTCGTGGTCTGGGTGTCACCGACGTCGCCATGGAGTCCACCGGGGTGTACTGGAAACCCATCTACTACCTGCTGGAGGACGACTTCACGGTGTTACTCGTCAACGCCGCCCACATCAAACATGTGCCCGGGCGCAAGACGGACACGATCGACAGTGCCTGGATTGCTCAGCTACTCGCCCACGGGCTGCTGACCGCGAGCTTCGTGCCACCCCCACCGGTGCGCGAGCTGCGTGACCTGACCCGGTACCGCAAAGCACTGGTCAACGAGAAGACCGCGCAGGTCAACCGGATCCACAAGGTGCTCCAAGACAGCGGGATCAAGCTGACGACCTACGCCACCGACGTGATGGGCGTCTCCGGTCGGGCCATGATGCGGGCACTGATCGCCGGCCAGAGCGACAGCGCAGCGCTGGCCGAGTTGGCCAAGGGACGGATGCGGTCCAAGATCCCGGACCTACGCAAGGCCCTGACCGGCCGATTCCGCGAACACCACGGGTTCCTCTTGAAGCAGATGCTGGACCACGTCGAAGCCCAAGAAGCTGACATTGCCGCCTTGGATGAACGGATCGAGGCCGCGTTGGCCCCTTTCGTCGACCAGGTTGAGCTACTTCGCACGATCCCCGGGGTCGACCGCCGCTCCGCGCAGGTCATCCTTGCCGAGATCGGCCCCGACATGTCCGTCTTTCCCACCGCGGGACACTTGGCGTCGTGGGCGGGGATGTGCCCGGGGCAACGCGACTCGGCGGGCAAACACGGATCGGGTAAGACCCGCAAGGGATCCAAGTGGCTACGCGGAGCCCTGGTCCAGTCCGCCCGCGCGGCCTCACGTAGTAAGGGCACCTACCTGTCCGAACGCTACCGGCAGGTCATGCGCCGCCGCGGTGACGCCAAGGCCATCGTCGCCCTTGGTCACGAGATCCTGCTTGCCGCCTACCGCGTGCTGGTCACCGCAGAGCCCTACGCCGACCCCGGCCCCACCACCTTGAGCAGGCTCACCGCGCAACGTCTCACCCGCCAAGCCGTCCGACGACTACAAGACCTCGGCTACCAGGTCACCATCGAGCCCCGCACCGACGCAGCATGACCCCCAGTCCCAGCATCACGTTCGGCTATTTTCTGAGCAGATCGGCGAGTTCGTCCCAGGCCGGGCGCGTCCGGTCGAGCTCATCGCGGAGCTCCTGCAGCGTCATCCATTGCGCCGACTTCTCCATGGCACGACCGTAACCACCTCATCTGGCAGCGGCAGCCCACAGGTAGGGCGCCTGGTCAGGCGGCAGAGCGTCAAGGTCATCGGCTGACGCCGCACAGCACGCACGTAATCGCACCCATGTGTCCGCTTCTATGGCATCTGCCTGGAGATGGGACTAAACAGGGAAAGGGCCCAGGCCAGTACGAAGCATGGACCAGGGTGCCTCGACCGATCAG
>DASRUA010000312.1:0-2291 GCA_035655615.1 Dermatophilaceae bacterium
GGCGCCAGCGCCGGAGCCGAGATCGAGTACTACCTCGCCGGGGTGCAGGTCCGCGACCGCGGTCGGTACACCGCAGCCGAGGGATGCCGCGACGGCGCTGTCGGGAGCACCTTCAGCCTCATGTCGGTAGAGCTCGGCACCGAATACCTCCCGGCCTTGCTCATCAGTCGTGGCCACCGGTGCCCCGCCGCAACACGAAGTGACGACCTCGAGGGTCTCCTGACCGGTCGTGGCAACCGGCGCCCCGCCGCAGCACGAAGCCTCAGCCGCATGGGCCTGCGCATGGTCCGCGCCCGCAGACCGGGTCGCGGCGTTGGCGTACCGCTGGCGGACGCTCTCACGGATGTCCTCAGCTGAACTCAGGCGGATGTCCTCAGGTGAACTCATGTGCTCTTTCTCCCTGTGGTGCGGGTGGTCGGTGCTGACGGTGGTCAGGCGGGAGCTCCTTCAGCGTGTTAGCAGCAGTTGACGTGCAGCGCGGTGGCGATGGCGTGGATCGCTTCGGGGACGCCGCGGTAGTACACATTCATTCCCCGGCGTTCCTTGGTGAGCAGTCCGCTGGCTTCGAGCTTCTTGAGATGGTGGGTCACGGTCGGCTCGGACAGCTTCACGATCGGAGCCAGGTTGCAGGTGCAGGCCTCCTGGCCGGGTTGATCGAGGATGTAAGCAAGCAGCTGGAGGCGCGCCGGATCAGCAAGGGCCTTCAGGCGGATCGCCAGTGCGACGGCGTCATCGAGGTCGAGAAGCGGACCCGCACCCAGAGGTGGACAGCAGATAGGGGACACGTCCACGAGCATGGGCAGCGGCTTGGGCATGCCACAATCTTCGCACCTTCTTGACAAATGTCAAAGAAGTGGCAGGCTACGTATTAGACAAACGTCAAAGACGAATACTCGAATGGAGAGTTACTATGGAGAACTGTTGTGGGGGGTCCGGCTCGACGATGACGGCCCCGGCGATGCCGCCAATGATGGCCAGTGGCTGCTGCGGTTCCGAGGCGAAAGCTGAGGCCAATCCTGAGACCAGCGCGCGGAGCGAGGGTCCTTGTTGCGGCCCGGCGGTAGGCAGTGACGCTCTCCCGGCTGCTGATGCGACCGCCCAGAAGACGTCCTGCTGCTGACCAGGGCGCGGCAAGGGTGACGAACCGCTCCCAGAAGGAAGCACTGGCGTGATCATCAAAGTCCTCGGACCTGGCTGCCGCAGCTGCGTGACCCTCGAACGCGTCACCAGGGAAGCCGTCGAGGCCCTCGGCATCAACGCCACGGTCGAGAAGGTCGAGGATTACCAGAGCATCGCGAGTTACGGCCTCATGAGGACCCCCGCCCTCGTCATCGACGAGCGGGTCATCTTCGCCGGGCGCGTGCCCTCCCCCAAACAAGTCCGGAAGATCATCACGGCTGCAAACGCCGGCTTAACGGACACCCCCTAGTGAAGGAGCAATCCATGCCCGCGATCCATGTCTTTGAACCTGCTTTGTGCTGCAACACGGGCGTGTGCGGCCCGGATGTCGACCAGGCACTGGTGGACTTCACCGCTGACCTGAATCACCTCAAGGAAATGGGTGCTGACGTCCAGCGGCACAACCTCGCCAACGATCCGTCGGCGTTCGCCAGCAGCGACACCGTGCGAGCATTCCTTCAGGTGGCGGGTTCGGACGGTCTGCCGTTGACCCTGGTTGACGGCCTCACCGTGATGACAGGGGCCTACCCCGCGCGCGAACAGCTGATGCGTTACGCCGGACTGGGTGCCGAATCCCCGGAATCCACAGTCCCGCAGGGTGTGACGGAGCTTGGTTTGACCGAGAAGTCCGGCGGGTCCTGTGGTCCCTCCGGCTGCTGCTGACGGCGGGCTGCCATGAAGTTTCTCGATAATCCGCCGCGGTTCCTGTTCTTCACGGGCAAGGGCGGGGCGGGCAAGACGTCCGTTGCCTGTGCCACTGCCTTGCACCTGGTGAGCCAGGGCAAGCGCGTCCTGCTGGTCAGCACCGATCCGGCCTCCAATGTCAGCCAGGTCCTCGGTGTCACCATCGGGAACGCGGCGACACCCATCGCACACGTCCCCGGGCTGTCCGCAATGGAGATCGACCCTGAACAGGCCGCGCAGGCCTACCGGGAGCGGATCATCGCCCCGGTGCGCGGACTCCTTCCGGACAAGGAGCTCGCGTCGATCACTGAGCAGCTGTCCGGCTCCTGCACGACCGAGGTCGCCTCGTTCGACGAGTTCACCGATCTGCTCGCCGACGAGGGCCTGACCGACGAGTACGACCACGTCGTCTTCGACACCGCGCCGAC
>DASRUA010000313.1:0-4064 GCA_035655615.1 Dermatophilaceae bacterium
CGACCTTGCTCACGACGTCGAACGATGCGTCGGCCATGTCGGCTCCTTCGGGTGTGTCAGGTGGGGGATTCGCCCAGTGAAGCGAGGTGATAGTGGTGTCGTTTGTCGTGGTGGGGCATGCCCCGATTGGACGAACCCCATGGGTGAGTTGCTATTCTTCCATCCGCACCTAGGCAGGTTGCCCGAGCGGCCAATGGGAGTGGACTGTAAATCCATCGCGAAAGCTTCGAAGGTTCGAATCCTTCACCTGCCACCACGTGCTGAAAGGGCCCCTGACCTGCGGAAACGCGGGTCAGGGGCCCTTTCGTGTGATCCGGCTGTGACCGGGTCAAACAGGCTGTCTACGGCCGTTCGTGAGGAAGTTACGGCCACGTCCGGCTATTCGGCAGCCGTCGTCAGTGCCAAGGCCGCTTCGATGCGTATCCGCGCGACCTCGTCTTGGCCGTAGACGCACTTGGCGTAGACCCTGAGGAGGACATTCACGCTGTGCCCGGCCCACTCGGCGACCTGGGTCGGCGGGACACCGGCATTCAGCCAGAGCGAAACGGCCGCGTGGCGCAGGTCGTATGGGCGCTTGGCGAGCGGCGAGGCCGGTCAAGTGGGAGCAGGTCGCTGACCATTCTTGACGTCATACCAATCCATCGTTGGAGGAATGCGGGTATGACTCCCGCTGCGCGCTCGGCCCGGCGGTTGCGGGCTCGTGCATGAGTGCGGAGAGCAGCAGAGCGAGCAGGGGCAGCGCTATCAGGGCGCTGAGCGTGAACCGCAGGCTTGTGCTGTCGGCGAGCCAGCCGAGCAGCGGACTGAACAGGCCGCCGATACTGACAGCCAGTCCGACCGTGACGCCGCTGGCCGTGCCGATGCGGTTAGGGAGGTAGTCCTGGCTGAGGATGACGAACACGCTGAAGGGCATGAAGGTGCCGATGCCGGTCAGGGCTACGAAGACCAGGACCACGGGAAGGCTGGTGGACAGCACCAGTCCCGCCATGGCCAGGGCGGTGAGGACGAAGCCGAGTCGGATGCTGGTGAGTCGCCCGTGTCGGTCGGCCACCCATCCGCCGAGCAGCGTGCCGATTCCTCCGGCAACTAGGAAGACAGTCAATGACGCGCCTCCTACACCGGGGGAGGCGCCGAGTTCGTGGATGAAGTACAGCGCCAGGAACGACGTGAGCCCGAAGAACAACACCGCGCGCACCACGACGACCGACGTCAGTCGCAGGAAGGCCGGCCAGTCGTCGACACCGGCCGGCAGCACTGCGGTGCGGCGTTGTCTGGGACGGTCCAGAATCGCGGTGAGCCGCCTCACGAGGATCACCACCATGACCAGCGCAGGCACGATGAGCAACACCGTTCCGTGGAGTCCGGCCAGGAGCAGGACCGGCGCGGTGATCAGCGACCCGAGTGCGAATCCGGCGTTGCCGCCCAGGGCGAACACGCTCATTGCCCGGTTGCTGTTGCCCGCCGCTAGCCGGGCCGCGCGCGCCGCCTCGGGGTGGAACGCGGCGATGCCGAGCCCTGACAAGGCGATGACCAGTGGTGACCAGGTAGCTCGAAAACAGACCCACTGAGGCCACCCCGGTGGCGGCCATCAGGATGCCCGCCGGGATCATCCAGCGTCGTGGGCGCCGGTCGGTCCACCAGCCGAAGACCGGCTGGGCGACCGAGGACAGCAGTGTGGCGGCAAGGGTGAGACCGGAGACGGCGGCGTAGCTATAGTGCCGCTCCGCGACGAGGAAGGGCAGCAGCGCAGGCACCACGCCCTGGTAGGCGTCGTCGACCACGTGTGCCGAACTGATCAGCGCGATCCCGCGCCGATTCATCTTCCCACCTGCTGGGGAAGGCCTTCGCGTGCGCCGAGCCGGCCCGGCGGGCGGACCTTCTTACCCGCCGATCTTGCACGAACCGACTTGGGCGTCATGGAAGCCATCGACAGGTCACGTGATCATTGAACCTCACCTGGGGTGCGGCATCGCCGGGCACCGTCAATCTCCGGCACGCGCCGCAGGTGGCCCGAAGATCGGTGGACATCCTGATGGCCAGATCTAGGCCCGGCAAAGGAAATCGACCGAACTGGGCCAACCTCACCCAGACATCGAACTCCCACGCACGGGCGTCTCCCCAGGTGCTTGCTAACAGTTTGCTAACCGCAACCCGAATCGGGTCGGACGACACCGCATCGTTTGCCCTACCGCCAAGCGGGGCCGCGGCCTCCGCGGACCTCGATGGACGGCTTGGCCTTTACTCGTAATGAATAGGTCATCGGTTCGATTCCGATAGGCGGCTCCACCGCATCACCGCATCAACGAGGGTTTTCGTCCTCGGTCACAGGGTCCGATCCGAGTCAGGATCGGGCCCTGTGGGCATTCAAATGGACTTTCCGGAAGCGATCGCGGTGATGCCCGTGTGGTTTGGCTGGATGTTGACGTCGCTGACGAACATGCTGATTGCCCTTCGCGTCCATCAGGCGGGCTGATCCCGCCTACGTACCGAATAGACCCTCGGGCGGTACACCATGCGCTGACTGTGTCTGAGCCGCGGACAGCGGACTCAGTTCTGTGGCGGCGCGATGGACAGTCAGTTTGGCTGTCGCCAGTGATCTCTGTTGCTCCGCGACAGAAGTCGAGCGACACAGACCGTCATCCGGGTGATGCAGGCGGTCTTGCTCTCTGCCAAATAGCGGACCTGCTCGCCTTCGCGTCACTGTGGCATCCGCGCGCGGCTGCGAATCACAACGATCAGCGCCGTGTGTACTGGGCCGAGGCTGGCGCCACATGCCAGAGCAGTTGGCCGTGATCATCTTCGGTCGTCCGTACCAGTCGCAAGCCAGCTCGGGCGGCCACGCGGCTCGACTCCGGGTTGTCTGTGGCCACTCGAATGACGAACTCAGATACAGGGCCACGTCGCCGGCCGATCTCCATCGCCAGCCGAACCGCACTCGTCGCGAGCCCGCGGCCACGCCACTGCGGGTATAGCGCGTACGTGAGGTTCACCTGACCCGCAGAGAGGTAGTCGAGCCCTCGTTGGATACCGACGCACCCGGCG
Source organism: Dermatophilaceae bacterium (assembly GCA_035655615.1). Lineage (GTDB taxonomy): Bacteria > Actinomycetota > Actinomycetes > Actinomycetales > Dermatophilaceae > UBA4719. The sequence continues at coordinate 3,043 of DASRUA010000313.1, forward strand.
AGTAGTCCGGACTGGCGATCCTCGATGCCGAGGTCGAAGACGTCGCCGCCGTTCACCCACGCCTGCGCGTTCTGACGGAGCCAACGGCTCACCTTGTCACGGGTTGACTGGCTCCCGGCACCGAGCCGGTCAATGATGATCCGATCGCAGCCTGCGAGGTGAGCGCCCGCATCGTCCGAGCGGAGAGCGCGGAGCCGGATCGTTTCGTCCTCGATCAGCGGTTCGGTCATGCGTCACGACGCTATGGCAGAGCGCACCCCAGGCGCCCACTGGTTCCTCGCATGCGGGGCGCGTTGGTTCACCGAGGTTCACCCGAAGGCGCCGTGACTGGTGGGGCGACAACGTACGGTCATGCGGCAATGGGTGTGCGTTCTTGTCGTAGGCCGATCGCATACGGTGTTGTCCACAAGTCGCCGAACGTTCGACAGTGGGCCCGTCGGCACGAGTGTCGCGCAGCAGGTTCGAAGGCCATGAATACTCCCCCTCACGGTGACCTCGCTCATCGCAGCCCACACAGCTCCGACACCGTCGTGAATGCGAACCCATCTGCCTTGAGCCCGGCGATGATCGAGTCGAGATTGTTGATCGTCACGAGTCGGTTGCTCGGTCCAGTGTCGTGGCAGAGGATGATCGAGCCGGGCTGCACGGCGCTGCGGACAGACGCGACGATGCCGGCGGGCTTGTCCTGGAATCGATTCTCGTTCATTTGGGCGTTCCACAACACTGTGGTCAGACTCTGCTCGGCGGCGGCCAAGAATGACGAACCGGCTATGTGCCCGTACGGAGGACGGAACAGCGTGGGGCGCGTCCCGTAGACCTGCTGCATGATCGTCGAGGTGCGTGCTAGCTGGTCAGTGCACTCGGCGTAGTTCAGCCGCGCGAGGTCGGGGTGGTCCCACGTGTGGTTACCCAGCTCGTGGGTGCCGTTGGAGTCGCGGTGAATCGCTCCGTGGTGTAGCACGTTGATGCCCTTGAGGAAGAACGTCGCTGGGACATCGTGCCTGGCCAAGGCCCTGAGAACC
>DASRUA010000314.1:0-59090 GCA_035655615.1 Dermatophilaceae bacterium
TCCTGACCGACATGACCCACCTCGGCGATGACCTCGCTCATTCGCTTGGTGGTGCCCAGCTCGACACCCTTCATCAACGACACGACGGCCGCATGCGGGGGCAGGAAGTCGACCCACTGCGCCAGGTTTGTCCGCAGCAGCTGCGACGGGACGGCCAGAACCACGATGTCGACGCCGTCCACGGCCTCCTGCGGGTCGGTCGTCGCCGAGATTGCATCGGGCAGAAGAAGATCCGGCAGATAGTCGCCGTTGACGTGGGACGCGTTGATCTGGTCGACCAGCTCGGACCGCCGTCCCCACATCCGGACCTGGCATCCGGCGTCGGCAAGCACCGCGGCGAACGCCGTGCCCCAGCTGCCCGTGCCGAACACGGCAACGCTCGTCATGAGGACCCTCCGTTCATCGTCCGGCGGACTTCTTGATGCGGCGCCTTCCGGGGTTGCCGATTTCCGCAACGCCGGCCGTGCGCGAGTCAAAGCGGATGGCCGGGGCACTCTCGCCCCGGAGCTTCTCGAGCTGCCACGTGATGGCGTCCAGGATCCTGGTCGTGGCCTCGGTCAGGGTCGCTGTGTCAAGAGGCCGGTCGTACAGGTCCCTGAGGTCCACGGGAGGTCCAGCCAGCATCCGCATGGTCTTGAGCGGGAACACGTGCAACGCCTTGGCATACGGCCTCTGAATCTCCTGCGGTCCCCACTGGGCGACCGGAATCACCGGGCACCGGGTCGTCAGAGCCACCCGGGCGGCGCCGGTCCTGGCAGTCATCGGCCACATCTGCGGATCCCGGGTCAGGGTGCCCTCGGGAAATATCGGGACGCACTTGCCGTCCTGGATGGCGGCGACAGCGGCCGAGAAGGCATCCGCGGCCTCGCGGGTGCCGCGGTGGACCGGGATCTGCTGCGCCGAGGTCAGTAGCCTTCCGAGGATCGGGATCTCGAAGACCTCCGCCTTGGCCAGAAAGAACGGCGGATGCCCGTTGTCGTACAGGAAGTGGGCGAAGGCGAACGGGTCGACATACGAGAGGTGGTTCGGACACACCACGAACCCGCCGGTCGCAGGCAAGTGCTCGGCGCCACTCCAGTCGCGACGGGTCAACGGCATCATCAGCGAACGCAGGAACGCAGCGACGCCTCGATATGACCTGGGCAGCTGCCGCTTTGGTCGAATTCTCCGCACCGAGGCTCCGCCTTGTCTGTTCGTTGTGCTTATCTTCGTCGTTGGAATGGGTCGGTGTCGAGACGTGCACGACTGTACTGAGACGATCAACGAGATGTGTTCCCCCGATATCGACCGCTGGCGAGTGATCGTCCCGGTCAAGGGTCAGCTGACGGCCAAGAGCCGTCTTCATCCGCCCGCCGGGGTGGCGCGGGCCGATCTGGCTCATGCGTTTGCTCTGGACACGATCACCGCAACAGTCGCCGGCATACCGCCGGCTCATCTGGTCGTCGTGACTTCGGACGAGCATACGTCGACCTTCGTACGCGATCGGGGTGGCATCGCCATCGCCGATCAGGGTGATGGCCTCAACCCTGCCATTCGCCTGGGAATCGAGTACGTGAAAGGGGTACTGGGCCCCGGCCCGACAGCGGTCCTGCTCGGCGACATCCCCACCCTGCGGCCCCAAGACCTGATCAGCGCCCTCTCGGCGTGCGCGGCGCACCCGCGGGCGCTGGTCCCGGACGCGTCAGGAAGGGGCACGGTGCTGCTCAGCGCGCTGTCCCCGCGAGACCTCCACCCGCGATTCGGTCCCGACTCGGCACGCGAACACTCACGCGACTGCGTAAGACTGGATCTGGACCTGCCTGCCTTGCGCACCGACGTGGACGACGACCAGACGCTCCGCAACGCCGTGACCATCGGGGTCGGAAGGCACACCGCGATGGTGCTGCGTCGGGCCGATGACTAGCGTGGACTAGCGTGGCCTCATGCAAGCAAGCGTGCACCGGTACGACGACGAGAACGGCTCAGGCAGCGTGCTGCTTGACGATGGCCGCGAGATTCCCTTTGACGGCGAGGTCATGGACGCCAGTGGCCTGCGCCTCCTGCGCCCAGGCCAGCGGGTGAGCATCGAGATGTCCGCCACTGCGCTGACCCGGCTGTGGATAGTCGGCATTGGCGACGGTGAGCCCATCCGCTGACGGACTGAACAACAACAGCGCAACAACACCCGCAACACAAGAAGAGGTCGACACCAGAAGGTGCCGACCTCTTCTTGAGGTGTCGTGGGTCAGGCCCTCTTCACCGCTGCCTTCTTCACTGCAGTCTTCTTCACCGCGGTCTTCTTGGCCGGAGCGGTCTTCTTCACCGCGGTCTTCTTGGCCGGAGCAGTCTTCTTCACTGCAGCTTTCTTGGCCGGTGCAGCTTTCTTCACTGCAGCTTTCTTGGCCGGTGCAGCTTTCTTCACCGTGGCTTTCTTCACTGCTGTCTTACTGGAGGCAGCGCTGGTGCTGGCAGAGGCCCGGGCGCCCGCAGCAGAGGTCTTGGGAAGCTGCCTCGGGTCGGCCACGACAGCACGAAACTGCGTGCCGGCCTTGAACTTCGGAACGGCGGTCTTCTTGATCTTGACGCTCGCACCGGTGCGCGGGTTGCGACCGATCCGCGCGGCGCGAAGTGCCTTCTCGAAGGTGCCGAAGCCGGTGATCCCGACCTTCTCGCCCTTGGCAACCGTGCGGATGATGACGTCGAGGACTTCTTGGACAGCTGAGGCCGCAGCCTTCTTGCCGCCAAGACGACTCTCGAGGGCATCGATCAGTTCTCCCTTGTTCACGTCTTCCCCTCCTGAGGAAAAAGTTCACCGAGCCCTTGCCCGACGAATTTGGGGCTGCCGGGCCACCGCCCGACTTGTTCTCGACGTTAAGGCCACAACCCATCCGGAGTCCACCACCGGGCCATGTTGGAATCGTTGTGTCGCAACGCCTTTGGCACCCCCTGTTCATGCCTGGACGGTATGCCGAGAGTCGTCTCCCGGCGGTTCCTCACCGCGCAGGAATGATCCCCGAAGTCGACCACGGCCCATGAATCTCCGTGATCTATAACACTATTCATCGCCTGAGGCTACGTCAGTACCGCGCGCCGGCCTGTTGCAAGCGCCCCCCTCGGGCGCTCGCTCGGATGACACACGGGGTGTCCGGACACCCTGAAGACACCACCCAAGAAATTTCTTGAAGTCGCCCCGCCAGTGGCTCGTCGCGGCGTGTCAGACGCCTGTCGTCGTCGGCATGTAGCCCGGCCGCTTCGCCTCGAAGGACGTCACCTCGGCCTCGTGGGTCAGCGTCAGGCCGATGTCGTCCAGTCCCTCCAACAGGCGCCAGCGGGTGTAGTCGTCCAGCTCGAAGGGCACCGAGAGGCCCTTCGCGGTGATCGTCTTGGACCGAAGGTCAACGGTGACCTCGGCGCCCGGCTCGTTCTCGAGCACACCCCAGATCAGCTCCACGTCCCGCTTGCTCGCCTGAGCCGTGAGCAACCCCTGTTTGCCGCTGTTTCCCCGAAAGATGTCCGCGAAACGTGAGGAGATGACGACCCGGAACCCATAGTTCATCAAGGCCCATACGGCGTGCTCGCGAGAGGACCCCGTCCCGAAGTCGGGACCCGCGACCAGGACGGACCCGGCTGCATACGAGGGGTTGTTGAGGACGAACGTCTCATCCTTGCGCCAGGCAGCAAAGAGCCCGTGCTCGAAGCCGGTGCGCGCCACGCTCTTGAGGTACTCGGCCGGGATGATCTGGTCCGTGTCGACGTTGCTTCGACGCAGCGGCACACCGACACCGGTGTGGGTCGTGAACTTGTCCATAGCGATATTCCTCGGTTCTGGTTCGGTGGCTCGGTATGGCTTCAGGATCGACGGGCCGACGGTGGCGGTGTCAGAGGTCCGCAGGGCTGGACAGGGTGCCGCGCAGGGCGGTTGCCGCCGCCACGACCGGGCTGACCAGGTGGGTGCGACCGCCCTTTCCCTGGCGACCCTCGAAGTTGCGGTTGGAGGTGGACGCACTGCGCTCCCCCGGCGCGAGCTGGTCAGGATTCATCCCCAGGCACATCGAACACCCAGCCAGACGCCACTCGGCACCCGCATCAGTGAACACCGTGTCCAGGCCCTCGCTCTCAGCCTGCAGCCGCACCCTGGTCGAACCGGGAACAACAAGCATCCGAACGCCCTCTGCAACCTGATGGCCTCTCAGGACGGCGGCGGCGGCGCGCAGGTCCTCGATCCGGCCGTTGGTACAGGAGCCCACGAACACCGTGTCGACCCGGATCTCCTTGAGGGGGGTTCCTGCGGTCAGACCCATGTACTCCAGGGCCCGCCTTGCACTGGCCTGGTCGGACTCGTCCTCGAACGACTCGGGATAGGGGACGCTGGCGGACAGAGGCAGGCCCTGACCGGGGTTGGTCCCCCAGGTGACGAACGGGGTCAGCCCGGCGGCATCGAGATGGATCTCGGCGTCGAAGACAGCGTCGTCCTCACTCCGTAGAGTCGACCACTGCGCGACTGCGGCGTCCCAGTCAGCGCCGGTCGGAGCGTGCGGGCGGCCCTGCAGGTAGTCAAAGGTGGTCTGGTCCGGAGCGATCATGCCCGCGCGCGCACCCGCCTCGATCGACATGTTGCACACCGTCATCCGGGCTTCCATCGAGAGCGCCTGGATCGCGGTCCCACGGAACTCGATCACATATCCCTGGCCGCCTGCGGTGCCGACCCTGGCGATCACCGCAAGGACGACGTCCTTGGCCGTCACCCCTGCGGGCAGCTCACCGTCGACATTCACCGCCAGAGTCTTGAAGGGCGTCAGTGACAGCGCCTGGGTGGCCAGAACGTGCTCGACCTCGCTGGTCCCGATGCCAAATGCCAATGCTCCGAAAGCACCATGAGTGGACGTATGACTGTCACCACAGACGATGGTCATCCCGGGTTGGGTCAAGCCGAGCTGGGGACTGACGACGTGGACGATGCCCTGGTCAACGTCTCCCATCGGGAACAGCCTGACGCCGAACTCGACGCAGTTTCGCCTCAGGGTCTCGACCTGGGTCTTGCTCACCGGGTCGGTAATGGGACCCGGAGTCGTGGGCACGTTGTGATCCTCGGTGGCCAGGGTCAGGTCGGGGCGGCGCACGGAACGGCCGGCCAGTCGCAGCCCGTCGAACGCCTGGGGACTGGTCACTTCGTGCAGCAGGTGAAGGTCGATGTAGAGAAGGTCGGGCTCGCCCTGCGCCCGACGCACCACGTGTGCGTCCCATACCTTCTCGGCCAACGTGCCTGCCATGGCTAGCTCCTTCGTGATGCGTAGGGTCACCGGGATCAGACCCGCCTGCTGTCTCTGGATGACTCACTCAGACGGCTCAGCCTGATGGCTCACCTCCGAGGTTTTGCGCAGATCAGCTCCGAGGTTTGCGCAGAATCTCAAGGGACGAACTTGCGTCTCAGGCTCTGAGACGGCAATATCAAGTTATGGACAATTCTAGCGGAGTCGGCGTTCTTGACAAGGCTGCAATCGTTCTGGGCGCCCTCGAATCCGGGCCATCGACCCTGGCGCAGCTCGTCAGCGCCACCGGGCTGGCCCGTCCGACCGCGCATCGTCTGGCCGTGGCACTTGAGCACCATCGCCTCGTCTCGCGCGACATGCAAGGTCGTTTCGTCCTGGGTCCCCGTCTGGGCGAGCTCGCCGCTGCCGTAGGCGAGGACCGCCTTCTGGCGGCTGCCGGTCCCGTCCTCGGCGCTTTGCGCGACCACACCCACGAGAGCGCCCAGCTCTTCCGTCGCCAGGGCGACCAGCGGATCTGTGTGGCAGCAGCCGAGCGCCCGATGGGTCTGCGTGACTCGATCCCGGTTGGTGCCAGCCTGTCCATGCTCGCCGGTTCCGGGGCCCAGATCCTGCTCGCGTGGGAGGAGCCGGACCGTTTGCATCGCGGGCTCCAGGGCGCGAAGTTCACCGCCACCACCTTGTCCGGCGTCAGGCGTCGCGGCTGGGCCCAGAGTGTGAGCGAGCGCGAGTTCGGTGTCGCCTCGGTCTCCGCGCCGGTTCGCGGTCCGTCGGGTCGCGTCGTGGCCGCAGTATCCATCTCGGGCTCGATCGAGCGGGTCTCCCGTCAGCCCGGGCGCCTTCACGCGGCGACCGTGGTCGCCGGCGCCAACAAGCTCACAGAGATCCTGCGTCGGGTCCAGGCCCCCGTAGCCTCCTAGCCAGCCCCGGAACGCAAAATCCCCGTCCTGACTGCAGGACGGGGACTGCTTCTCACAAGTAGCCCCGACGGGATTCGAACCCGTGCTACCGCCTTGAGAGGGCGGCGTGCTAGGCCGCTACACAACGGGGCCCTAGCTGTGCTCCCGAGTCGCTCAGTTGCTCCTCGGCAGCGGAGGAAACCATACCGGTAAGGATGGCTTATCTCCGAATCGCGCCCAGTCACCAGGACTGAGGCGATCACGCTGGGGTACAAGGACTCGAACCTAGACTAACTGAACCAGAATCAGTCGTGCTGCCAATTACACCATACCCCATGGGGGTATCACTCCCCGCTCGCCTTTCAGCGCTCGGACGGTGACCCGAGGATGAACCTTACCGGCCGGATCGCCCGGTGCCCAAATCGGTCCTATCCATCCATTCAAGTATGGCGTACTGGTCCCTGGCACACGCCGATGGCGTCAGGGTGCCTGCCCGGCCGACACGAGCTCAACGGTTACAGACGTCGGTGCCTTCCACGTCAGTCGGCTGACAACAGGGCTGGCACCTGGCTCAGCGACGTGATCACAGGTATGCCCCGGGCCCAAGCCCGCGCGCATCCCTGCGAGTCGCCGGGGTCGCGTTGGAGCCAGACCGCAGACAGCCCGGCGTCCTTGGCTGCCATCACGTCGATCTGGAGGTCGTCCCCGACGTAGATGGTCTCGGCTGGGGCCGACCGCAGGAGCTGGCATGCATGGTGGAACGCCCGGGGGTCCGGCTTGCCAAAGCCAAGGGTGTCCCTGGTGGCCACGACGGCAAAGACCCCTGCCAGACCAGTGATCTGGAGCTTTTGCTGCGTGTAGCGGGCTGAGGAGTTGGTGAGCAGACCCATCGGGATCCCGACCGTGCTGGCAGCCTCGAGAAAGGGCCGGACATCGTCGAAGAGGCGCACGTTCGCAGAGAAAACCGGTTCGTAGGCGTCCTCGAACCGCAGGTTGACCTCGTCGATCACCCCCAGAGAGAAGGACTCCACCAGATGGGCAACGCGCGCCTGCCTCATCTGGGCGAAGCTCATCTCGCCGGCGCTGAACCGGCCGAAGAAACCGCCGGGGTCACCGTGAAATTGAACGCCGGCGGCGCGGTGCACCTCTGAGCCCACGTGGGGCCACAGCTCGGCCACAGCGGCTTGCCCGGCGGCCAGCATCGCGGCCCTCGTGTCGATGAGGGTGTCGTCGACGTCGAGCAGCAGCGCTGTGATCACCGCCCTCCTTGCAGTCAGAGCTCAACACGCCTTACGCCGCTGAAGTCACAGTGAGGCGCGAAGGGCGCGTAGACGGGTCAGCGAGGACTCGCGGCCGAGGATCTCCATGGACTCGAAGAGAGGCGGAGAGATCCGCCGGCCGGTGACCCCGACCCGTAGCGGGGTAAAGGCAAACTTGGGCTTGATCCCGAGACCGTCCACCAGTGCGGCCCGAAGGGCTGCCTCGATGTCACCGGAGACCCACTGCGGCAACGCCTCGAGCACCGGAACAGCCACGTCAAGCACTGCCGCGGGGTCGCCCTTGAGCTGAGCCCTGGCATCATCGGCAACGACGAGATCGCCGTCGCTGACCAGTAGGAAGGTCAGCATGCCCTCGGCCTCCGACAACAGCTGCATGCGCTCCTGGACCAGCGGCGTCGCAGCCCTGATCAGCTCGACCTGCGCCGGCTTCGGCTCTGCGTCCAGCACACCGGTCAGGCTGAGATGGCCGACGATGCGCTTGGCGAGCTCGTCGAGGTCCAGCGACCGGATGTAATGACCGTTGAGCCACCCGAGCTTGTCCAGGTCGAAGATCGGGCCGACCGGGTTGACCTTGGCCCAGTCGAAGTCGGCTACGAACTCGTCGAAGGTCATCACCTCACGTCCGTCCTCCTTCGGCGGATAGGCAAGCAGGGCAAGGAAGTTCACCAGCGCCTCAGGCAGATAGCCCTGCTCGCGGAACCAGGTCAGCCGGGCTGCAGGATTCTTGCGCTTGCTGATCTTGGACTTGTCGACGTTGCGTAGCAGGGGCATGTGTGCGAACGCCGGCTGTTCGAGGCCGAGCCACTGGTAAAGCAGCACATGCTTGGGCGTGGAGCTGATCCACTCCTCACCGCGGACGACGTGGGTGATCCCCATCTCGTGGTCGTCCACGACAACCGCGAGGTGGTACGTCGGGAAGCCGTCCGCCTTGACGATGACCTGGTCATCGGGGTACGGGGCGTTGAGCTCGCCGCGGATCAGGTCCGTGAAGCGGGTGTCCAGATTGGCCGGGATGAGCATGCGCACGACCGGGATCTCCGAGAAGCCCGGTAGCGCGGCTCGTTCTTCGCGGGTTTTGCCGTAGCACAGCCGGTCGTAGCCGGTCGGCTGCTTGGACTTCTGCTGCGCCTCACGCATCTGCGCCAGCCGCTCGGTGGAGCACCAGCAGTGGTAGGCGTGCCCAGCCTCCAGCAGTCGGTCGACATACGGGGTGTAACGGTCGAGCCGCTCCGACTGGCGGTAAGGGGCGAAAGGTCCCCCGATGTCCGGGCCCTCGTCCCAGTTCAGGCCCAGCCAGTGCAGCGTGTCGAAGATCTGCTGCTCACTGTCTTCCTGGAACCGGGCCTGATCCGTGTCCTCGATCCGCAGGATGAACTTCCCCCCCTGCTGCCGGACAAAGGCCAGGTCGAAGAGGGAGACGTATGCCGTGCCGACGTGCGGGTCACCGGTGGGCGAGGGCGCGACGCGGAGGCGAACAGGGCGGTGGGATGTCGATGCGCTCATGATGACCCGATTCTAGGGCCGGGCGCTCTGACCCTAAGCGCCGGTCAGTCGCGACGGATGAACGGGTTCGACAGGATGCCGATGCCCTCGATCTCGACCTCGACGCGCTGGCCGTGGGCGACCGGCCCGACGCCGGCCGGGGTGCCGGTGAGGATGACGTCGCCCGGGAGAAGCGTAAAGGCCTGCGATACATGGGCGACCAGGACGGCAACGCTGTGGATCATGTCAGCCGTCCTGCCGTCCTGGACGACCTCGCCGTCGCGGCGGGTGACGATCGACAGGTCGCCGGTGTCGAGATCGGTCTCGATCCACGGCCCGAGAGGGCAGAACGTGTCGAAGCCCTTGGCCCGGGCCCACTGCCCGTCGGCCCTCTGCAGATCGCGGGCCGTCACATCGTTGGCGCAGGTATAGCCGAAGATGACGTCACTGACCCGTTCGACCGGGACGTCCTTGCACATCCGGCCGATGACCACGGCGAGCTCACCCTCGTAATGCACCTCGTCGCTCTGCCGCGGCATCACCACGGGGTCCCCCGGCCCGACCACGGCGGTGTTGGGAATGAGGAACATCAGCGGTTCCTTGGGGGCCTCACCGCCCATCTCGCGGGCGTGCTCGGCGTAGTTCTTGCCGATGCCGATCACCTTGCTGCGGGGAATCACCGGCGCCAGCAGCCGGGCGTCAGCCAGCGACACACGGTTGCCGGTGAAGACGATCGGCTGATAGAGCGGGTCGCCCTGGATCTCGGCGATCCACTCCGCGCCAGGGTCGCCCTGCACGATGCCGTAGGTCGGGTCCTCACCAAGGGTGTATCTCGCGATGCGCACCAGCCGAGCCTATCCGGCGCCCCCGTCGTACTCTTGATGACCATGGCGAATCGACTGACTCAGGATGAATGGCGCCCACTCGAGGCCGCGCACCACGCCCGGGTCGACGCCGTCACCACCGCGCATCTGAGTCGGCGGCGGGACGCGCGCAAGCACCCGGTTGAGGACTTCCTTTTCTCCTACTACATGCACAGTCCGGCCCAGCTCCGCCGGTGGCACCCTGGCCCCGGGGTCTCGCTCCAAGGTGCCAGTGATCGCGCCGAATGGAAGTTCTATCGATATGCCGGAAACACCGCAGCCCTTGATCTCGAGGCCTTCCTGGGCATCCGGGTGGCAACCGTGAGATATATCAGGAGACTGCTGTCTGCGACGGACGCACGACCCGCCCAGCTGGGGTGTTTCGGTCTGCACGAGTGGGCGATGGTCTACCGCCAGACACCAGAGCAGCGCCGTCACGCCGACTGGCCCCTGCGCCTCGGTCAGGCCGCAACCGATGAGGTGGTCGAGTCCCACCAGATCCGGTGCTCCCACTTCGACGCCTTCCGGTTCTTCACCGACCCGGCCAGGCCGTTGAATACCCTTTCGCCGTCACGGGACTCGCAAGTGGCGATGGAGCAGCCCGGCTGCTTGCACGGGACGATGGATCTTTACAAGTGGGCCTACAAGCTCTCCCCCGCCATCCCGAGCGAGCTGACCGCAGACTGTTTCGACCTGGCCCGCTCAGTGCGAGAGCTGGACATGCGCGCGGCGCCATACGACCTGCGCGCCCTTGGCTACGACGCGATGGAGATTGAGACGCCTGCCGGCAAGGCGGCGTATGTCGATGCGCAGCGAGACTTCGGGGCGCGAGCACAGGTGTTGCGGCGCAGGCTCATCGAGGGCTGCGACACCGTGCTCCCGGCTGAGGCTCAGTCCTGAGCCAGCCAATGGGCTGGGTGGGTGAGCGACGGCGGCACTGATGTGCCGGAGTCACCCTTCGCCGCATCCAGCTGGGACTGGATGAGGAAGATGCTGTCGGTGAGATCGGCACCACTGAGGTCGGCGCCTCTGAGGTCGGCACCGGTCACGTCGGCCATTCTCAGGTCGGCATCTCGCAGGTCAGCTCCAATGAGGAAGGCCCCTCTCAGGCTGACGCCTCTCAGATCGGCGCCCTTGAGGTCAGCGCCGATGAGGTCATCTCCCCTGTAGTTCTTCTTGTGCCGGACTTCGGCTCGCACGAGTTCGCTTGCGGCCAGCAGCAGGTCGTTGACGTCTCGTCGATGTGCTGCCACGTCCAGCTCCATGAGGGAGTCAGGGCCCTGTCGAGTGAGTCGTTCGGTCGCCCCCAGCGCACGACTCAGCTCACCGTGCAGCGGATGGACCGCTGGCAGCGTCAGCGCTTCGCTCAGATACCAGAGCAGCTCATGGAGGTCCCGCACGATCGGGAACACCTCAAACATCTGCCGGGCGGTTTGAGGAGCCTGCCGCCAGTCCTGTCCGCCGAAGGTGACCTGGGAGACTTCCTGCCCCGCCCCGAAGCAGTCATAGACGGTGCAGCCCCGAAATCCCTGCTGCCGCAGGCTGGTGTGAATGCCGCACCTGAAGTCCGGCTGCAGGTTGGGGCAAGCCTGTCCGGAGGGTTTGTTGATCGCGAAGTCGGCCGAGACGGAGAAGGCCGGCGCAACGCAGCACAGCGCGAAACAGCTCTCGCAGTCGGCTCGCAGGTTGAGGCTCATTCCTGAAACGGTAGCCGTGACGCCTCAGAACGCACCTGGCGCCAGGACTCGCCCGGCCGGGCAAGCCGACACTGACCGATCCCGTGGAAGTCCTTGTCGAACTCGACGACCCCGGCGCCCAGCCATGTTGTCGGGGATCGGGGCGAGGATCTGCTGCCCTCGGATTTCGCGATGGCCTGGACATGACGTTGACTCGGGTTGTGGATCTCCTGCGGGTATCGCCCGAGGAGACCCTGCGGCGGGCGCATCACCGCGATCTCGAGCTGTTCGGGTCGGCGGAGCAGGTCGAGCGCCGTTACCTCGGGCGGTACCTACCGGGCCAGGCCCTCTACCGGCAACAGGCAGACCCCGAGGCGCTTGCGCACATCCTCGTGGACAACAACCGTGGCGACGCGCCTGTCATCGAGCGGTGGGCCGTCCCGGGCTGACCACTGATCGCCACCGCGGCCGCGGCCCTCACGCCCCTTCTGACGTTGCTTCTCTTTCCCGTCAGGGCCGTAAAGCAGGATTCCCATGACCCGGCCACCCGCGGTTCTCGTTGCTCACGAAGTCCATCCTGCCCGTCAACCGACTCGCGCGCGCGCCTTCTCGCACGCGTCGGGTGCCCTGCACTCCAACGGCACTGGAACCTCCACACAGCCCGAGGCTCAGCGGACGTCGACACCCCGGCGCATCAGGCCGTAGGTGATGCCGTCGGTCAGGCTGACCCAGCTGGCCTCCACGATGTTGGGCGCGACACCGACCGTGTCCCAGGACGTCATGCCGTCGGAGTGCTCCATCAGGACACGGGTGGTGGCATCGGTGCCGTGCGCAGCGTCGAACAGTCGAACCTTGAAGTCGATCAGCTCGATCTTGGCCAGCTCCGGGTAGGCGCCCGACAGAGCCTGGCGAATAGCCCGGTCTAGCGAGTCCACCGGGCCGTTGCCCTCGGCCGTGACGACAACCCGCTGGCCGGCCGCCCACAGCTTTATCGTTGCCTCTGAAACCGGGTCACCCTTGGCGTAGGTGTGGTCCGTGATGACCCTCCACGACTCCACCCGGAAATAGCTCGGCCGGCTGCCGAGCTCCTCGCGCAGCAACAGGTCGAAGGACGCGTCAGCAGCCTCGAAGGTCCATCCCTGGGCCTCAAGATCCTTGACCCGCGTGACGATTCGCGACAGGAGCTCCTTCTCGCCGGTCAGGTCAAAACCCAGCTCGCGCGCCTTGAGCTCGATACTGGCCCGGCCGGCCATTCCCGACACGAGCATGCGCATGTCGTTGCCCACAGCCAGCGGGTCGATGTGCTGGTAAAGATCGGGGTCCACCTTGATCGCGCTCGCGTGCAGGCCGGCCTTGTGCGCGAAGGCACTCGCCCCGACATACGGCTGACGGCTGTAGGGGGGAACGTTGGTCACCTCGCTGATCTGGTGCGCGATGCGAGTGGCCTCGGCCAACCGGCTGGGCGGGAGCAGTTCCAGGCCCTGCTTGAGCTGGAGGTTACCGATGACGCTCAGCAGGTCGGCGTTGCCGGTTCGCTCCCCGTAGCCGTTGACCGTGCCCTGGAAGTGCGTCGCTCCGGCCTGGATCGCGGCCATCGAGTTGGCGACCGCGCAACCAGTGTCGTTATGACAGTGAATGCCGAGGCGTGCCTGGGTGGCGTCCATGATGTCGGCAACCACGTCCGACACCTGGTGGGGCAGCATGCCGCCGTTGGTGTCGCACAAGGCCACCAGCTCGGCCCCGGCCTCCATCGCCGTGCGGATCACCTCGATGGCGTAGTCGCGGTCGGTGCGATATCCGTCGAAGAAGTGCTCGGCATCGAGGAACACCCGCCGACCCTCCGCAGCCAGCCAGCCCACCGTGTCGCGCACCATCGCGAGATTCTCGTGCGGCGTGGTGCGCAGGGCGAGCTCGACATGACGTACGTGAGCCTTGGCCACCAGCGTCACGACTGACGCCCCAGAGTCGACGAGCGCCCGGACCTGCGGGTCGTCTGCTGCCACGCTGCCCGGGCGCCGGGTGGCGCCGAACGCGGCCAGCGTGGCAGTACGCAGTGAGAGCTCCTGCTGCGCCCGGGCAAAGAACTCCGTGTCCTTGGGATTGGCGCCAGGCCAGCCACCCTCGACGAATCCGACCCCGAGCTCGTCCAGGAGCGCCGCGATGGCCAGCTTGTCTGCGATCGAAAGGTTCAGGCCCTCTTGCTGCGCACCGTCCCGCAACGTGGTGTCGTAGACGTGGAGGTCAGTCATCGTCAGCCCTGTCTCAAAACGTAGTTGAAGGCGATGGCGTCGAAGGCAATGGTGTCGTCAGACCATCATGGTGTTGGGCAATCGTTATGTCTGCATTGTTCCGTCAAGAGCAGTGTCACGCCACGCGATTCGCCCGGACGGGGTGTGCCCGGGAACGAAAAAACCTCCCAGGGTATGGGAGGTTTGCGCGGCGGGAGGTGCCCCGTCGCGCTAGTCGATAATGAAGGTGGCGGTAGCCACTACCGTCCAGATGTTGCTCATCGCAGCAGCCTCGCACGCTTGTCCACCATTTGGCTATCCGTCTCGCAGTTTGGTCATGCGGGTGGTCACCCGCGCGCCCGGGCACAGGCCTGGACGAAGGCATCGAACAACCGGTCATCCTGGCCCGCCTCGGGGTGCCACTGCACCGCCAGCCGAAACCGCGACTCGGGGCGTTCCATCGCCTCCAGCGTGCCGTCCGGGGCCCACGCGGCCGGCAGATAGCCGGGGTGACTGGACACGGACTGGTGATGGTAGCTCGGTATATCGACCTGCTGGCCGAGCAGGGCGCTGAGCGTGGTGCCCTCGACCGTGCGCACCGAGTGGGTGCCATAGACCCCGGGAGCGGGTGAGTGCTCGTCGTGACCGACCAGGTCGGGCAGGTGCTGCTCAAGGGTCCCACCAGCGGCCACGGCCATCACCTGCATGCCACGGCAGACCCCCAGCACGGGGGTGTCCAGGTCGTCTGTGACTTCGGCCAGAGCCAGCTCAAAGGCGTCACGGTCGGGACGCGCTTCCTGCACGCTCGGATGCGGCTGCGCGGCATACCGCTGGGGTTCGACATCGACGCCGCCGGCCAGCATCAGCCCGTCAAGACGCGAGATGACCGCGCGGGCCATCTCTGTGTCGGCGTCGGCGCGCGGCGGGATCAACACGGCGATCCCGCCGGCGCGCTCGATCTTGGTCACGTACTCATACGGCAGCAGTGCGTGGGGCATGCTCGCCCACACCCCGCGCACGGCCTCCTCGACGTAACAGGTGATACCGATGATCGGCCGGGGGCTAGTGGATTCCATGGTGTCTGTCGTCCGGGGATCAGAGCGGGGTCACGTAGGCGCCGGTGATCCCGCCATCGACCATGAACTGCGAAGCCGTGATGAAGCTGGACTCGTCGCTGGCCAGGAACAGCACTGCGTTGGCTATCTCATCGGGCTCGGCGAACCGGCCGGCCGGGATGTGGATAAGGCGTCGTGCAGCCCGCTCCGGATCCGTGGCGAACAGCTCCTGAAGCAGTGGGGTGTTGACCGGGCCGGGGCACAGCGCATTGACGCGGACACCCTGTCGGGCGAACTGCACGCCAAGCTCGCGCGACATCGACAGCACGCCGCCCTTGCTGGCCGAGTAGGAGATCTGCGAGGTTGCGGCCCCCATGACTGCCACGAAGGACGCCGTGTTGATGATCGAGCCCTTCCGCTGCTCGAGCATGTACGGAAGCGCCGCCTTGCAGCAGAGGAAGACGCTGGTCAGGTTGACCTCCTGCACCCTGCGCCAGGCCTCCAGGTCGGTGGTGAGGATCGAGTCGTCCTCGGGCGGGGAGATGCCTGCGTTGTTGAACGCGATGTCGACGCTGCCGAACGTGTGCTTCGCGGCAAGGAACAATGCCTCGACCTGCTCTGGGCTGGTGACGTCACAGTGGATGAACGCGCCACCGACCTCGCCGGCGATCCGGGGGCCATTGGCGTCGTCGACATCGCCGATCACGACCGTGGCACCCTCGGCGGCAAAACGTCGCACGGTGGCCAGCCCGATACCGCTGCAACCTCCCGTGACGACCGCGACCCGGCCCTGAATCCTGCCTGCCATCATCTCTGCCTTCCGTGTGATGGTTCTGCCCTCCGTCGTGCCGCCATGGTGCCGGTCTGTCGCGTGTCGGTCTGCTCGTGTGTCGCTCAGCTGGTTGAGATGAAGACGTTCTTGACGTCTGTGAAGGCATCTAGCGCATCGGGCCCGAGCTCACGACCGATACCCGACTGCTTGAAGCCACCGAACGGTGTCGAATATCGCACGCTGCTGTGCGAGTTGACCGAGAGGTTGCCTGCCTGGATACCACGCGATACCCGAATCGCACGCCCCACGTCACGGGTCCAGATGGATCCTGACAGACCGTATTGGCTGTCATTGGCTTTGGCGATCGCGTCGGCCTCGTCCTCAAACGGGAGCACGGCCACGACAGGGCCGAAGATCTCCTCGCGCCAGACCCGTTCACCCGTACTGCGGGCGAGAAGCACGGTGGCCGGGTACCAGAAGCCGTCTCCGCCTGGTGCCTCGCCCCGGAACGCGATGTCTACCGGCTCGGCCGCGTTCTCCACATACGAGCGCACGCTCTCCCGCTGAGCCGCGCTGATCAGCGGACCCATCTCGGTACTGTCCCGTGACGGGTCGGCCACCACGACACCCTTGACTGCTTGCTCGAACAGCTCCATGAAACGGTCAAAGACATTGCGCTGCACCAGGATCCGGCTGCGGGCACAGCAGTCCTGACCGGCGTTGTCGAGAAAGGACATCGGAGCGGCAGCCGCCGCTGCCGGGATATCAGCATCGTCGAAGATGACATTCGCGCTCTTGCCGCCGAGCTCGAGGGTGATCCGCTTGACCTGGTCGGCCGCCCCCCGCATGATCCGCTGACCCACCGCTGTCGATCCCGTGAAGCAGATCTTGCGGACGGCCGGGTGCGTCACGAACCGCTCGCCGACCACTGAGCCCTTCCCGGCAATGACGGTGAATACGCCCTCCGGAAGGCCGGCCTCCAACGCGAGCTCGCCAAGCCGGATGGCCGTCAGCGGCGTGAGCTCGGCTGGCTTGAGAACCACGGTGTTGCCGGCAGCCAGCGCCGGCGCGAAACCCCAGCCGGCGATGGGCATCGGGAAGTTCCACGGCACGATGATGCCAACCGTCCCGAGCGGCTCCTTGAAGGTGACGTCCAGGCCACCGGCGACCGGGATCTGCCTGCCAGACAGACGCTCTGGTGCGGCCGAGTAGTAGTTGAGGACATCGCGGACATTGCCCGCCTCCCAGCGGGCGTTGCCGATGGTATGCCCGGCGTTGGCGACCTCGAGCTGCGCCAGCTCCTCCAGATGGGAGTCGACGACCTCACTGAAACGACGCAGCAGCCGGCCGCGATCGGCGGGCGTGACCTGGCGCCAGCTGGTACCCGTGGCGTCCGCGCGGGCGATGGCCTCATCGGTCTGGTCCAGACCGGGCTGGACCAGCCTTCGGACCAGCGCCTCGTTCGCGGGGTTGATGACGTCGTGCTCCCCAGCCTGTGCCGGGCTGTTCTGCTCGCTCACATTCGCTCAAACCCTCGTACTCGTTCCCAGTCCGTCACCGCGGCACCGAAGGCCGCGAGCTCGATGTCGGCCGCGTGCACGTAGTGCTCCACCACGTCCTTGCCAAAGGCCTGCCGCGCCACGGCGGATGCGGCGAAGAGATCCCGCGCCTCAAGCATCGTGGAAGGCACATGCTCCTTGTCCGAGGTGTAGGCGTTGCCCACGAAAGCCGGCTCGAGCGGGAGCTTCTGGCGGATTCCGTGCAAGCCCCCCGCAAGCATCGCGGCAACGGCCATGTACGGGTTCACGTCACCCCCTGGAACGCGGTTCTCAACGCGCAGTCCGGCTCCGTGGCCGACCACTCGCAAAGCACACGTGCGGTTGTCATGGCCCCAGGCGATGGCCGTCGGGGCAAAGGAACCGGGGGTGAACCGCTTGTAGGAGTTGATGTTCGGCGCATACAGCAACGTGAACTCACGCATCGTGGCCTGGACGCCGGCCAGGAAGTGGTCGAACATCTTGCTGTGTCCGCCGTCGCGCTTGTCGTCGGCGAACAGCGTCGAGCCGTCCTGCCCACGCAACGAGAGATGGATGTGGCAGGAGCTGCCCTCACGCTCGTCATATTTAGCCATGAACGTCAGCGACTGCCCGTGAACCGCGGCGATCTCCTTGGCCGCGTTCTTGTAGATGCTGTGGTTGTCGCAGGTACGCACAACCTCGTCAAAGAGGAAGGCGATCTCGTGCTGGCCCGGGTTGCACTCCCCCTTGGCGTTCTCCACGGTCACCCCGGCGGCATACATCTCGTTGCGGATCTCCCGCAGCAGGGGCTCGACCCTGCTGCCGCCAAGGATCGAGTAGTCGACGTTGTAACGGTTGGCGGGAGTGAGCCCCTCATACCGCCGGTCCCAGGCGCTGTCGAAGGAGTCCTCGAACACGATGAACTCCAGCTCGGTGCCGGCAAAGGCCACGCAGCCAAGGTCCGCCGCCGCCGCCGCCTGGGACCTGAGTACCGAGCGGGGAGCCGGGCGCACCAAGCCGGTGCCGTCCAGCCAGACCAGGTCGCACTGCACCGTGGCCGAGTAGGGCTGACCAGGGGTTCGGCGCAGGGTCGACATGTCCATCTCGAACAACATGTCGCCATAACCACGCTCCCAGGAGCTGATGGCGTAGCCGTCGACCGTGTTCATCTCCACATCGACGGCCAACAGGTAGTTGCAGCCCTCGACACCATGACCGAGCACATGGTCCAGGAAGTAGTGCCCGTGGTTGCGCTTGCCCTGCAACCGCCCCTGCATGTCGGTGAACGCCGTGATGACCGTGTCGATAGCCCCCGACTCGATCTCGTAGCGCAGCTCGTCAACGGTCAGTGCCGGCCGGGCGGTCATGTGCCTCTTCTCAAGTCTTGAGTGTCAGTTCGAATGTTGATCATCACTTCAAATGTTGAAGATCTCTTCGATGGGCTTGGTGTCGTGCCCGGGCGGAATGTCCTTCATGAAGTGCTGGCGCCCGCCGATGAACCAGGAGGCCGTGGCGAAGACCAGGACTACCAGAACCGCGATCGGCGCGTAGTTGAAGTTGTCGACCGTGATGGGACTGGCCGGGGGGAGCATGAAGAGGATCACGATGAACACCACCCACCCGATGGCGATCCAGCCGATCAGCGCACTCCACCTGCCCAGGTTCCACTCACCCGCCCGGAAGTCCGGGTTGAGCCGCCTCAGCAGGACCGGGGTCACATACGCGATGTAGAGCCCAATGACGGCGATCGAGGTGACCGCCAGGTATGCCGTGGTGCTCTTCAGCGCCGGGCTGGCCAGAATGATCGCGCAGACGGTGCAGAGCCAGATGGAGTTGGTTGGCGTTCCGGTGCGGACGTTGACCTTCGACCACCATCGCGAGCCGGGCAGGGCACCGTCGCGGGAGAACGCATAGCTCATCCGGGAGTTCGCCGTCACCGAAGCCATGCCACAGAAGTACTGTGCGACGCCACAGATGAAGACGAGGAAGAGCCCCGCCTTGCTCCCGGCGGCGTCGACGAAGATCTGCGCAGCGGGAAGCCCGGTCGGCGAAGCCAGCTCCGCGTTGTAGTTCTGGATCGCCGCGGTGACCGCAACGAGCAGGACCCAGCCCGCGAAGATCGAGACGATGACCGAGTTCACGATGCCCTTGGGGGCATTGGTGGAGGCGCTGTGCGTCTCCTCGGAAATGTGGGCGGAGGCGTCGAAGCCCGTGTAGGTGTACTGCGCCATCAACAACCCGATGAAGAACACATAGATGGGGTTGGCCCAGCCGTAGTGGTTCTCGTAATGGAAGAACGTCCACGAAAGCGATTGGTGATGGTCCGGGATGAACGCCAGGACGACCACGATGACGGCGACGCCGACAAGGTGCCACCAGGCGCTGATGTTGGACAGCAGGGCGACCAGGTTGACGCCGAAGGTATTCAGCAGTCCGTGGGACAGCAGAATGACCGCAAAGAGAATGAAGGTGTGGACCGGGGTGGCCGTCCAGCCCCACGCAAGGTTGGCGAAGGCCGTCCAGGTCAGCGCGGCGCCATAGTCGATCGCCGCTGTCACCGCCACCTCACCCAGGAAGTTGAACCAGCCGACATACCAGGCCCAGACCGGCTTGTTCTTGCGGGCAAAACGCCCGGCCCAGAAGTACAGGCCGCCTGCGGTCGGGTAGACGGAACAGATCTCCCCCATCGCCAGCGCCACGCACAGGACAAAGGCCCCGACAAGCGGCCAGCCGACCGAGATCGCGATCGGACCCCCCGAGTTCATCGCAATGCCATAGCTGGTGATACAGCCGGCCAGAATGGAGATGATCGAGAAGGAGACGGCAAAATTGGAGAACCCGCTCATTCCGCGATGCAGTTCTTGCTTGTAGCCGAGCTCGGCCAGCCTGGCGGCATCCTCGTCGACAACCGGGACTGCAGGGGGAACGCTCATTCTTCACCTCTTTAAGTCGACGGCAGACGAACTTGCCGAGAGGAAAAGCGATGAATTGATTGAAAGCCCCGCAAGAGCCCCGCGTCAATGGTCAGTACGTAGATCATGGCGTGTCGCAAATGGACTGTCGCCACGCAAGGCGGGTCGCTGCACGAGGCGGGTCGCTATACGAGGCGGGTCAGCCAGCCCCGCGAATCCACCGCACGGCCGTACTGCACATCGAGCAACGACTGACGGATCGAAGCGGTCACCGAACCCACGCCCCCGTTGACCTCGTGATCGCCGATGACGACCTCACCACCCTGCCAGGCCAACCGTCCGACCGGCGTGACAACCGCTGCGGTCCCGCAGGCGAACACCTCGGTGATCTCGCCACTGGTCACGCCATCACGCCACTCGTCGATGGAGACGCGACGTTCCTCCATCTTGAGGCCGAGGTCGCCGGCCAGCTCAAGGATGGAGGAACGCGTGACGCCCTCGAGGATCGTCCCGGTCAGCGCGGGGGTCACGATGGTGCCGTCACCGTGCACAAAGAAGAGGTTCATCCCGCCTAGCTCCTCAACCCACTTGCGCTCCACGGCATCCAGGAACGCAACCTGGTCGCAGCCGTTGGCCGTGCCTTGAACCTGTGCGGCCAGACTGGCGGCGTAGTTGCCACCGCACTTGGCCTGGCCGGTGCCACCCGGGGCGGCACGGGTGAAGTCGGTGGACAGCCAGATGGATACGGGCTTCAGCCCGCCGGCGAAGTAGGGACCAGCGGGAGAGCCGATCACGCAGTAGGTCACCGAGGCCGCCGGGCGCACTCCCAGGAACGACTCGGAGGCGAACATGAACGGGCGCAGGTAAAGGCTGGCCTCTCCGCCGTTGCCCGCCGGAACCCACTTCTCGTCGGCTGTGACAAGTGCCTTGAGTGACTCGATGAAGTCCGTCACTGACAGCTCCGGAAGAGCCAGTCGCTGTGCGCTGCGCGCGAACCGGGCGGCGTTCACCTCCGGCCGGAACGTCCACACGGAGCCGTCAGAGTGCCGGTAGGCCTTCATGCCCTCGAAGATCTCCTGGGCATAGTGCAGCACCGCCGCAGAAGGGTCGAGCGACAACGGCCCGTATGCCGTGACCTTCGCATCGTGCCAACCCTGACTGGCGGTCCAGGTCGCAAGGACCATGTGGTCGGTGAAGGTCCTGCCGAACCCGGGGTTGGCCAGAACGGCCTCGCGCTGGTCGTCGGGCAGTACGTCTGAACGCATCTCGACCGTGAACGAGAGTGCTGCCGATGACATGGGTCCTCCAAGGCGCGCGCGGGATGTCTGCTAGCCGAAGGTTAGCCGGACGCACCACCACACCCCAGCGAAGGGGTGGCGTTTGCTGGACGTGCGTGTAGAGCGACCAGCTCAGCCGGCCATGGCTGCGATGGCGTCGCCGACCTGTGAGGTGGAGCGGGTCGCGGTCCCCCTGTTGGCCAGGTCCGAAGCCACCGCCTGCTCCACCCGGAACGCATCCTTGGGGCGACCCATGTGGTCCAGGAGCATGCCCACGGACAGGATCGCGGCCGTCGGGTCGGCTGTGCCCTGACCCGCAATGTCGGGGGCCGAGCCGTGGACCGGCTCGAACATGCTGGGAGCCGTCCCTTCCGGGTTGATGTTGCCGCTGGCAGCCAGGCCGATCCCACCGGCGATGGCGGCCGCGATGTCGGTGAGGATGTCGCCGAAGAGGTTGTCAGTAACGATCACGTCAAACCGGCCAGGGTCGGTGACCATGAAGATCGTGGCGGCGTCCACATGCTGATAGGCCGTGGTCACCTCTGGAAACTCGACACCCACCTCGTTCACGGTCCGTTGCCACAGGCCACCCGCGTGCACGAGGACGTTGTGCTTGTGCACAAGGGTCAGATGCTTGCGCTCCCTTGCCTGGGCACGGACGAAGGCGTCGCGCACGACCCGCTCCACGCCATAGCGGGTGTTGACACTGACCTCGGTGGCGATCTCCTCGGGCGAACCGATGCGCAGGGCGCCACCGTTGCCGACATACGGCCCCTCAGTGCCTTCACGCACCACGACGAAGTCGATGCCGTTCGGAGCGACCCGTTCGAGGGCCAGGGGGCTCTGCACTCCGGGATAGAGCCGCACGGGGCGCAGGTTGACGTACTGGTCGAGGGCAAATCGCAGCTTGAGCAGGAGACCTCGCTCGAGCACGCCGCTGGGAACACCCGGGTCCCCTACCGCGCCGAGCAGGATCGCGTCATGTCCGCGGATCTCCGCCAGCGCTGAGTCCGGTAGCGCCTCACCAGTGGCAAGCCAGCGACGGGCCCCCAGGTCGTATTCCGTGGTGTTGACTTTGATCCCGCTGGTGGCGGTGACCGCGGAGAGGACCTTGAGCCCCTCGGCCACCACCTCGGGACCGATGCCATCGCCCCCGATCACCGCGATGTTCAAGGTATCCGTCTTCCGCGAGTCAACCATGTTCACCAGCGTATGAGCCGTCTTGCATTGTGGAATCCTTATCTCACATGATGAACAGCACTCATGACAAACGGCGCCGGGATGGTCCCGACGCCGTAGGTCAACTAACTCTGATCCTTCAACTGCTCAGAATTACGCGTCTGTGTGGCCCTGGTCTCGCAGGTCCAGTGACTCCTGCAACGCGCGGCGTGCAGCCAGTTCGTCTTCGCTCATGTGAATTCCGTCCTCCCCCAACAGTGCTTGCTCATGTATGCACGCGAGCGTACGTGGACTACGCAGCACAAGGGAACAAGTTTCTCGCGAGTTGAGACAGCAGCCAACGGCCTTCTGCGCCCTTCGAACTCGCCGTACCGATCGAACTCACAGTGCCCTTCAAAGCTCTTCAAACTCGCTGTGCCCTTCGAACGCGCAATGTCCATCAGCTCAGTCGTCGAGGTCGGCAACCCTGACCGTGGTCGCGCCGATCTCAACGCCGATCTCAGCGCCGATCTCCTGGGCGAGCCCGCCCAGCACTGCTGCCGGGATCCGCGAGTCAACGTTGAGCACCATCAGAGCATGGCCGCCCGCGGCATCCCTCTCCACCTGCATGCCCCCGATGTTGATCCCGGCCTCGCCGAGCACCCGGCCGACGCCGCCCACCACGCCCGGCCGGTCGACATACGTCAAGAAGGCCATGTGCTCAGAGACCGGAACCTCGAGATCGAAGCCGTTGACGCCGACGACCTTCTCGATCATCCGCGGACCGGTCAGCGTACCGGCGACACTGACGACGCTGCCGTCGGACAGGGTCCCGCGCAACGTGGTGACATTGCGGAAGTCAAGGCTCTTCGGGTCGGTCAGCAGACGCACCTCGCAACCGCGCTGCTGGGCCAGCAACGGGGCGTTCACGTAAGTCACCGACTCCTCGACAACGTCCTGGAACAGGCCCTTGAGAGCAGCCAGCTTCCACACGCTCACGTCGTACTCGGTGATCTCGCCCCAGACCTCGATGTCGAGCTGCACCGGGACCGCTCCGGCCAGCGCGGTGTAAATGCGACCAAGCTTTTCGACCAGGGCGATCCCGGGGCGGACCTCCTCGGCGATGACTCCGCTCGACACGTTCACGGCGTCAGGGACCAGCTCACCGGCAAGGGCCAGCCGGACCGACTTGGCAACTGCGACGCCGGCCTTCTCCTGGGCCTCTTCGGTCGAGGCGCCGAGATGCGGAGTGACCACGACTGACTCGAACCCGAACAGAGGCGACTGCGTGCACGGCTCCTTCTCCCACACGTCGATACCGGCACCGGCCACACGGCCTTCCTTCAGCGCGTTGAACAGGGCCTGTTCGTCCACGATGCCGCCACGGGCCGCGTTGATGATGCGCACAGACGGCTTGACCAGCTTGAGTGCCTCTTCGCCGATGAGGCCCACGGTCTCCGGCGTCTTGGGCAGGTGCACGGTGATGAAGTCGCTCCAGCGCAGCAGATCGTCAAGAGAGACGAGCCGCACGCCGAGCTGTCCTGCACGCGCTGTGCTCAGGTAGGGGTCGTAGGCGATGATCTTCATGCCGAATCCGGCAAGGCGCTCCGCGGTCAGTGCACCGATACGGCCGAGGCCGACAATGCCCACAGTCTTGTCGAACAGCTCGACGCCGCCGTACTGGCTGCGCTTCCACTTGCCTTCCTTGAGCGACTGGTTGGCGGGAGCGATGTTGCGGGCCGTGGCCAGCAGGAGTCCGACGGCAAGCTCGGCGGCAGAGGTGGTGTTGGACGTCGGCGCGTTCACGACCATGACCCCGGCGATTGTCGCGGCCTTGACATCCACGTTGTCCAGACCCACACCCGCACGGGCGACGACCTTCAGCCGCTTGGCGGCCGCAAGCGCCTGGCTGTCGATCTTGGTGGCGGAGCGAATCAGCACTGCGTCGACGTCAGCGAGGGCGACGAGCAGTTCCTCCCGGTTGGCGCCGTCGCAGCGCCGGATCTCGAAATCGGGTCCGAGGGCGTCGACGGTCGCAGGCGAAAGCTCCTCGGCAATCAAGACGATGGGCTTGGTGGCATTCAAGACAACGGGCTCGGTCACTGGGCCTGTCCTTCACAGCTGGAACGGATCGGCCGGTCCATGTTTACGGCAGGCCGTTGGGAGGAGATAAGTCGGCACCGCATTGTGTCCGGCCCCAGTTTAGGGCGGGCAACCGGCGTTGTCGGTTTGAGCCCGCGATGTGGACCACCAGGGCCCCGCGCGGTCAGACCAGGGACCGGGCAGCAGACACCCTCCGATCGTCTGATGTGCACACTCCTCCACCCGCCATCCACACCGTCCTCTTGCCTCACGGGGTTGGCAAGAGGAGGCGGGAGGCTCGATCAGCGTGCGGCCGAACCCTCGACGTAATCCGTGTCGGATGCCTTGATCCAGCTCATCAGGCCACGCAGCTCTCGGCCGGTCTCCTCGATCGGGTGGGCTGCGGCCTTCGCGCGCAGTGCCTTGAACTCCGGTGCGCCCGCGTCCTGGTCGGCGATGAAGCGCGCGGCGAAGGCGCCACTCTTGATGTCCGCGAGAACAGCCTGCATGTTCTCCTTGACGTGGGCGTCGATCACGCGCGGCCCGGAGACGTAGTCGCCGTACTCAGCGGTGTCGGAGACAGACCAGCGCTGCTTGGCGATGCCTCCCTCGACCATCAGGTCAACGATCAGCTTGAGCTCGTGCAGGCACTCGAAATAGGCGACCTCGGGCTGGTAACCGGCCTCCACCAGGGTCTCGAACCCGTACATGACGAGCTGCGACGCACCGCCGCACAGAACTGCCTGCTCACCGAACAGGTCGGTCTCGGTCTCCTCCGTGAAGGTCGTCCGGATGCCGCCGGCCCGCAGCCCACCGATCGCCCGCGCGTACGACTTGGCCAGCTCCCACGCTGTGCCGGTCTCGTCCTTCTCGACGGCGACCAGCACCGGGACGCCGCGGCCGTCGACGTACTCACGGCGAACCAGATGCCCTGGTCCCTTGGGGGCGACCATCGCAATGTCGACACCGGACGGCGCCTGGATGTAGCCGAAGCGGATGTTGAAGCCGTGAGCAAAGAACAGCGCCGAGCCCGGCTTGAGGTTGGGTGCGATCGACTCGGCATAGACCGTGCGCTGGACCTGGTCCGGGGTCAGAATCATCACGAGGTCTGACTCCTGGACTGCCTGGGCCACCGAGACGACTTTGAGGCCCTCGGCCTCTGCCTTGGCCCTGGACTTGCTGCCCTCGGCCAGGCCGACCCGGACATCAACACCGGAGTCACGCAGGTTCAGCGCATGGGCGTGACCCTGGCTGCCATAGCCGATGACGGCAACCTTGCGCCCCTGGATCACGGACAGGTCTGCATCGGCGTCGTAGAACATTTCAGCCACGTCGGGCTCCTTCAGGTATCTAATGCGGTTGCGTGCATGTGGTTACGTGCATGAGGTTGGAATGAATGAGGTTGGAATGAATCAGGTTGCATGAATCATGGTGCGACAGCTGGCTTCCGGGGACAGACGGGAGGTATGCCGGGCCCTGCGGGCCCTCAGGCCGACCGTAGAGAACGATCGGTGATCGAGCGGGCCCCACGGCCGATGGCGACCATCCCGGACTGCACCAGCTCCTTGATGCCGAACGGCTCCAGGATCCGCAACAGCGCCTCCAGCTTGTCGCTGTCGCCCGTGGCCTCGATGGTCACGGCTTCGGCGGCGACGTCGACGATCTTTGCCCGGAACAGATGCGCCGTCTCGATGATGTGCGAGCGGGTCTGCAGGTCAGCGCTGACCTTCACCAGAAGAATCTCCCGTTGCACGGAGGCGATGTTCGCGAGCTCGACGACCTTGAGCACCTCGACCAGCTTGTTGAGCTGCTTGGTGACCTGCTCGAGCGGCAGCTCCTCCACATCGACGACGACCGTCATGCGCGACACATCGGGGTGCTCGGTCGGGCCGACCGCCAGGGAGTCGATGTTGAACCCGCGTCGCGAGAACAGTCCCGCGATGCGGGTCAGTACGCCGGGCTTGTTCTCCACCAGGACTGACAGCGTGTGCTTGCTCATCATGATCGCCCTTCCCGTCCACTGCTTCTGATGGCGAGGATGAGACCCCGCTCCGCTTCTTGCCTCGCTGCGATGCTCACGGCGCCTAGTCCTCGCGATCCCACGCCGGCGTGAGGCCACGTGCCGTCTGGATCAGGTCGTTGCTGACTCCGGAGGGGACCATCGGCCACACCATCGCGTCCCGGTGGACGACGAAGTCCACCACGACAGGTTGGTCGTCGATCTCCATCGCCGCCTTGATGGTGGCGTCGACGTCAGCCGCCGAGTCACAGCGCAGTCCCACACAGCCGTACGCCTCGGCCAGCTTGACGAAGTCCGGGATGCGCACCTCCTGGTGGCTGGTGTGCAGATCGGTGGCGGAGTAGCGCTCGTTGTAGAAGAGCGTCTGCCACTGGCGGACCATGCCCAGGCTGGAGTTGTTGATGATCGCGACCTTGATCGGGATCTTGTTGATGACGCAGGTCGCGAGCTCCTGGTTGGTCATCTGGAAGCAGCCGTCCCCGTCGATGGCCCAGACGGTCCGCCCTGGCTGAGAGACCTTGGCTCCCATCGCCGCCGGCACCGAGAAGCCCATCGTGCCGAGGCCACCGGAGGTGATCCAGCTGTTCGGGCGCTCATACTGCACGAACTGGGCGGCCCACATCTGGTGCTGGCCCACCCCGGCCACGAAGACCGTCTCAGGGCCGCTGATCGCACCGAGGCGTTCGATGACGTACTGCGGGGAGAGTGCCCCCTCCTGGGGGGTGTAGCCCAACGGGAACGTGGCCGCCCACTGCGCGACCTGTTTGCGCCACGACTCGTAGTCCCCCCGGTGACCTGCCTCCTGCTCGCCGCGCACCACGGTGATGAGATCGGTGATGACGTCCTTGCAGTCGCCCACGATCGGCACGTCGGCGACCCGGTTCTTGGAGATCTCGGCCGGGTCGATGTCCGCGTGGATGACCTTCGCGTCCGGCGCGAACGTCGACAGCTGACCGGTCACCCGGTCATCGAAGCGGGCGCCGAGCGTGATCAGCAGGTCGGACTTCTGCAGGGCCGTTACCGCGGCCACCGTGCCGTGCATGCCCGGCATGCCCAGGTTGAGCGGGTGACTGTCGGGCACGGCGCCACGGGCCATCAGGGTCGTCACAACGGGTATCTGGGTCAGCTCGACGAACTCACGCAGCTCGTCGCTGGCACCGGAGCGGATGACTCCCCCGCCGACATACAGCACCGGACGCTGCGACTCCCGGATGAGCCGGGCGGCCTCGCGGATCTGCTTGCCGTGCGGCTTGGCCACGGGTCGGTAGCCGGGAAGGTCGAGCTTCGGCGGCCACACGAAGGTGGTCTGGGCCTGTAGCGCGTCCTTGCTGATGTCGATCAGGACCGGGCCGGGGCGACCGGTCGAGGCGATGTGAAACGCCTCGGCGACCGCGCGCGGGATGACGTCCGGGTCGGTGATCAGGTAGTTGTGCTTGGTGATCGGCATCGTGATCCCGCGGATGTCGGCTTCCTGGAAGGCATCCGTGCCGATGGACCTGGACGCGACCTGACCGGTGATGGCGACGATCGGGACCGAGTCCATGTAGGCGTCGGCGAGCGGGGTGACCAGGTTGGTCGCGCCGGGGCCGCTCGTGGCCATGCACACGCCGACCTTGCCGCTGGCCGACGCATAGCCCTCCGCCGCGTGTCCCGCGCCCTGTTCGTGGCGGACAAGGATGTGCCGCACCGCGGTGGAGTCCAGCAACGGGTCGTATGCCGGCAGGATCGCCCCACCGGGTATGCCGAAGACGGTGTCGACGCCTATGGCCTCCAGCGCCATCACCAGGCTCTGCGCGCCGGTGACCTGAGCCACCTGCGCGCTGACCTCCACACCGCGTGCGCGGATCGAGCCCGCGAGGTCCGACGGGGAGGGTCGAGGTCCTGGCTCCGCGTGAGTCGACCCAGCGTGAGCTGACCCGGCGTGAGTCGACCCGGATGGGGTCGAGCCAGCCGGGGTCGAGCCTGGGGCGTTTCCGTCCGTCACTTTCGTCACCGCTTTCAAGAAACGAGCGTCTGCACAAAAAAACCCCCCGGTCCGGATCCGGACGTGAGGGGTAGCGCGCTGACTCGGATGAGAGTCTGCGCGCTAGGGAAGTACGAGAATTCGGTTCACGCCCCCACCGTGCGACACCGCCCTTTGGGTGTCAACCGGGGGTGCCTAGAGTCTCAGTATCCGGACGAAATGTCCGATATCTGGACTGTCCAATGCGCTGCACCTCAGTTCTCCAGCCTCAGTTCCCCAGCCCCGGTCATCTAGCCGCAGACTGCACCCCCGGCGGCGCTGCCCACGAGCTTGCGGTACTTGGCCAGCACACCCCGGGGGTACTTGGGTGCGGGCGGACTGAATCCGAGCGCCCTCTCGGCCAGCACCTCGGGCGTCAGATCGACGTCAAGGGTCCCGGCGGCGACGTCGAGACGGATCCGGTCACCGTCCTGCACGAAGGCGATGGGACCGCCGTCAACCGCCTCAGGCGCCACGTGCCCGACGCACAGGCCGGTCGTGCCACCGGAGAACCGGCCATCGGTCAGCAACAGCACGTCCTTACCGAGGCCGGCGCCTTTGATTGCGCCGGTGACTGCCAGCATCTCGCGCATGCCGGGACCGCCCTTGGGCCCTTCGTAGCGGATGACCACCACGTCGCCGGCCTTCAGGGATCCAGCCGCGACGGCGTCCATCGCCGCGCGCTCCCCGTCGAAGACCCTTGCTGTCCCCTCGAAGACGTCGGCGTCAAAACCGGCCGACTTGACGACAGCACCCTCCGGGGCCAGGGAACCGCGAAGGATCGTCAGTCCCCCGGTCTTGTGCATCGGCTTGGACATGGCTCGCAGGACCTGACCATCGGGGTCCGGTGGCCGGATGTCGGCGAGGTTCTCGGCAACGGTGCGCCCGGTGACCGTCAGTGCGTCACCGTGCAGCAGTCCGGCCTCAAGCAGCGCTTTCATAACCACCGGGACTCCCCCGACCCGGTCGATGTCGGTCATCACGAACCGGCCGAACGGCTTGACGTCGGCCAGGTGAGGCACGGTGGCCCCGACTCGCGCGAAGTCGTCCAGGGTCAGCTCGACCTCGGCTTCGTTGGCGATCGCCAGCAGGTGCAGGACAGCATTTGTCGAGCCGCCGAAGGCCATGACCACGGCGATGGCATTCTCGAAGGCATCCTTGGTCATGATCTGGCGCGCCGTGATACCGCGGCGCAGCATCTCCACGACGGCCTCGCCCGACTTGCGGGCATATCCGTCACGGCGACGGTCGGTTGCCGGCGGCGCGGCGCTACCTGGCAGTGACATCCCCAGGGCCTCTGCCACACAAGCCATCGTGTTGGCCGTGTACATGCCACCGCATGCACCCTCACCCGGGCAGATCGCACGCTCGATGGCGTCGACATCTTCGCGGCTCATCCGGCCGGCTGCACACGCCCCGACGGCCTCGAAGGCGTCGATGATGGTGACCGTCCGCTCCGACCCGTCGCTCATCTTGGCGATCCCCGGAAGGATCGACCCGGCATACAGGAAGACACTGGCAAGATCGAGGCGGGCGGCGGCCATCAGCATGCCCGGCAGGGACTTGTCGCAGCCGGCCAGCAGAACCGAGCCGTCCAGGCGCTCGGCCTGCATGACGGTCTCGACGGAGTCGGCGATGATCTCCCGGCTGACCAGCGAGAAGTGCATGCCCTCGTGGCCCATGGAGATGCCGTCGCTCACGCTGATCGTGCCGAACTCCAGCGGGTAGCCACCGGCGGCATGCACACCGTCCTTGACCGCCTGGGCGAGCCGGTCCAGGGAGAGGTTGCAGGGGGTGATCTCGTTCCAGGAGCTGGCCACGCCGATCTGCGGTTTGACCCAGTCGTCGTCGCCCATCCCGACGGCCCGGAGCATGCCACGGGCCGCGGCTTTCTCGAGCCCGTCGGTGACCTCGCGGCTCCGTGGTTTGATGTCCGGCTTGCCGTTCGAGGCGGTCGGGCTGGTCGGGCTGGTCGGGGTCGGGCTCGTCGATGCGGTCGAACGCTGGGTCATGACCGGATTCTATGACCCTGTCCACGGGCTGGACCCCTGATCTCGCTCTGCGGACATCACCTCAAAGCATCACCTCAAAGCATCACCTCAAAGCCGCACCCTCAGACTTCAAGTCAGGCTGCAACTCAGGCCGCAACTCAGGCTGCGCTCTTCGCGCTCCACTGCCGGGCTCACCCACGCGGGACGACGAAGTCACGCAGGTATGCCGTCTCGGGCGCCAGCGTCGCCCAGGGACCGTCGAATCCCAGGACGGCAAGGCCGGACGTGGGGAAACCCAGCGACAAGCGGTCCATGACATCGGTGGACCCTGAGTCGTTGTGCGCCAGGGACGTCGCCAGTACGGGGATGCCGGGTGCATGGCCAATCAACAGAACGGTGTTCACGGAGTCCGGGACCTCCCGCAGCACCTCGAGAAGGCCGGCCGCGCTGGCCTCGTAGATTCGCTCATCGAAATGTGTGTCGTTGGCGGACGCCCCACCAGCCCGGATCCCGTCAAGGGTCTGCCGAGTGCGTTCGGAGGTCGAGCAGAGGGCGAGATCATGCACGACGGCGTGCGACGAATCGCTCAACCACACGCCGATGGCATGGGCGGCCTTGCGGCCTCGCGGGGAAAGCTCACGATCGTGGTCGGGTTTGCCCCGCACGTGCTCGGCCTTGGCGTGCCGAACCAGGGTCAGGGTGCGCTCGCTCGTCGGCTTCGTCGTCATCACCTGAGGATCCTCCGGATCCTGGGAACCGGCGAGTCATGGTGAGTGACGATTCCGTGTCAGCGGCGAGCCAGCGACTGCTCGGTCCAGCCGGTACTGCGATGTCCGGATCCAGCAGACACTCAGAGCACAAGCTCGGGCTTGACCCGGGCAGAGGTCCACACCCGCGCCCGCCGGGCGGCGAAGGTGGAGACCGTCAGGGCCAGCAGCAGGTATGCCGAGAGCACCGCCAGGTCGCCGCCCACCGAGACAAAGGACCCGCCATACATGAGCCTGCGTATGCCATCAACGGCGTAGCCCATGGGCAACACATGGTGAAGCGCATTCAGCGGCATCGGCAGTGTCTGCCAGGGGAACGTGCCGCCCGCACTGACCAGCTGCACGACCATGAGAACCAGTCCGAGGAACTTGCCGACAGCGCCCAGCCGCGCGACCAGAGCATGCAGAATCGCCACGAAGGCAATCGACGTGAAGGACATCAGGGCGAGAACCGCGGCCGGGTGCTCGACGTGAATACCGAGGCCGAAGAACACAACAGCGAACGCCAGCACACCCTGGCCAAGTCCGAACAGGGCCGGCGGCAGCCAACCGCCCAAGGCGATCCGCCACGACGGCTGACCTGCGGCCAGCGCCCTCGAGGAAAGAGGCTTGACCAGCAGAAACAGCACATAGGCACCGATCCACAACGCCAGGCTGAGGAAGAACGGCGCGAGTCCCGCCCCGTAGCTGCCCGCCGTGGCCTGCGAGGTGCTGGTCACCCCGACCGGGTTCCCGATCGTCTGGGCCATGGCCTTCCGGCCGGCATCACTCGGGTTCGGGATGCTCCTGCGACCGGTCGCCAGGCCGGTATGAAGGGTCGAAGCCCCGGTGCTCAGTGACCCGAGACCGGCCTTGAGCTGCCCGGCGCCCGTGTCCAGCTTCGTGACCCCGTCCAGAGCCGATCGCTGGCCGGTTGCGATACTCGCGGCCCCTGAGCCCAGCAGGCCCACGCCCGACGCCAGGCTGTCGGCCCCGTCGCGCAGGCGTGCGGCTCCGCCGGCTGCCTGATGAATGCCCTCCTGCAGGGGTCCGGCCGCCAGGGCCAGCCGGTGGGCGCCGGCCGCGACCCTTGTCGCGCCGGCCGCGAGCGCGGCCACCTGGGTCGAGCTTCCCGCCGCCTTTGCATTGGCCGCGGCGGCTGGACCGCTGAGCCTGGCGGTCTCGGCAAGAATCGTGCTGATCTGACTCTGGGTGAAACCTTGCTGGCCAAGTGCAGTCGCCAGGTCACCGGTCCCCGTCGTCGTGGAGGCGATGTACTGCCCCGAAGCGGCTGCGACCCCGGCCCCTGCACTGGCCATGGCGGCGCCCAGCAGGAGCTGGTTCGCAGCAGTGGAGCTCACCTGCTCGGCCACTGACTTCGTCACCTGGGCAACCACCTGGTTGGCGATCGTGTGGGCGATGTAGTTGTTGGCATCGTTGGTTGCCACCTGGAGATGGGCTTGTCGGGGGGTGGGTTCGGTGCTGGAGGCCAGATCCCCGGAGAACGCCCTGGGCACGATCAACGCGAAGTCATAGCGACCGTCGGCCACCCCTGACGTCGCCTCGCCGCGGCCAACCTCATGCCAGTCGAAGCTGCGAGAAGCCACGAGATCACGAGCGACGGTGGGGCCGGCCTGGAGCCGCTCTCCGTTGGCCAAGGTCGTTCCCGCATCCTCGACGACGATCGCCGCGGGCACTCGCGAGAGCCCTGCATAGGGATCCTTGTTCGCGTAGAGGTACAGCCCGCCATAAAGCGTTGGCACGAACAACATGGCGACCAGTGCCAATCGCGGCAGTCTGCCCGACGTGAGACGGCGCAGCTCGGTCAGCGCAAGGCGCAGCGCCGTCATCAGCTCACCCCCAGCTCGTAGAGCACGGGTTCGGAAAGCAGCCGGGCGGACGCGTGGGTGCACTGAACGATGACACCCATTCCCTTGTCGGCCAGTACTTTCGCGACGTTCCACCAGTCGCAGGGGTCCCCGCCGAACCTGTCTGGACTCGACAGGACCAGAAAGTCGACAGCCGCACGACGTGACGCCAGATCTGCCAGCCACTGCGTCCGTAGCCAGCTCGGCAGCTGCTCCCAGCGAAGGCCCACGTGGCGCCCTCCGTCCGAGCTCGGGTCCACCGACTTCACGCCGGGCGAGCCGCGCCAGGTGCCCCTGTCGCCAGCCGTCTTCGCGGGACTGACGGTCTGATCCTCAAGCCTGGCCCGATTTCTGACGCGCGAAGTGGCGCAGTTCCTGCCACACTTCGGTTGAGCACGGTCCGCGGGGAAGACGAGTCGCCACCTGGGAGTGATGACCATGACCATGACCACAACCACGGCTGACGAGATCCGATCTTCGGGCACTGACACGGCCCAGCTCGAGCACCCCTGCCCGCGGATCATTACCAGCCTCGAAGATCTCCGGGCCTGCGTCGGGACCCACCTGGGCGTCAGCGACTGGGTGACCGTCGAGCAGTCCGCAATCGACACGTTCGCCGGGGTGACCCGCGACCAGCAATGGATTCATGTCGACCCGATGCGTGCCGAGGACGGCCCTTTCGGAGCGACCGTCGCGCACGGCATGCTCACACTCTCGCTGTGCTCCAGCCTGCTGTGGGAGGTCGCAGTCGTCGACGGCATGGGCCCCGCCATCAACTACGGCCTCAACAAGGTCAGGTTCCCTGCCCCGCTGCTGGTCGGCTCCCGCGTGCGGATGCATGTCTCGGTGGCCGAGGTCACCGACATTGCGCGCGGCGTCCAGGTCGTCTACCACCTGACGTACGAGACTCAGGGGCAGACCAAGCCCCCGTGTGTTGCCGACCTGGTCTTCCGGTACTACGCCTGAGCACCCCGAAAGACGCGATGGCCCAGCGGGCTCAGTCCGCGTTCACCACGTTGCGCAAGGGACGCTCCCCCACGAATGCCGCAATCTGCTCCCTCAGCAGCGCGACCGCCCGAGGCACGAAGGCGCTGGTCACCCCTCCGGTGTGAGGCGAGATGAGGACGCCGGGCGTGTGCCACAGAGGATGGTCGGCCGGCAATGGCTCTGGGTCTGTGACGTCGAGCGCAGCCCTGATCCTGCCGGACCCAGTGGCTTCCACGAGGGCGTCGGTGTCCACGACCTTGCCCCGCGCGACGTTGACCAACAGGGCACCGTCGCGCATCGAGGCCAGGAAGTCCCGATCGACCAGACCCATGGTCGCGTCCGAGAGCGGCACGATCACGATGACGACGTCGTGCATGGGGAGCAGGGTCGGCAGCTCGTCCACCCCGTGCACGGAGGCCACCAGCTCATCGCCGCCCCGAGCCCGCGAAGCCACCGCGGTAAGCGTCACCTCGAACCCGCTGAGCCGGCGCGCGATCGCGACTCCGATCCCGCCATACCCGAGGATGAGCACCTTCTTGTCAGCCAGGGAAGGCCGGGACTCGGCCGGTAGCCACTGCGAACGCCCTTGTGCCACAACGAACTCGGGTATCCCCCTTAGCGAGCTCAGCGCGAGCGTAACCGCCAGCTCCGCCGTCGAGGCGTCGTGGACACCCGCCGCGTTGGCAAGCTTCACACCCGCCGGTATTGCGGGCAGCACGGTCTCGTAACCGGCGCTCAGCAGCTGAACCACACGGAGACCGGGCAACAAGCCGAGCCGGTCCCACGGACTGGACGTCATGTAGGGCGGCACCACGAAAGAGATCTCGTCTCGCCGCGGCGGCTCCCCCACAAGGTCCCAGGTCACCATCTCGACACCCGCCACGGGCCCGATGAGGTTAATCCATTCACGGTCAGGCAGCGCGATCACAGGCATGCCGTGACCGTATCCGGTAAGAATGTGGGATGAGCAGACGGGTCTGCGGGATGCTCTTGCTCGTTCTCACCATTGCGGGCTGCAGCGGCGGAGACCGGGTCACGTTCTCGACGGTGTCCAACCCGGCGGGGTCCAACCCAAAAGTATCCCCGGCAACGGCATCATCAGGTCAGTCCTCTGAGCGGGCGTCCAACAGGAGCGCGCGGGAGACCATCGCGACCGGGCTCCCTGTTCCCTGGGGACTTGCGTTCCTGCCCGATGGCACCGCTCTGGTGACCCTGCGTGACCACGGCAAGGTGCTGCACATCCTCAACGGCTCCAGGCAGGTGTCGGTGGGGCGTGTGCCCGGCGTCGGACCCGCCGGTGAGGGCGGACTGCTCGGTATCGCGGTGTCCCCCACCTTCGCGTCGGACCGGTCGGTCTTCGCTTACTTCACCTCGCGCAACGACAACCGGGTCATCCGGATGACCTTCGACGGCACCTCGCTACGACCTGGCCCGATCATCGTCAGCGGTATCCCCAAAGCCCGCAACCACAACGGCGGCCGGCTCGCGTTCGGTCCCGACGGCTACCTCTACATCTCCACCATGGCGGCCCTGCGCGGTGAGTCGCTGTGGCGGATTCCGTTGGACAGCATGGGAAACGCGGGCGAACCGCAACGCCTTCTGCAGGGGCAGTATGGCCGAGGCGCACCGTCGTGTCAGCACTGGACGGACGGCTCTGGCTGGTCACCAGCAACACCTTCCGCGGCACCCCACGCCCCGGAGACGACCGGATCGTCGCTCTTCGCCTCCCCGTTCATTGACTCGACCTGCCCGGGCTGGGTCAGCCGAACGGCTGAGGCAATACCCGGCCATACGAGTGATGCGCTCGGGCCCAGACCGGGGGATTCTGGATTCACCGGGGCAGGCACTCCCTACGGTTCCGACGAATTCTCGAGTTGTTGGGCAGGAACAGAGATGTACAAGGTCGTACTGGTTCTCTCGATAGTCCTCTGGGCCTTCGTCATCGCCTTCATGATCAGCTCACCATCAGATGTGCGTCGTACGCTCCAGCTGATCAGGGGTACGGGAGGCAAGACCACTCGCCCCGTACTTGCTCGACGCACTGGTTGAGGACGCGGCAAGTCCAGTCCGAAAGGCATCGCATCTGAGCCGCTTTCGGCGTTCGCCAACCCACTAAGGAGCACCTAGCTTGCTGAGGATCAGCTCGCGAGCCTTGGCCGCATCGGCCTGGCCCTTCATCTCCTTCATGACCTGACCGATCAGCGCGCCGGCCGCCTGCACCTTGCCCTCTCGCACCTTGTCAGCAACATCGGGGTTCGCCGCGATGACCGCGTCGACCGCAGCCGACAAGGCCCCGTCGTCACTGACCAGCTGCAGCCCGCGCGCATCGGCAACCGCGGCCGGGGAGCCTTCACCGGCCAGGACGCCGTCGAGCACCTGACGGGCCATGGAGTCGTTGAGCCGACCGGACGCCACCAGCGAGTCAAGCTCGGCAAC
Organism: Dermatophilaceae bacterium; assembly: GCA_035655615.1. Lineage (GTDB taxonomy): Bacteria > Actinomycetota > Actinomycetes > Actinomycetales > Dermatophilaceae > UBA4719. Next base: position 36,498 of record DASRUA010000314.1, read on the forward strand.
GTAGGCCGGAGTCACACCGAAGTCCGCCAGATCACGGCCCTCGACACTGGCGCGCCGGGCCAGCTCGCCCATCCACCACTTGCGCGCACCCGCAGGCGTCGAACCCGCGGCCACTGACTCCTCGATCAGCATGACCGCGCCGGCGTTCATGACGTCACGCATCTCCATATCGCTGTAACCCCAGTCATTCTGGAGCCTGCGACGACGCTCGGTCGGCGGCTCGGGCATCGTGGCACGCAGTTCCTCAACGCGCTCGCGAGTCGGCGCAACCGGCACCAGGTCAGGCTCGGGGAAGTAGCGGTAGTCGTCGGCGTCGGACTTCACCCGGCCGGACGTGGTGACGCCGGTGTCCTCGTGCCAGTGCCTGGTCTCCTGGAGGATCGAGGCGCCACTGTTCAGCACCGCGGCGTGACGGGTCATCTCGTAGCGCACTGCCCGCTCGACCGACCGCAGCGAGTTGACGTTCTTGGTCTCGGTCCGGGTACCCAGCGGGACGTCATTCTGGGCATCCGGGTCCTCGGCCTTGGGACGCAGCGACAGGTTGACGTCGCAGCGAAGCGAGCCCTGCTCCATCCGGACGTCGCTGACCTTGAGCGCCTTGAGCAGATCACGCAGCGTCGCAACATAGGCCTTCGCCACCTCGGGTGCCCGAGCCCCGGCGCCCACGAGAGGTCGGGTCACGATCTCAACGAGCGGAATACCGGCCCTGTTGTAGTCGACGAGGCTGTGATCCGCACCGTGGATGCGACCGGTGGCGCCACCGATGTGCAGCGACTTGCCGGTGTCCTCCTCCATGTGGGCGCGCTCGATCTCGACGCGGTAGGTGGATCCGTCCGCCAGCTCGACATCGAGGTGGCCGTTGAAGTCAATCGGCTCGTCGTACTGCGAGGTCTGGAAGTTCTTGGGCATGTCCGGATAGAAGTAGTTCTTACGGGCGAACCGGCACCACGACGCGATCTCGCAGTTGAGCGCCAGACCGATCCGGATGGCCGACTCGACTGCGGCCACATTGACCACAGGCAGTGCCCCGGGCAGTCCCAGACACACCGGGCAGACCTGCGTATTCGGTTCTGCGCCAAAGCCGGTCGCGCAGCCACAGAACATCTTGGTCGCGGTGTTGAGCTCGACGTGGACCTCGAGGCCCATCACCGGGTCGTACTTCTTGAGGACTTCTGCATAGTCGACAACGGGCTCTGCGGCCCTGGTGGCGATGCTCATGCGCGGACCTCCCGGCCGGTAGAAGTGGTCGAGGTTGAGGTGGTCGACAGCCGGGCGTCTCTGATCGGCAGCTCTGGTGCCTTGGCGAGCAACGGTCCGCCCCAGCGCCGGACGAGAGCGGCCTCCAGGGCCGCACCCACGCCATACAACCGCTCGTCCTTGGTGGCCGGAGCAAGGATCTGTATGCCGGTCGGCAGCCCATCCTCGTCGGCCAGACCGCTCGGCAGGGAGATGCCCGGGATACCGGAGAGGTTGGCCGGGATGGTCGCGATGTCGTTGAGGTACATGGCAAGCGGGTCGTTGATCTTCTCGCCGATCTTGAAGGCGGTCGTCGGCGTGGTCGGCGACACGAGGACGTCGGCCTTCTCGAAAGCCGCGGCAAAGTCCCGCTGGATCAGCGTGCGGACCTTCTGTGCCGAGCCGTAGTAAGCGTCGTAGTAACCGCTGGAAAGCGCATAGGTGCCCAGGATGATGCGGCGCTTGACCTCGTCGCCGAAACCCGCGTCGCGAGAGGCAGCCATGACCTGTTCGGCGCTGGGATCGTCCACCCCCTCCGGCAGGACGCGCAGGCCGTAACGCATGGCGTCGAACTTGGCGAGGTTGGAAGACGCCTCACTCGGCAGGATCAGGTAGTAGGCCGCCAGCGCGTAGTCGAAGCTCGGGCAGGACACCTCGACGACCTCGGCGCCCTCTTCGACAAGCAGCTGCACGGACTCCTCGAAGCGGGCACGGACCCCTGGTTGGTAGCCCTCGCCGCCAAGCTCCTTGACCACGCCGATCCGCATGCCCTTGACGTCGGCACGGCGAGCGGCCTCGAGGACCGGGGGCACCGGCGCGTTGATGGACGTGGAGTCCATCGGGTCGTAGCCCCCGATGACCGAGTGCAGCATCGCGGCGTCGAGCACCGTGCGCGATACCGGGCCTGCCTGGTCAAGACTGCTGGCCAGAGCGATCAAGCCGTAGCGCGAGACGCCGCCGTAGGTTGGTTTGCACCCAACCGTGCCCGTGACCGCAGCCGGCTGACGGATCGAACCCCCCGTGTCGGTGCCGATCGCCAGCGGCGCCTGATAGGACGCGACGGCAGCGGAGGAGCCACCGCCGGACCCGCCGGGGATCCGCTCCAGGTCCCAGGGGTTGTGCGACGGACCGTAGGCCGAGTGCTCGGTCGAGGAACCCATCGCGAACTCGTCCATGTTGGTCTTGCCCAGGATCGGCATGCCCGCGGCCTTGAGCCTGGTGACGATCGTGGCGTCATACGGCGGGATCCACCCCTGCAGGATCCGGGATCCGGCGGTGGTGGGCATACCCTTCGTGGTCGCGATGTCCTTCACGGCGATCGGCACCCCGGCCAGGATGTGGAGCTCCTCACCGGCTATCCGACGCTGGTCGACACTGCGAGCGGTCGCCAGCGCACCCTCCGCGTCGATGTGCAGGAATGCCTTGACCGAACCGTCCACGGCATCGATCCGGTCCAGGTGTGCCTGGGTGGCCTCGACAGCGCTGATCTCCTTGCGGTACAGGCGGTCCGCGAGCTCGGCGGCACTCGCTCGGGTGATGTCAGAAGTCACAGCTGAACCTTTGTTCGGAGGTACTCGAAGAACAGACTCGGAGGCACTAGACGGACGGCGGGAGGTGAGGAGCGATCAGTCCTCGTCCAGGATCCGCGGGACGGAGAAGCGCTGCTGCTCGGAGGCGGGCGCGGCAGCGAGCACCTCTTCGGCAGTCAGGCTGGGGCGTACGACGTCGGGCCGGGTCACATTGGTCAGTGGCAGCGGGTGTGACGTGGGCGGGATGTCGTCGGTGGCCACCTCACTCACCCGCGCGACGGACTCGAGGATGATGGCGAGCTCGCCGGACATCCTGTCGAGCTCGGCGTCGCTGAGGTCGATGCGCGCGAGCATAGCGAGATGGGCGACATCGTCGCGAGAGATTGCGGACATGCCCTGAAGTCTAGTGGGCCGCCATGAGCCGGATGCCGGGTGCTCAGCCGCGCGCCTCAGCTCTCCACGAGGGTGAAGTGACCCAGGCCCGTCCTCGAAAGTGACCCGGGGCGCCTGTACGCCGCCTCCGGCCTGGCATTGAGCCTGGTCCACAAAGCAGAGCCCGAGTTTCGGCGAGGCTAGGGGATGAGGATGCCGCGGCCTCGCAACCGGCCGGCGTCCAGGTCGTTCATGGCGTCGTTCACGGCGTCCAGCGGATACGTGTGGGTGAGCATCGTGACGTGCCCCGCCGCGTTGAGCGCCATGAGCTCGACGAGGTCGTTGTAGCTGCCCACAAGGTTGCCGACGACGTTGCGCTCGGTCGAGATCACATCGATGGTCGGGATGTCCACGGTGCCGCCATACCCGATCACGAAGTCACTGCCGGCCCGCCTCGTCATCGACCAGCTGTCGCGCTCGGCGCCCTTCTCACCGACGAAGTCCAGCACCACCTCGGCGCCCATTCCGTTGGTCATCTCGAGAACCCGATCCACATGCTTGCCGTCCACGACGACAGTCTCGTCCGCTCCCCAGCCGCGGGTCAGGGCAAGAGCCTCCTCGTTGGGGTCGAGCACGATGATGCGGGTGGCACTCATGGCGCGAAGACACTGGATGCCCAAGTGTCCGAGGCCGCCGGCGCCCATGACGACGCACGTGCTGCCCGGGTACAGCAGTGGAAGAGCCTTCTTCACCGCGTGGTACGCCGTGAGACCGGCGTCGGCCAGCGCGGCCACCGCGGCCGGTTCGATGCCGGGAGCGAGCTTGACCACCGAGCGTGCCGAGGTCCGGATGTAGTCCGCCATACCGCCGTCGGTGTCGATGCCCGGGAAGCTGCTGGCCTCGCAGTGCACGTCGTCGCCGGCGCGACAGGCCCGGCAGAAGCCGCAGGTCACCAGCGGGTGCAGGATCACGGCGTCGCCCGCCTGCACGTGTTCCACCGCCGGACCGACCGCGTGGATCCAGCCGGCGTTCTCGTGGCCCAGCGTGTACGGGAGCGCCACGTTGCTCTTGTCTGCCCACTGACCCTCGACGATGTGCAGGTCGGTACGGCAGAGACCCGCTCCGCCAACCCTGACGACCACATCGAGCGGCCCGATGGCCTCAGGCTCCGGGACATCCTCGACGACCGGGCGCTCCTCATACCGATGCAGTCGAACAGCCTTCATCACGCCTCCAGAACGAGCGTCGGACGAACCCGGGCGGTCCTCCCACTCTGCACCGTAGGGCAAACGCGACGCGTGCGCGCGGGATAGGCCCATGACCCTTCCTACGGCGGCCGGGTCGGCGTAGGTTCCGAGGTTCACACCACGAAAGGGACGACCATGACACGCACGCCAGAAGAGGTCTTCGCCCACCACGGACAGGAGCTGGGGGCCGGGAATCTCGAGGGGATCGTCGAGGACTACACCGAAGACGCGATCCTGATCGTGAACAAGAAGATCTATCGCGGCAAGGACGGCGCACGGCAGGTCTTCACCCAGCTGCTCAGCGATCTCCCTTCCGCCGCCTGGCAGCTCGACACGGTGTTCGCCGACGACGTGCTCTACCTGGAGTGGTCGGCGATCGGAGGCGGCCGCAAGGCGGAGCACGCCATCGACACCTTCATCTTCCAGGACGGCATGTGCCGCGTGCAGACAGTCGACTACACCGTCCAGCCGGCCTGAGGCTGACCGTCGGCCCCGGTCCGCAGCGGTGAACCGGGGCCGAGGTACCTGCGTCCCAGCGCGGAGTAGCCCGCGGCACGGGCTTTCTGCCCTCTTCACGAGCCGGAGGCGTCGTGGCCCGGAGACTGGCTGGCATTGTGGTTGCCGTCATCATCGTGGCCGCCGTGGGAACCCTCGGGTACCGCATGGTCTACAAGACGTGGTGGCCCAAGGCGCCGGGCCGCATCACCTACTGCGGACGCATCTATGAGACCAACCACAGCCTGGTCCTCAGCCGCGCCGGCGTCACAAAGAGCGAGAGCAGGACATCCCTTCCGGGCGATGCCCCGTACCCGGTCGTGACTGTGGGCAGGGTCCCACCCGTTATCGGCCAGCCCCTGCTGGCTGCGCGGTGGTGTGGAGTGCTCAACCAGTGGTATTCGCGGCTGGTCGCCACCACCACGACACCACCACGACGCGCCAGGGCTGGAAGGTCAGCTGCCGCAGAGTCTGGGGGCGCTCGGTGGGCCGACCTCACTGGGCGGGTCCTCCAGCCGCACGACCAGTGATCCGGCCCAGTCGAGCAACCCTTTGACGTCAACGCCATACGGCGGTTTGTCGGCATACCCCGAGATGCGGTCAGCCCCACGCCGGAGCAGGCGTGCAGCCCCGACGGTGTTCCCGCGAAGTGCGTGGGTCAAACCGACAGCCAGCTGGGCCAGCCCTTGCCACAGGTCTCGTTCGGCGTCCGGGGCTGCCTTCCAGATGGCCTCCAGAACCTCGTGAGCCTGGAACGGCAGGCCCTCGTCCAGGAGTCGCTGAGCTTCAGCCAGACTTTCGCGCGGTGACAGAACGAGATCATCGGGAACCCCTGCAACTCCGGACTCTCCGCGGGGAAGGGGGCGACCGAGCTTGTCGCGTGGACGGGCGTTGCGCGGCCGACCGGCCTCGTCACGCTCTCGATCAGGACTCATCGTGGCTCCTCGTCGTAATGCATGACGTCGATGTCGATGCCGCTCCCGCTGTGCCTGCCGCTGTCGCTGGGCCTGCCGCTGTCGCCGTGCCTGCCGCTGTCGCCGTGCCTGCCGCTGTCGTCGCCATCGCCAACGTCGCTGCCGTTGACGTCGCCGTCGGCGGCTGGTTTCGACTCACCCGACTCAAGGAGCGCGCGAAAGCCCGCCTCATCCAGAATCTTCAACCCGAGCTCGGCCGCTTTCTCGGCTTTGGTCCCGGCGTTCTCCCCCACCACGACATAGTCGGTCTTCTTTGACACCGTCCCGGCCGCCTTGCCACCGCGGGACAGGATGGCCTCCTTGGCTTCGTCGCGCGAGAAACCCTGCAGCGAGCCAGTGACCACGACCGTTAAACCGGCCAGGGTCTTGGGGCTCGACTCATCAACCTCATCGGCCATCCGCACCCCGGCAGCGGCCCACTTGTCGAGGATCGCTACATGCCAGTTCTGGGTCTCCTGATCGGCGGGCTTCTCGGTGAACCATTGCTGGACGGACTCGGCGATCACCGGGCCGACACCCTCGACGCCGGCGAGCTCCTCAAGCGACGCGGCACGGATTGCGTCCATCGAGCCGAAGTGCCCGGCCAGCGCGCGGGCCGCGGTAGGGCCGACATGCCGGATCGAGAGTGCTACGAGCACACGCCACAGTGGCTGTTGTTTGGCCTCCTTGAGGTTGGCGATCAGCTTGGCTCCGTTAGCGGAGAGCACGCGACCGTCCACGACTGCGTCCTGTGGATCGTTCTTCTTGGCGGCACGCGTGTATAGCGGCACCGTCATCAGCCGCGCCTCGGCGTCCTTGGTGTCGCCGTCGGGTCGGGGTGCCAGGGCGAACAGATCGCCCTCGTCCGCCAGCACCTTGGCCTCGAGCAGCGCGATGGCGCCCTCCCAGCCGAGGGCCTCGATGTCGAAAGCACCTCGGGAGGCGAGCGCAGACAACCGCTCCCGCAGCTGGGCCGGGCAGTACCGGGAGTTGAGGCAACGAATGTCCTTGTCGCCCTCCTTCTCCACCGCCAGCTCGGTGCCACAGTCGGGGCAGTTCGTCGGCATCTCGAAAGCACGCTCGGACCCATCTCGCAGGTCAACGACCGGCCCCACGATCTCGGGGATCACGTCACCCGCCTTGCGCAGAACGACGGTGTCGCCGATCAGCACACCCTTGCGGGCTACCTCGAAAGCGTTGTGCAAAGTGGCCATCTCGACGGTGGAACCGGCGACCTTGACCGGCTTCATCACCCCGTACGGCGTCACTCGCCCGGTCCGGCCGACGTTGACACGGATATCCAGGAGCTTGGTGGTGACCTCCTCGGGCGGGTACTTGTACGCGATGGCCCAACGCGGTGCTCGCGAGGTCGAACCCAGACGGCGCTGGACCTCCACCTCGTCGATCTTGATGACAATGCCGTCCAGCTCGTGCTCCACCGAGTGCCGGTGCTCGCCGAAGTGGTCGATGTAGGCCTGCACTGCGATGACATCATCAAGGACCTGGTAGTGGGTGGAGACCGGCAGACCCCAGTCGCGGAGCACGTCATACGACTGGCTCTGACGCTCTATCGCAAAACCCTCATGCGCACCGATCCCGTGAACCAGCATCCGCAGCGGACGGGCGGCGGTAACCCGGGGGTCCTTCTGCCGCAGCGATCCGGCGGCTGCGTTGCGGGGGTTGGCGAACGGCGCCTTGCCCGCCGCCACGAGCGATGCGTTCAGCTCGGCAAACGCCTCGACCGGGAAGAACACCTCGCCCCGGATCTCGATCCTGTGAGGGTGACCCGACCCGGCGAGCCGGCGCGGGATGCCCTCGATCGTGCGCACGTTGTTTGTGACGTCCTCACCGGTGCGGCCATCGCCACGGGTGGCCGCGCGGACGAGCCGACCCCGCTCGTAGAGCAGGTTGATAGCCAGACCGTCGATCTTGAGCTCACAGAGATAGTGGTGTGCCATGCCGTTCTCCGACGCCACGTCGCGCTCAACCCTCGCCGCCCAGGCCACGATCTCCTGCGCGCTGAAGGCGTTGTCCAGGCTGAGCATCCGCTCAAGGTGGTCGACCGCGGCAAAGTCGGTGGAGAATGCCGCGCCGACCTGCTGGGTGGGGCTGTCAGGGGTCCGCAGCTCGGCATACTTGTCCTCGAGGGCGTTCAGCTCACGGATCAGCGCGTCGTACTCACCGTCGCTGATGGTCGGCGCATCCTTGACGTGATAGCTGAACTGGTGGCCGCGCACCTGCTCGGCAAGCTCTGTCCACTCGTGGCGGACGCTGGCGGGAACATCGGTCGGGAGGTCGCTCACAGCCATATCCTGCCCCATCCCGGCGACAGATCAGCGTCTGCTGGAACGCCCGATCAGCACCGCGGCGCCAAGAACCACGGCGGCCCCGGCGAACTGGGGCCACTGCAGCCGTTCGCCGAGCACCAGGACACCCAACGCCACCGAGACGACCGGGATCAGGTAGGTGACCGACGAGCCCACGGTCGGGCCGGCCGCACGCACCACGTCGTACTGGAAGGACATCGCGATGCCGGTGCCGAAGACGCCCAGGCAAAGTACAGCAAGCACAGGCCAGAGGACCGAGCCGCCGCTGGTGTTCGCATGCAGGGACCATGGCGCTGCCAGGGACAGGCGGGTGCGTTGGGTGAGCCACCAGATGGTCAGGGCAACCAGCATCTGCCCCGCGGAGGTGAGCATCTGCGCCGCGGGAAGCGTGAGCCCGCCGAAGTCCGCACGGCTCAGGAAACGCTTGGTATACGTCCAGCCCACGCCATACGACATGCCGGCCACCAGCGTCATGCCGAAGCCCAGCAGATCCGGTCGCCCGTGCGACTGCCAGGGCTGCATGATGACGAGCACCCCGAGGAAGCCGATGAGCACCCCGACGATCTTGCGCGCTCCGATCTTGTCGGCCCGCAGGAGCAGCAGGCTGAACAGCACGGTGGCTATGGGGGTGATCGAGTTGCCGATGCCGGCAAGCGCCGAGCTGACCCGCTCCTCCCCGAGCGCGAACAGGCTGAACGGCAGGCTACCCAGGAAGAAACCGGTCACCATCAGGTGCGCCCACAAGCGCCGCTCCCGGGGCAACCGGCCCCCCGAAGCGGTGAGCAGGAGCAGCAACACGACCGCGCCACTCAGGATGCGCAGTCCGGAGATCTGAAGCGGTGCGAGGGATCTCAGGCCGACCTTCATCAGCAGGAAGCTCGAACCCCAGATGAAAGCCAGTGCGGTGAACTTGAGCTGCCAGGGGACTCTGGTGGCCTTCATCGTGTTGGGTGCGCCGGGAGCGGCCTCGTGAGTAGTGGTGGCCATCAGGTCGTCGCGGTCATCAGGTGGTCGGAAGTATTCGGTGCAGCCATGTGGGTCAGCTTCCTGCGGTCTCGGTCAATGCCCGGGCCGCGTCCACGGCCAGTCGTTGAACGCTGCGGGCACCCGAGGGTGTGAGTCCGGCCAGGCCGCAGGCCGGCGTGAGAGTCACCCGCGCCAGGTCCACAACTGGCAACCCGACCCTGCGCCACGCCTCGACCAGTGGCCCAATGACGTCAGTGACACTCGGCTGGACCTTTCCAGCAGCGCTGTCAGTGGGGATCACGCCGGCCCACAGGTCCACGCCGGACTCCACGGTGGCGGCGACTGACTCCCAGCTCTTGGGAGTCAGCAAGGCAATGTCCACGGACACGGCTGTGACTCCGGTGTCCCTCAGCAGCACCAACGGCACGTCCGGCGCACAGCAGTGCACGACGGTATGCCGGTCGCCGGCCGCCGCGATCACGTCACGCAGTCCCTCAGCCGCCATGGTCGGGTCGATTGCACGGATCCGGCCGAAACCCGATGCAGTGGGAAGCCGCCCCGCAAGGACCGCCGGCAGGCTCGGTTCATCGATCTGGACCACAAGGTTTGCCTTGGGGACAAGCCGGCCAAGCTCGCCCAGGTGGACACGCAGTCCCTCCGCCAGGGAGGCGATCACATCGCGGGTGGCACCGGCGTCGACGACCGAACGTTCGCCCCTGTGAAGCCAGATCGAGGAGGCGAGGGTCCAGGGCCCGGCGATCTGAACCTTGAGGTCGCCCTCGTAACCCTCGAAGGCCTCGGCCAGCTCGTCAAGGTCCTCGCGCAACAGCCCCGACGTGCGGTGGGAGTCGTGGCCAGGGCGATCGACGAACCGCCACCCCATCGGTTGCAGGTCGACCGCCAGATCCGCCAGCATGCCTGCGCCCCGGCCGATCGTGTCGGCACCGGGCCCGCGCGCGGGAAGCTCCGGAAGATAGGGCAGCCCGTCCTCGCTGAGCAAGTCCCGAACCGCAGTCACCGCCTGGCGTACGTCGGTGTCCGGCCACGACCCGATCCCGCTGGCTCTGCTCACCTCGAGAGCCTAACCGGCAGCTGGCGAGGTGCCGGCCGCTGCCCCGCTCGCACCGTCTCTGCCGAGCTCGCTGCTGGTTGTGTCGCCGCAGGCCGCTCCCGTGTCCGTGGTTGCCCTGACGATCGTGGCGGATCCGACCACCCGGGTCCCGTCGTACAGGACCACGGACTGACCGGGCGCCACACCGCGGATACGACGCTGAAGGCGCACCTCGACCTGTTCTCCGTCGGCCCATGCCGTGGCCGGCACCTCCTCGCCGTGGGCCCGAACCTGAGCGCCCACAGACACCACGCCCTGCGGCGCAGGGCCGCACCACCGGGCATGGTCCCCGGTGATCGCATCGATGCCGAGGAGCTCCCCGGCTGCAACCACGACGGTGTTGGTCCCGGGTTGCACCTCGACGACATAACGGGGTTCGCCGCCGGATGCGGGCTGGCCAAGGCGCAGGCCGCGACGCTGCCCGACCGTGAACCCGTACGCGCCCCCGTGCTGCCCGACCGTGGTGCCGTCGGCGTCGACGATGTCACCGGGCTGCTCACCGAGGCGGTCAGTCAGCCACTTTCGGGTGTCGCCGTCGGGGATGAAGCAGATGTCGTGGCTGTCAGGCTTGGCCGCGACGTAGAACCCGCGAGCTGCTGCCTCCTGCCGGATCTGCGGTTTTGCGGTGTCACCCAGGGGGAAGAACGACCGCGCCAGCTGGTCAGCGTTGAGCACACCCAGAACGTAGGACTGGTCCTTGCCCATGTCGACGGCGCGATGCAGCTCCCTTGCGCCGGAGTCATTTTCGACGATCTGGGCGTAGTGACCGGTCGCCACTGCATCGAATCCCAGCGCGAGCGCCTTGTCCAGCAGCGCGGCGAACTTGATCTTCTCGTTGCAGCGCAGGCACGGGTTGGGGGTGCGCCCGGCGGCGTACTCCGCGATGAAGTCGTCGACGACGTCGTTCTTGAACCGCGCGGCCATGTCCCAGACGTAGAAAGGGATCCCGATCATGTCGGCCACCCGGCGGGCATCACCGGCGTCCTCGATGGTGCAACAGCCGCGAGCACTCTCGCGTAACGTGGCGGCGTTCTGGCTCAGCGCGAGATGAACTCCGACGACCTCGTGACCGGCCTCGACCATGCGTGCCGCGGCAACCGCCGAGTCGACACCGCCGCTCATCGCGGCAACTACTCGCATCAGCTTGTCTGCTTCGGGCTCGCCTGCTTGGGACCCGCCGGCTTGGGGCTCGCCCGTTGCGGGCTGGTTGCCACCTGAGCCCTTTGCGCCCGCCCGACCGCTGCCGGCAAGGCCGCGAGGAACGCGTCGACGTCCGCCGCCGTTGAGGTGTGTCCGAGCGTGAGCCGCAGGGCGCCACGGGCCTTGTGCTCCGGCATACCCATGGCGAGCAGGACGTGGCTGGGCTGCGGCACCCCGGCCTGGCAGGCGGAGCCGGTGGAGCACTGGACCCCGGCGGCGTCCAGCAGATAGAGCAGGGAGTCACCGTCGCAACCGGGAACAAGCAGGTGCGCATTGCCCGGCAGACGCCGGATGCCGTCACCGGGCTCCCAGTCGCCAGTCACCGATACTCCGAATCCGGCATCCTGGGCGCCACGAATCAGCTTGTCGCGCAAGGCAATCAATCGCCCGGCGCCCACCGCACGATTGGCGGTGGCATGGCGCATCGCCACGGCGAAACCGCGAATCGCCGGGACGTCGAGACTGCCGCTGCGCACCTGACGCTCTTGCCCGCCGCCGTGGGTCAGTGGCACGAGGGTGGCATCGCGTCGAGCCAGCAGCGCGCCCACTCCTTGCGGACCACCGATCTTGTGACCGCTGATGCTCAAAAGGTCGAGTCCGCTGGCCGTGAAGTCGACCTCGACCTGGCCGACGGCCTGGACTGCGTCGCTGTGCACCGGGATGCCGAACTCATGCGCGACGGCGGCTATCTCGGCAATCGGCTGAACTGTCCCGACCTCGTTGTTGGCCCACATCACGCTGACGAGAGCGACCGTCTCAGGGTCGCTCCCGATGGCCGCGCGGACCGTCTCGGGGTGGACACGACCGACCTGGTCGACCTCGAGCCAGGTGACCTTGGCGCCCTCGTGGGCCTCGAGGAAGTCGACACAGTCGATGACAGCGTGGTGCTCGACCGTGCTGACCAGAATCCGCACCCGCCGCGGATCCGCGTCCCGTCGGGCCCAGAAGGTGCCCTTGATGGCCAGGTTGTCGGACTCCGTGCCGCCGGAGGTGAACAGCACCTCGGACGGCCGGGCGCCCATGGCCTGCCCGATCGCCTCACGGGACTCCTCGACCACACGACGTCCCAGACGGCCCGAGGTGTGCAGGGATGAGGCGTTACCGACCGTCGCCATCTGAGCGGTCATCGCCTCGATTGCTTCGGGCAGCATCGGCGTCGTCGCGCCGTGGTCGAGATAGACAAAGTTGGCGAGGGCAGAGGAGTCAAGCACCCAGAGAGTCTACGTTGGCGCCACCGGGCGCCGTGATCGTGCCCGCGTCACCTGTGTTCTGCGCCCGTGCGCCCGTCAGCCCTTCGCTGCGTTGACCGCCTTGGTCGCCTGCGGCAGGACCGTGAACAGGTCACCGACGACACCGAAGTCGACCAGCTCGAAGATGGGAGCCTCTTCATCCTTGTTGATCGCGATGATCGTCTTGGAGGTCTGCATGCCCGCGCGGTGCTGGATCGCACCGGAGATGCCCGCCGCGACATAGAGCTGCGGGGAGACCTCCTTGCCGGTCTGGCCGACCTGTTGGCTGTGCGGGTACCACCCTGCGTCAACAGCTGCCCGCGACGCGCCGACAGCGGCGCCGAGAGAGTCGGCGAACTCCTCCACCGGGGAGAAGTCTCCGGCGGTGCCGCGACCACCGGAGACCACGATCGCGGCCTCGGTCAGCTCGGGACGGCCGGATGCAGCCCTGGGCTGGCTGTCGGTGATCCGGGCCGCCTTCGCGCTCTCGGAGATCACGACCTCGGTGACCTGCTCGACGCCGGCACCCGAGACCGCTTCCGGCGTGACCGAGTTCGGCTTGACGGTAATGATGGGCGTGCCCTTGGTGACCGTCGCCTGCACGATGAAGCCGCCCGCGAATACGGACTGGGTCGTGCGCACTGCGCCACCTTCACCAGCCTGCACGTCGACTGCGTCGGTGATCAGACCGGACCCGGTCTTGATCGAGAGACGAGCCGCGATCTCCTTGCCCTCAGGAGACGAGGTGATCAGGACTGCCACTGGCGCCGCGGAGGCCACAAGCGCGGCGAGCACCTCGGCCTTGGGCGCCACGACGAAGTCCGCGATATCGGCGGACTCCACCCGGTAGATCTTCTCGGCGCCGTACTGCGCCAGGGCCTCCTTGGCGGCGTCGAACCCCGCGCCGATGAGGACCGCGGACGGCTCGCCAAGGCGGCGAGCGATCGTCAGCAGCTCGGAGGTGGTCTTGCGGACCGCACCGTCGATGTGGTCAACCAGAACGAGAACTTCAGCCATGTGTGTTTCTCCTACGTCTGTCTGGTCGGTTCAGATGAACTTCTGTGCGGACAGGAACTCTGCGAGCTTGGTGCCGCCTTCACCCTCATCGGTGACGATCTGGCCCACAGCGCGGGGCGGACGCTTGGCGAAGGACTCGACTCTGGTCCAGGCCCCGGCCAAGCCGACCAGGTCGGCGTCGATGCCGAGGTCGGCGAGCGACCAGGTCTCGACCGGCTTCTTCTTGGCAGCCATGATGCCCTTGAAGGACGGGTAGCGCGGCTCGTTGATCTGGTCGGTGACCGAGACCACAGCCGGCAGGGAGGCGGTGATGGTGACGGAGGCGATGTCACCATCACGACGGATGGTGACAGCGCCACCGGCGACGCTCAGCTCAGAGGCGAGGGTCACCTGGGGCAGGCCCAGACGCTCAGCGAGCATTGCCGGAACCACACCCATCGTTCCGTCCGTGGACGCCATGCCGGTCAGGATCAGGTCAGGGTTGCCGATCTTCTTCACGGCCTCGGCCAGAATCAGCGAGGTAGCCGCGGCGTCGGACCCGTGGATCGCGTCGTCCTTCACATGTACACCTGCGTGGGCGCCCATCTGCAGGGACTTCTTGATGGCGTCGGCGGCCTTGTCCGGGCCAACGGTCAGCACGGTGACGGTGCTCTCCTCGGCTCCCGCGGCACTCTCGGCCAGCTTGAGGCCTGCCTCGATCGCGTACTCGTCGAGCTCAGAAAGCAGACCGTCAACGCCCAACCGATCGGTGGTGTTATCCGACTCGCTGAACGTGGGGTCCGACTGGGCGTCGGGCACGTACTTGACACAGACGACGATGTCCATCGCTGGCTCGTCCCCTTTCGTAGGGAATATGACTTGAGGTTTCGGGACATCTTGGCACGCCTTATAACCGGAAGAAACGCCCGGCACCGTGATGCACGACGCCCCGGCGACACAGACTAAACCCAAAGTTTCGGCTCCGCCTCGCCAAAACTTCTAGCGGCCCTCAAGCCAAAACTTCTAGCGGCCCTCGAACTGTGCCCCGCCCTTCTTGTGCTCAACGAATGCGGCCATCCCGAGGTCACGGTCACGGGTCGCGAAGACCCCGACGAACTGCATCCGCTCGATCTCCAGGCCCGTCTCGAGATCGACCTCAAGCCCGCGGTCAATAGCCTCTTTTGCGGCGCGGATGGCATACGCCGGACCGCCCACGTAGCCCTCGACGCGCCGGCGCGCCGCGGCGTAGACCTCATCGGGCGCGACGACCTCATCCACCAGACCGATCTGGAGTGCTTCCTGGGCCGAGACCGCGCGCCCGGTGAAGATCATGTCCTTGGCCCGGGCCGGACCTACCAACCGGGAGAGTCTCTGGGTGCCACCGGCGCCCGGGATGACGCCCAGCGAGACCTCGGGCTGGCCGAGCTTGGCGTTCTCGGCGGCGACCCGGAAGTCGCAGGCCAGGGTGAGCTCACAGCCGGCACCGAGCGCGTAGCCGGAGATGGCGGCAACGGTGGGCTTGGGAATCCGCGCAATCGCGATGAAGGCGGCCTGCAAGGCTGCCGAGCGGTCAACCATGTCCGTGTAGGACATGGCCTGCATCTCCTTGACGTCAGCGCCGGCCGCGAAGACCTTCTCGCCACCGTAGATGATGACCGCTGAGACGTCCCGCCGCACGGTGACCTCGAGCGCCGCCGCATGCAGGCCATCCTGGACTTCGAAGTTCAGCGCGTTCACGGGTGGTCGATCCAGACGAATGGTGCCGATGCCACCCTCGACCTCGACCCGGACGAGCGCGCTCATACCTGTTCCGTTCCGGCGCCCTCGTCATGCGTTCGGCCCATGATCGTCTCGTGCCACAGGTGGACCGCGGACAGGACCAGCTGGGTCGTCACCACCAGCAGTGCCCTGACGTTCGTGTCCGGCGCGACGACGTGCTCGCCCGTCACCACGAGGGTCCCGTTCGCGATACCGGCTTTGACCACGTTGAGACGAAGGGTCAGCTCATTGCAGGCCTGGAGCTGGCTCAGGAGGTCCTGCGGCACGTCGTCGCCAACCTGCCACTGCCCGAAGACGCGCATGATGGTGAAGTCGCCCTCCATGCAGCGCACGAACAGCTGCTGCTCCTGGACCGTGAAGGCCACGTCACCGTCCTGGTCGATGTTGGGCTCGAAACCCTCGTCGATCAGGGCGTCGAGCACGCGTCCACGAAGGGGGTGCTCGCTCGGCGGAGGCGGGAAGTTCGGCAGCGAAGTCGGATCGGTCATGTGCATAACGTAACGACTGCCTACCCTTGATGCCATGGGCACCACCGCAGACCTCCCTCCCGCGCTCGGGGCCACCGTCACCGGAGAAGGGGTGGACTTTGCGGTTTACGCCGGGCATGCCGACGCGGTCGAGATCTGCCTCTTCGAGGCCGGCGACACGACCGGGTCCAGCGAGCGCAGGATTCCGCTACGGGGCCGTGCCCATGGAACGTGGTTCGGCTCTGTTCCCGGTCTCGGTGCCGGAGCGCGGTATGGGGTTCGGGCGCACGGCCCGTGGCAACCGGAACAAGGCCTGCGCTACAACGCCGACAAGCTGCTGCTGGACCCCTACGCCCGGGCGATCGAGGGCCAGGTGACCTGGCGCCCGGAGGTGTTCGGCCATGTCGTGGACGCCCAGCTTCACGGCGATCCTGATATCAGGGACGAGCGCGACAGCGCGGCGTACATGCCGAGGGCCGTTGTCGTCGATGACCGGTTCGCCTGGGGCGACGACGCCGCGCCCCGGGTCCCGTGGGCGCAGACGGTCATCTACGAGACGCACGTCCGCAACCTCACCAAACGCCATCCCGACGTCCCGGAGCCGCTACGCGGGACGTATGCAGGGATGGCCCACCCCGCCACTATCGAGCACCTGAAGTCGCTGGGTGTGACGGCGGTGGAGCTGCTACCTGTCCATGCGTTCAGCCACGAGCCCGAGCTGATGGGCCGGGGGCTGGTGAACCACTGGGGTTACAACACTCTGGGATTCTGCGCACCCCATGGGGCGTATGCCGCGTCCGGGGATCCCCAGGACCAGCTCAACGAGTTCAAGGGCATGGTCAAGCTGCTCCATGCCGCCGGTGTCGAGGTCATCCTCGACGTGGTCTACAACCACACCTGCGAACAGGGCCGGGACGGGGCGACGCTTTCGTGGCGAGGCCTGGACAACCGCGCCTACTACCGCCTGGACGAACGGGGACGTGACATTGATGTCACGGGCTGCGGCAACACCCTCGACCTACGCCAGCCGGTGGTCGCCAAAATGGTCCTCGACTCCCTGCTGTACTGGGTGGAGCAGTGCCACATCGACGGGTTCCGCTTCGACCTGGCGGTGACGCTCGGACGTGGCCACGACGGCGAGTTCCACCCGAACCACCCGTTCATGGTCGCGCTGCGGACCGACCCGGTGCTCTCACGGGTCAAGCTGATCGCCGAGCCGTGGGACCTCGGGGCACACGGTTGGCGTACCGGCCAGTTCCCACCGCCCTTCGCCGAGTGGAACGACCTTTTCCGTGATGGGGTGCGCACGTTCTGGCTGCCGGACGTCGCGCGCTCGGCCCGCCACGAGCCGGGCCATGGAGTCCGCGAGCTGGCGACCCGGCTCAGCGGCTCCCGGGACCTGTTCGGCGCCCGCGACCGCGGCCCGATCGCCTCGATCAACTACGTGGCCGCGCACGACGGCTTCACCCTGGCTGACACGACCGCCTTTGAACGCAAGCACAACCGGGCCAACGGTGAAGGCAACCGGGATGGCCATGACGACAACCGGTCATGGAACCACGGGTGCGAGGGGCCCGAGTCTGGCATTGCGGACGGTTCCATGTCGCAGGAGCGTAGGCGCTCGATCCGCAACCTGCTGGCCACCGAGCTGTTCGCCAGCGGGGTGCCGATGATCAACGCCGGCGACGAGCTGGGACGCTCTCAGGGCGGCAACAACAACACCTACTGCCAGGACAACGACGTGTCCTGGTTCAACTGGGATCTCGAGCCCTGGCAGGAAGAGCTGCTGGTCACAATGCAGTTCCTGATCGGGCTCAGAGCTAGCAATCCCGTTCTGGGACAACGGTCCTTCTTCACAGAGCGCCGGGCGCACCAGGACCCGCTGACCGAACCGCAGTGGTTCGCTGCGGATGGTCGGCCGATGTGCAACCGCACGTGGGACGACCCGCACACCCGGACCCTGACGATGTTCCTGGACGGCACACGCGTTGGCGGCCAGTCGCTGCTGATCATCTTTCACGGAGGCGCCCGGGACGCCGAGGTGACCCTGCCGGCGCTGGCTGACGGCGCGGCATACCGTTTGCTCTGGGACAGCGCGTGGGCGCTGCCCCTGCCTGCCGGGGACGGTCAGACTGCTGTGAGCCGTTCGGCGGGCCCTGGACACGATGGACTCGCCACCCTCATCGCCGCATCAATTCGGGTCTACAGCCTGGAGAGGTGACGACGGCGTTTTCCTTGGCGCTGCGGCGACGACCAAAGACTGGTCAGGCGTTGGCGACCAGACCCAGCTCAGCCGCGTTCGCCATGCCGGGGTGCTTGGGCAGGATTCGGACGGTATAGCCAAAGGCACCGGTCCGGCTGGGCACCAGGTCACCGTCGAAGCTGTGCCGACCGCCCTCGTACGACTCCGAGAAGGTCAACGGCGCCGTCTCGATGTCACGCAGCTCATCTGACGCGGAGGCGCGACCGTGCACCACCTGCACCTCGACCTCGTCAGGGGTCAGATCACCCAGGGACACGAAGGCGCGCACGTGCAGGATGTCGCCGACCTGCGGAGAGTCAGAGACACCCGAGGACTCAACGTGATCCACCCGCACCCCAGGCCAGGCGGCCCGGACCTTGGCCTTGAACGCCGCCAGCTCCCGCGCACCCGTGTAGCTGGGTCCATCCAGAGACCAGCCCGCCCGCGCCGCAGGTCCGTAGAGATGGGTCGTGTAGTCCCGAACCTGGCGTGAGGCCAGCACCTTCGGGCCCAGCGTCGACAGGGTGTGCCTGATCATCGACAGCCAGCGTTGGGGCAGCCCCTCCTCGTCGACGTCGTAGAAGCGAGGAGCCACCGAGCCCTCGATGAGGTCATAGAGGGCCGCCGCCTCGAGGTCGTCGCGACGGTCCGGGTCCTCGACGCCATCGGCGGTCGGGATGGCCCAGCCGTTCTCGCCGTCGTACCACTCGTCCCACCAGCCGTCGAGGATCGAGAGGTTGAGCCCGCCGTTGAGCGCGGCCTTCATGCCGGACGTCCCACACGCCTCGAAAGGACGCAGCGGGTTGTTCAACCAGACGTCACAGCCGGGGTAGAGATATTTCGCCATGGCGATGTCGTAGTTCGGCAGGAAGACGATGCGGTGACGAACCTGCGGATCGTCCGCGAACTTGACCAGCTGCTGGATGAGCGTCTTGCCGGTCTCGTCGTTCGGGTGACTCTTGCCGGCGATGACGAGCTGCACCGGACGCTTGGGGTCCAGCAGGATCTTCTTCAGTCGCACCCGATCGCTCAGCATCAGGGTGAGCCGCTTGTACGTCGGGACCCGGCGGGCGAAACCGATGGTGAGCACGTCAGGATCCAGGATGTCCTCGATCCAGCCGAGCTCGGCCGGGCTGGCGCCACGCTTGAGCCAGCTCGCCTTCATCCGGCGACGGGCCTCCACGACCAGCTGCTCGCGCATGCTCCGTTTGACGGCCCAGATCTCGTCACCGGGGACGTCGATGATTCCCGCCCACGCGTCGTGCTCGGCAACATCGGTTGTCCCCAGGTACTTGGCGGCTAGCTCGAAGACCCTGCGGTCGACCCAGGTCCTGGCGTGAACACCGTTGGTAATACTCGTGATCGGCACCTCAGCGTCGTCGAAACCCGGCCAGAGACCATCGAACATCTGACGGCTGACGACGCCGTGCAGCTGAGAGACCCCGTTGGCCCGCTGCGCGAGGCGAAGTCCCATGACCGCCATGTTGAAGACACTGGCCTCGCCACCGGGGAAGTCCTCGGCGCCGAGCGCCAGCAGGCTCTCGACAGGCACACCGGCGATCGCATTGTCGCCACCGAAGTACAGCTGGATCTGGTCGACACCGAAACGGTCAATCCCCGCAGGGACCGGGGTGTGCGTGGTGAAGACCGTCCCTGCCCGGACTGCCTCGAGAGCCTCGTTGAAAGTCATTGCGCTCGTGCCCTCCGGAGCTGTCAGCTCGCGGATCCGCTCAACCCCGAGGAAACCGGCGTGGCCCTCGTTGGTGTGAAAGACATCTGGAGCCGGCGCACCGGTCAGCCGCGACCACAGGCGCAGCGCTCGCACGCCACCGATGCCGAGCAGCAGCTCCTGCTGAAGGCGAAGCTCGCCGGTGCCCCCGTAGAGCCGGTCGGTCACCCCGCGGGCTCCCTCGTCATTGTCCTGAACATCCGAGTCGAGCAACAGAAGAGGAACCCGGCCGACCTGGGCCTTCCACACGTGTGCGTGCATCAACCGGCCGCCGGGAAGGTCGATCGTGATGAGGCAGGGCTTTCCGTCTGCCTCCCGCAGCAGCGCCAGAGGCAGGTCGTCCGGATCGAGCACCGGGTAGGTCTCCTGCTGCCAGCCGTCGCGGTTCAGCGACTGCTTGAAGTATCCGGTCTTGTAGAAGAGTCCAACACCGACGACGGGCACACCCAGGTCCGAGGCGGACTTGAGGTGGTCGCCGGCGAGGATGCCCAGGCCACCGGAGTACTGCGGTAGTGCTTCGGTGATGCCGAACTCGGGGCTGAAGTAAGCGATCGAGGCGGGAGCGCCACCCTCGACCTCGGCCGCCCAGCTCTGGTACCACCGGGGCTCACTGAGGTAGGTCGCGAGATTCTCGGACGCGGCGTGGACTCTGGCCACGAAGGACTCGTCCGAGGCAAGGCCCTGGAGCTCGTCGGCCGACAGCGCAGAGAGCATCTTTGCGGGTTCCTTGCGAACCCTGGCCCAGCGCTTCGGGTCGATTCCGGAGAACAGATCCCGCGTTGCGGGGTGCCAGCACCAACGCAGATTGCTGGCAAGCTCTCCCAGCGCGCTGATCGGCTCGGGCAGAACGGTTCGGACGCTGAAGCGACGGATAGCCTTCACGATTGAGAAGCATAGGCGACGTTTATGACGTTCTGCAATTTCTTGCAGTATTTGTCGGTTTCTTGCACGACGCGCGATGACCCGCTTCAAGAGAACCCACCGTCTCGCGGTGCTCCGCGACTCACCGGGTAGCCTCGGACTGATGACTGCCAGCCAACTTCACGGTGCACCCAAGCCGGCACACAAGCCGGCACCCCACCCTGCTGCCCCGCGCCTCCTCGGCCGTATTCCGGTCCTCCAGGTCACCCCCTGTGTCGAGCACGGCGCGTTCCCTGCTAAGTCGGTCGTGAACGAACCGTTCGAGGTCACCGCCACGGTCTTTCGAGAGGGGCACGACGCCGTCAGGGCAAACGTCGTCCTGACCGACCCGGACGGCGCCGAGCAGCACGTGCCGATGACGTTGGACTCCCCCGGACTCGACCACTGGTCAGCGACAATAAGCGCGGATCGAGCCGGGAAGTGGTCCTACCGGGTGGAGGGGTGGTCAAACCCCTACGGCACCTGGGAACACGACGCGACCATCAAGATCGCCGCGAACGTGGACACCGCGCTGATGCTCGAAGAGGGTGCACTGGTCCTGGAGCGCGCGCTTTCGGAAGTCGCCCGCCCGCCCGCCCAGGCCGCACCGATCAAGAACGCGATACTTGCGCTGCGGGACGAGACCCGTCCCGCGCCGGCCCGTCTGCAGGCGGCGGTCGCCCCCGACGTCCGCGCCGAGATGGATCGCCGTCCGTTGCGCGACCTGGTGAGCCCCAGTGCGGAATACAGCTGGCTGGTGGAACGCGAACGCGCCCTGTATGGCGCGTGGTACGAGATCTTCCCGCGCTCCGAGGGAGCGACTCAGGACCCGAAGACCGGGCTGTGGACGTCGGGGACGCTGGTGACCGCAGCCCGGCGCCTGACGGCCATCGCCGACATGGGGTTCGACGTCGTCTACCTGACCCCGATCCACCCGATCGGCGCTGTCAACCGCAAGGGCCCGAACAACACTCCGCACGCCGGGCCGCATGACCCCGGCTCCCCGTATGCGATCGGTTCGGTCGACGGCGGCCACGACGCCATCGCACCCGAGCTGGGAACCTTTGCCGACTTCGACTCCTTTGTCGCAGAAGCGCATCGACTCGGTCTCGAGGTCGCGCTCGACCTCGCCCTGAACTGTGCGCCGGACCATCCGTGGGTCGCCGCCCACCCCGACTGGTTCACCAGTCGTGCCGATGGGACCATCGCCTGCGCGGAGAACCCGCCGAAGAAGTACGAGGACGTCTATCCTCTCAACTTCGACAACGACCCTGCCGGGATCTACGCCGAGGTACGGCGGGTGATCCAGGTCTGGATCGACCACGGCGTCACGATCTTCCGGGTGGACAACCCGCACACCAAGCCCCTTCAGTTCTGGCAGTGGCTGATTTCTGACGTGGCCGTCGTGGCGCCGGATATCATCTGGCTGGCCGAGGCCTTCACGAGGCCGGCGATGATGCATGCCCTGGGGAAGGTCGGTTTCCAGCAGTCCTACACCTACTTCACCTGGCGCATCCAGAAGTGGGAGCTCGAGGAGTACGCCACCGAGCTCGCCGGCGAGGCCGCAACGTACATGCGTCCATCGTTCTGGCCGACCACCCACGACATCCTCCCGCCCTACCTGCAGCACGGCGGGCCCACGGCGTGGAAGGTTCGCGCGGCGCTGGCGGCAACCCTGGTGCCGACGTACGGGATCTACGCCGGTTACGAGCTGATCGAGGACGTCGCACGCCCCGGCGTCGAGGAGCAGATCGACAACGAGAAGTACCAGCTGAAGGACCGCCACTGGTCCGACTACGAGGACGGTGGCCCCAA
>DASRUA010000315.1:0-2320 GCA_035655615.1 Dermatophilaceae bacterium
CCACGCCTTCGATCAGCCAGTCCACCGCGCCGCGTGCGAGGCGCGCCGCTTCGACGCCACGCGAGCTGCTCGGACGCATCCATGGGGAGAGGCTAGCGGGAGTTTCCTGGCTAGCTGGATCGTGAGCAGGGTCGGCTGACCTTCGCATGGACCGAAAACCGGCGATGACCTGCGCAAATACGCGTGTCGGTGCTGGACATGATCGGTTCGAAGGTGTATTACCCACATATGTCATCAATCGTGGGTAAGAAGCGCGGGAACCAGACCTACTACTACCTGGTGGAGTCCGCCCGGGTGGACGGCAAGCCACGCATCGTCGATCAGCAGTATCTGGGCAGCACGGCCGAAGTGATGGCCCGCTTGACCGGCGCCCCGGCCGGTAGCCCGGAGCGCACCCAGCACAAGAAGTTCGGTGACCTGGCCGCGGTCTGGGGGATCCTGGAACGGTTGAAGGTCGCCGAGGCGATCGATGAGGCGTGCGGACCCCGCCGCGCGGATGCGGCCGCGTCGGTCGGGACCTACCTGGCGCTGGCCACCGCCAACCGGGTCGTCGCGCCATGCTCGAAGCTGGCCTTTGCGGATTGGTGGGCCACCACCGCCGGGCCGCGGTTCACCAAACTGCCCGTCGCCGCGACCGACCACCGCCGGTTCTGGGACGCCATGGACGCCCTGGACACAGACAAGCTCGCCGCGGCTGAACGGGCGATCAGCACCGCGATGGTCACCGAGTTCGGCCTGGACCTGTCCGGGCTGGCATTGGACATGACGAACTTCGCGACCTTCATCGACAGCGCCAACGACCGGGCCCCGATCGCCCAACGCGGCCACGCCAAACAAAAACGAAACGACCTACGCCTGGTCGGGCTCGCCTTGGTCGTGACACGCGACGGCGCCATCCCGGTGACCAGCCATGTCTACCCCGGGAACCGCCCCGACGTCACCCAGTTCACCGACGTACTAGACGAACTCACCTCCCGCTACGCAGCCCTGTTCACCAGCGGCGACGACGACAAGGCTGGTCACGGGGGAACCCGAGCGGCGCCCACAGTGGTGTTCGACGCCGGCCAGAACAGTGCCGCGAACTTCGCCCACCTATCCGGCACCGGGCTGCACTTCGTCGGCTCCCTGCCACCCAGCGACTTCCCCGACCTGCTCGCCCTACCGGCCCGCCGGCGCCGACCGGTCGATCCCGAGAAGTTCCCCGGACTGAGCGCCTACGACACCCGCGCAGGCGTGTTCGGAACCGACCGGCGGGTGGTCCTGACCCACTCCGAAACCCTGCACGCCGCCCAGGCCGCCGGCTTCACCCAGACCCTGGCCAAAGCCACCCGAGCCCTGGGCGAGCTCGCCGCGACCCTGGCCCGCGGCAAAACCCGCCGCGACCGCCCGGCAGTCCAAGCCGCCATCAACGCGATCACCCACCCCCGCTGGGTGACCCGGGTGCTCACCACCGAACTCACCGGGACCACCCCCGCGTCCATGCGGCTGACGTGGCGCATCGACACCGCCGCCCGCAAAACTCTCGAAACCGAACTCTTCGGCAAACGCCTGCTCGTCACCGACCAAGACCACTGGACCGCGGGCGAAGTCATCGCTGGATACCGCTCCCAAAACGACGTCGAGTCAGGATTCCGACAACTCAAAGACCCACACGTCGTCGGGTTCTCCCCAATGTTCCACTGGACCGAGGCCAAAATCCGCGTACACGTCTTCTACTGCGTCCTCGCCCTCGCCGTCGCACACCTGATGCGCCGCCAAGCCCACCAAGCCGGCCTGGACCTCAGCGTCCGCGAGTTACTCGCCACCCTGGGCGGCATCGAAGAGACCGTGCTTCTCTACCCCACCGGGAACAAAGGCCGGCCCCGCGCCCAACGCATCCTCACCGACACCGACCCAACCCAGAAGCGCCTGTTCGAGCTGTTCGGCCTCGACACCTACGCCCCGAAACGTTGACATGGGTAATACAACCCTGCCGACCCCACACCCGCCCTGACCTGCGCGTTTACCACTCAAGAACGAACTAGCCAGGAAAGTCCCGCTAGGTCCCTAGCCAGGGGGGGTCGATCACGCAATACTCCATGGACCAGCCACGAATCCAAAGGGCGATGAACGTCACACCAGAACCGGTGGGACCGTGTCCACCGTGATTTCGTGGCGCGCTGAGTTAGGCGAGTTGCCAGCGTTCTTCGACAAAGCCTGGGAGGCGCTCAATGAGCATCAGCACAACCATTATCGGAGAGCCCACCGGATTAGTAGGTAAGAAGCTCGCGGGACGAGTTGCCCTCGTCACCGGGGGAACCCGGGGTATCGGCGCGGCTAT
>DASRUA010000316.1:0-2078 GCA_035655615.1 Dermatophilaceae bacterium
AAGGCCAACCCGAGTTGAACCAGTCGAACAACTCGGTCAGCGGCGACATCGGGTTGCGCTTCACCACGTCAGACATCTCGCCCTCCCCATGTTTGCCAACAGAAGACCTTCATGCCACTCCCTGCGATTCCTCGCCGGTAGAGACTTTGGTCCCGGATGTCAGGGACGCCGGTGGCCAAGGACATCGTGGAGCAAGCCCGCACCCATCGCCTGGCACAGAGCCGCCAGCGTCCTGGGCCTATGCGTGGTCTGACCAGCTCGGTGCCCACGGGTCCGGCGAACGACCGAAGGCGCTGATCGCCCTTTCGCCCGCTTTTGGAGGTCTGGTTCCTCTTTCGCACACGGTGCGGGGCGTGCATTTTTGGAATCTGGGCTCTTGGGGAGGGTCCTGAGGAAGTCCGAGACAGGCGTCCCTGATCTGGCTCCAGCCATCTACGCCCACACGATCGCCGCACTCGAAGCCCTCAAAGCAAGGTCAGCGGGTGAGCGACCTCCTAACGCTCATTACCGCAGAAGCTCGGGAGACCCTGAGGACGGCGGCGAGGTCATGACCACCTGCGTGGGCACCCAGATCCTGTGGGACGCTGAGAACGCCAAGATGTTTGGCGAGCTGTGCCGGCGCACCTTGCGGTTTTGTGAAGAGGGCCAGTGGTGCCCGCTTACCTCGGCTGAGGGGCGGATCTTGCTGGTCTCCAGCCACCGACCATTGACCTCTGCACCACACAGCACTGCCCCCGTTGCTCAGGCCTCACCGCATCAGCAGGGACGATGTCGCCCAGGCGTACCCGCACGACGTCACCGGGAACCAGGTCGCCGACTGGCAGCTGCATCCACTCGCCGTCTCGGCGCACACGGGTGGTGGACGCAAGTCGCTGCTTGAGCGCCTCAATCGCGTTGGCTGCCTGGTGCTCCTCGGAGAAGGCCACTAGTCCGTTCATGGCCAGCAACACCCCGATGATCACTGAGTCGGTCCAGTGTCGTGCCAGGAGAGACAGCACCAGCGCGACCTCGATCATCCAGGGGATCGGTGCCCAGAAGAAGCTTGCGAACTCAAGAAGCGGATGCCGGCGTTTCTCCGCGATCTCATTGCGGCCATACCGTGCCAGCCGGTCGACAGCCTCCGCCGCTGAAAGTCCGTCGTTGGTGGTGTCCAGCTCGGTCCGAAGTTGGTCCAGCGGGATAGACGACAAGTCTGTCTCTGGCTCCACGTTCATGGAACCTCCTCCCGATGCATCTGCCCCCGAGACCCATGCGAGGCGCTAACTGTCCAGAATCGTTCTCACGGAGCCTGCGGCACCTCAGTAGATCCACGTTGAACCTACCCGGGGCCCCGCAAGCATTGTCAATGTGCGGCCGGTCTCCAGGTCGAGCCCACCGGTCGGCTCGTCGCACAACAGCAGGGATGTGGCTTCACCAAGGCAAGGGCGATGGCCACCCGCTGCTACTGCCCACCGGAGACCTGGCTGGGGAAGTACTCGGCCAGGTCGGTGAGGCCGACATCGGACAGCACGGCATCAACTCGCCCAGGCTGGTCGTGACGCGTGAGCTCAGCGAGCACCGCGACGTTCTCCCGGGCGGTCAACGTGGAGATGAGGTTAAAGACTGGAAGACGAATCCGACGACGTCCCGGCGGCCCGGTTGATGCTCGCCGCCGACGGGGTCAGGGGGCTGACGATCGAGAGCGTGGCCACCCACACCGGGATCGCCAAGACGACGAAGGGCATGTCCGTCCCACTGCGGAAGGATCCCGAAGGCATCTCAACAAGTCTCAGTGACCCGTAGGACGATCCGCTGCAGACCGCGGTCGTTGCCGGGCTGCAGCAGGCGATGCGGGCCGTGGTCACCTCCGGGACCGGTACCGGCGCGAACCTGCCCGGGACCCCCGTCTACGGCAAGACCACGTTTGATGCAAAGTCGCGGCCCGGTCGGTCGACCGCAGTGTGCTTGGGTGTCGACGGACTCAGGAGCCGGCCAGTACGGCAGCGAGACGTAGGAGCGGGAAATTTGTCCGTAACACCGGGCGCCGACAGGTCTGACCTTCAGCTCCCCAGGTAACGCTCTCAGTGGAAGGAGCTGGT
>DASRUA010000317.1:0-2057 GCA_035655615.1 Dermatophilaceae bacterium
TCCATCCCGTTCCCGGCCTGGGACCACACGTAGTTCCCACCCGTGGGCGATCCGCCAGGCCCACCCCGAGCGATGCCCCACTGGCACGGATTCGGGTCTGCCGCGGGCCCACCGTGTTGAAACGGCTCGTCACCGCATCACCCGCGCGGATCGCCCTGCTCACCCAGGCCCACCAACTGCACCTACATCCCCGACCAACCGACCTATCAACACCGGGTGACGACCTGCTCGACCAGCAGCTCCCGCTGCTCGGCCTGGTCCTGCGCAGCGGCGGCTACTACTCCCCCGGCACCCTCACCGACGCCGAAACCGCCTACCTGCCATTCACAACAATTCCGGCTCTCCTGCTGCTTCCGGTCGGGATGTGTGGGCATTTCTAGGGCACGATGAGTGCCTTTACGACGCGCTGCGAGGCCACGTCCTCCAGGGCTGCCTGCGCCGTGGACAAGTCATACTCACGACTGATGAGGTCCGTCCACGGGAACTGCTTCGCGTACCGCGCCATGACTTGGACGGAGCGGTACACGTGGCCCACGTCGCTGCCCCAGCATCCGCGGACTTCCAGGTGTTTCTGGTTGAGGTCCAGGTGCGGGTTGAACGATGCCGGCCCGACATCGGAGTACTGACCAACGACGACATAACGGCCAGCGTCGCGGGTCAGTCGCATGCCTTCGCCCACCGCCGAGGGCACGCCTGTTGCTTCAATGGTCACATCAGCGCCGCGGCCCCCAGTCATTGCCCGGATAGCGACGAGTCGTTCTTGTTCTGTTATGGAGCCAATGTCAAGGACCGCGTCGACACCGAAATGGCGCGCAGCGTCCAGGCGAACCTGGGGGCCGCCGACTACAACAACAGATCCGGCTCCGCGAAGCTGGGCCAGTATCGCCGCGCACAGTCCGACCGGCCCGGCGCCCTGAACGACGACGGTGTCGCCAAATGCGATCTCGCCGAGAGTCACTGCGTGCAGGGCGGTCGACATGCCGCAACCTGCGGCGAGAAACGCGCGCCAGTCCAGCTCCTGCGGCAACGAGATGATGTGCACTCCCGGGCGCAGGTAGATGTACTGCGACCAGCCGCCGAGCAGCCCTTCATCGGCGGAGAGTGTCACCCCGTATACCTTGCGCGAGGGACATCGCGTCGTGGCGTGACCGACGGTGCAGTACCAACAGCGCCCGCAGGTACCGAAGACGTCGAGGAACGTCACGACCTGACCGACTTCGATGGGCCGACCGGATACGTCACGCACGACATCGCCGCGAGCGGGCGGCGGCCCCAGGGCGGCAACCTCACCAACGCTGACATGCCCGGGGATGATCGGATAGGGGACGCCGGCCAGCTGACCCTTCCATAAGTGGGTGTCTGTGCCGCAGACCTCGCTGCCGAGCGTCTTCAGCAGAACAGCCCCTGGCTCGAGCTCGGGCTCTACGAAATCTCGCAGCTCGAGCGGCTTGCCTGGTGCAGGCATGACGACGGCGGAAATCATGGGGGACAACTCCTTCAGTGTGGGTTTGCGTGATGAGTGCTGAGGGCGTCACCGGCCGAACACCTGCGGCGGCGTGATCAATACCGAAACGGTTGGCAGCGATGGACTCCGGCCAGGGGTCCGTTCCGGCGGGAACGAGAACATCGGCCAGGGACAACGACTGTGAACCGACCTGAGCGGGACCGTGCGTCCGACCATGCGCTAGGTACCGGACTGACCCCAGCCCTGCGACAAACGCCTCCGGACGGGTGATCGGGCCGATCACCGCGCCAACCAGAACTTCGGTCGTCGCCCTCAGCTTGTATTCCTGTCGGGGCCATGTGTGTCCTCCGGACTGTCGCGTTGCGCCCGGTGGGAGCCGTGTGCGACATGTTCCGTTCGGATGTGGTGCACGCAATTGAGGAGCGCCTACGCGAGTTGCTCGGCGCCACACCGGTCGCGTGCCTGGCTGATGTGTATGGAACTTGCCATGGGCGGCGCAGATCAGCCGTCCGAATCCTGCGGGTCGATTGCTCTCCGAAAAGGGGCTTACCGCCGTCGGGCGCCGGCGTCCAGTGCTGGGCTGACCCAGCCG
>DASRUA010000318.1:0-23752 GCA_035655615.1 Dermatophilaceae bacterium
GTCTTCCCGTTCGTCGTGATGTTCGTCATCACGAGTGTCGCGACCCTGCGCGAGAGGTCGTCGGGCACGCTCGAGCGTCTCCTCTCGACGCCCCTGGGCAAGGGTGACTTCCTCGGCGGATACGCGCTGGCGTTCGGCGCCCTCGCGGTTGTTCAGGCGTTGGTGGCAACGGGGTTCGCGATCTGGGTGTGCGGCCTGGACGTTGCCGGTCCGCGTTGGCTGCTCGTCGCGGTGGCCGTGATAGATGCCGTCCTCGGCACTGCGACCGGCTTGTTCGTCAGCGCTTTCGCGCGCACTGAGTTCCAGGCAGTCCAGTTCATGCCGGCTTTCGTCCTTCCGCAGTTCCTGCTCTGCGGGCTGCTCGTTCCGCGCGACCTGTTGCCCCGCGCCCTGGAGCTGGTCTCAGACGTCCTGCCGCTCTCCTACGCGGTCGACGCCATGCGCACGCTCACAACACAGGCCGACGCCGCGGGTGACGTGGCGCGCGATGTGGCGATCGTGGCTGCCTTCGCGGTGGCCGCCATCGCCTTCGGCTCGCTCACGCTTCGCCGGCGCACCCCCTGACCGCCACCCGCAGCAGCCCGACCGCGGGAAGTGAGTGCTGTCCCCCTGACAGAGTCGTGGGCAGTGCAACTAGCCTGATACGGATAATCATGTAATAAGGCATTGGGAGGAACACGTGTTGGATCCGAGCGGCGTGCTGCGCCAGGGTTTGTTGCAGTTGTCCAAGAGCGATCGCGTGCGTGACCTGGTCGAGAAGGCCCCCGTCAGCAGGGACGTCGTGCGACGGTTCGTGGCCGGCGACTCGACGGCTGACGCCGTGCGGGTGGCGGGCGAGCTTGCCCTCACCGGCCGCCTGTGCACGATCGACAACCTCGGTGAAGACACGTTCGACCTGACGCAGGCGCAGGCCACCCGCGATACCTACCTGTCGCTGCTGTCAGCGCTCGGCGAGGCGGGACTGGCCCAGGACGGCAAGGCCGAGGTGAGCCTCAAGCTGAGCGCCGTCGGACAGGCGCTCGCGGGCGACGGTGCCAAGATCGCCCTGGATCACGCTCGTGAGATCTGCCATGCAGCCGCCAATGTCGGCACCAACGTCACCCTCGACATGGAGGACCACACCACCACAGACGGGACGCTCGAGACACTGCGCGAGCTTCGCCAGGACTTCCCCTCCGTGGGTGCGGTGCTCCAGTCGTACCTGTACCGGACCGAGGCCGACTGCCGTGACCTCGCCTACGAAGGCAGTCGTGTCCGCCTGTGCAAGGGCACGTACAAGGAGCCTGAGTCGGTGGCCTTCCAGGACAAGGAAGAGGTCGACAAGTCCTACGTTCGCTGTCTCAAGGTGCTGATGGAAGGGCACGGCTATCCGATGGTGGCCAGTCATGACCCGCGTCTGGTCGAGATCGCGGGAGCCCTGGCCCACAAGCAGGACCGGGCCGCTGACACCTTCGAGTACCAGATGCTCTACGGCATCCGGCCCGAGGAGCAGAAGCGGATCGCCGATCGCGGGGACCGGATGCGGGTCTACATCCCGTATGGCCCGCAATGGTATGGCTACCTGGTGCGCCGGATGGCCGAGCGTCCGGCCAACACCATGGTCTTCCTGCGTGGACTTGCGACCAAGGGCTGAGAGCGGGGAGTCATGGAGAGTACTGCGGGAGATCGGGCGGGGAACGGCATGGAAGACCAGGGTGGCCATGGTGGCGATGGCCCGAAGACAGTGGCGATCCTGGGCGCCGGCGTCATGGGTTCGACGCTGCTCTCAGGTCTGATCCGCTCGGGACGAGATTCAGCCGAGCTGATCATCACCGGTCGCAATGCGGAACGAACCGCGGAGCTGGCTAGCACGTATGGCGTCCGCCAGATGAGTAACGTCGACGCCGCGCAGTCGGCCGACACCCTGGTTCTGGTGGTCAAGCCTCAGGACATGGAGGGTCTGCTCGCCGAGATCCGCGGTCATGTCCCGCATGGGGCGCTCGTGGTCAGCCTTGCCGCCGGCATCACCACCGGCTTCCTGGAGGAGCGCCTGCCGGTGGGCACCGCGGTCGTCCGGGTCATGCCGAACACGCCGGCCATGGTTGACGAGGGTATGGCAGCGCTCAGCCCGGGGCAGCACTGCGACGAGGTGCACCTGGTTGAAGCCGAGGAGCTGCTGCGCTCCTGCGGCAAGGTCCTGCGGGTCGCGGAGAAACACCTGGACGCCGTCACCGCGATTAGTGGCAGCGGGCCGGCATACATCTTCTATGTGGTGGAGGCGATGATCGAGGCGGGTGTGTTGCTCGGTATGCCCCGTACGACCTCGACCGAGCTCGTCGTGCAGACGCTGTATGGCGCTGCGACCATGCTCAAGGAGACCGGTCAGCACCCCACCGTGTTGCGTGAGCAGGTCTCCAGCCCCGGCGGCACCACGATGGCTGCGCTGCGCGAGCTCGACGATCACAAGGTGCGGGCGGCGTTCGTCACGGCCATGGAAGCGGCCGCAAGACGCTCGAAACAGCTTGCGTCGGGCAGTGGCTGAGTCTCAGGCCGTCACGGTACGCCGGCTGGCCGCCGACGACTGGCAGACCTATCGCGCGATTCGGCTGGCCATGTTGCTGGAGTCGCCCTCGTCCTTCGGTGGCATGCATGTCGAGGCGGCCCGCAACGACGAGCAGGTGTGGAGGCAGCGGCTGACGGACAACGTCGTCCTGCTCGCCCGGGTGGGCCGGATGCCGGCCGGCTCAGCGATGTACTCCGTCTACGGCGCCTCCGATCCCGGCGACTGCTCCCTCTTCGGCATGTGGGTTGATCCCGGCTTTCGTCGGACCGGCGTCGGGCGGGCCCTGGTCGACGCCGTCAGGGCCCGCGCCCGAGCCGTGGGCAAGCGACGCGTTGTCCTTCACGTCGTGGCCGACAACACCGGTGCGAGGGGTCTCTACGAACGCGCGGGCTTCGTGGCCACAGGTCGCAGCGTCCCCTACCCGCATGACGACCAGCTGACCGAGGTCGAGATGGAGCTCGCGGTCGAGGACGGAGTACTCCCACCGTTTCCGGGACGAAGCGGGTGGCGACCCGCCTCGCGACCCGCATCGCCAGGCCGGACTCCATCGCCCTAGGGTGAGCGCATGAGCGAGATCAAGGTGCGTGCACTCGGGGAAGAGGACTGGCAGCAGTTCCGCGACATTCGGCTGACCGCGCTCCATGAGTCTCCTGAGGCCTTCGTCGCAAATGCCGCACAGGAGGCAGGACTGGACGAACAGGCGTGGCGTGAGCGCATGCGCCGGGCGCGCCGGTTGATCGCCGAGTGCAACGGAACACCGGTGGGAGTTGTCAGCCTCGGTCAGGGCGACCCGGAGCATTCCTGCACCGGCGAGCTGTTCGGCCTCTGGGTGGCCCCTGAAGGACGGGGCACCGGAGTTGCCTGGAAGCTCGTCGAGGCGGGCGCCGCCCAGGCGCTGGCCGATGGGCACAAGAACCTGGGCTACTGGGTCGGTACGAACAATGGTCCGGCGGTGGCCTTTGCCAGCAGCTTCGGGTTCCGCCCGACTGGCACCCGCCGACCGATGAGGGTGACGAACGACGCCGACGGGGCCGAAGAGATGGTGATGGTCCTGCCTCTGGGCGAGGACCCCGGCGCCGTCCCCAGCACCGTCGTTCGCTGAAGGGCGTCAGGGGCGGGCGACCAGCTTTTCGAGGAGCTCGCTCGGGCCGCTGACGATCAGCGTGTGATTGGCGTTCACCTTCGTCTCCGGGACAGCGTGGGTGAAGTCCTCGCCGGGCGCCTTCACGCCAACCACTGTCACGCCGTACTTCGTGCGGATCGCGCTCTGTGCCAGGGTGAACCCGATCGCCTCCTGCGGCGGAGACATCTTGACGATCGCGTAGCCGTCCTCGAACTCGATGTAGTCCTGCAGCCTGCCGTTGACCAGGTGCGCCACCCGGCGGCCTGAGTCGACCTCGGGCCGGACGACGTGCTGCACCCCGATCCGCTCCAGGATGCGGGCGTGCTCGTGGCTGACGGCTTTGGCCCAGATCGTCGGGATCCCGGCGTCGACGAGGTTGCCGGCGGTGAGCACAGACGCCTCGACCGACGTGCCGATGCCGATGACCGCAAACTTGTAGGTGTTCGTGCCGCGTGCCTCGATGATCTGCGGCAGGGAGGCGTCGCCGACGATGACCCGGTCCAGCCGTCCGGAGAAGCTCTCGGCCACGTTCGGGTCCTTCTCGATGGCCACGACCTTGTGTCCGAGCCGGTGGAGCCCGAGGGCAGCCTCGGACCCGAATCGGCCTAGTCCGATGACGAGGACGTCATCCTGGTACAAGCGGCTCTTGGCCATGTAGCTCTCCTTGGGGCGTGCAGGGTGACTCAGACGGCGGCCCGGGCAACCTGCCGGTACCGTGCCATTATGCCAACACAGGCGCGCGTGGTCTGGGATCAGAGTTTCACCAGGTATGACTTCGGCGCGGATCACCCCATGAGTCCGACGCGTCTTGATCTCACTGCCCGGTTGTGTGGAGCCTTCGGGCTGTTCGAGGGACCCGAGGTCGAGGTCGTCAACCCGACGGTGCCGGGTGACGAGGTCCTGCTCACCGTCCACGACGCGGACTACGTCGCCGCCGTCCGGCACGCCTCGGTCGACCCCAAGGACGCGGACGAGTCGCGCGGCCTGGGCACTGAGGATGACCCCGCCTTCGCCGGGATGCACGACGCGAGCGCCCGTATCGCGGCCGGTTCCCAGGGTCTGGCGGCTGCGGTCTGGCGCGGCGAGACCGAGCACGGCGTCAACTTCTGCGGTGGACTGCACCACGCGATGCCTGAGCGGGCGTCAGGGTTCTGCATCTACAACGACGTCGCAGTCGCCATCCAGTGGCTGCTCGACAATGGTGCCGAACGAGTGGCCTATGTCGACGTGGACGTCCATCACGGCGACGGCGTCGAACGCATCTTCTGGAACGACCCGAGAGTGCTCACGATCTCAGTGCATGAGACCGGCAAGGTGCTGTTTCCGGGCACCGGTTTCCCTGGTGACACCGGCGGACCCGGAGCACCCGGCACCGCCGTCAACCTGGCGCTGCCGCCCGGCACCGGCGACGCCGCCTGGCTGCGGGCGTTCCACTCGGTCGTGCCCGCGGTGTTGCGCGCGTTCAACCCCCAGATCTTGGTGAGTCAGCACGGTTGTGACTCGCACGTCCTCGATCCGCTGGCTCACCTGGCGCTGTCCGTGGACGCGCAGCGAACGTCCTACGAATCCATCCATGAGCTGGCCCACGAGCTGTGTGGTGGCAAGTGGGTCGCGCTGGGGGGTGGTGGCTACGAGCTCATCGACGTGGTGCCCAGAGCGTGGACTCATCTGACCGCGATCGCCGCTCATCGTCCGATCTCGCTCGATAGCGAGGTGCCGCAGGTGTGGCTGGACTATGTCCAGGAGCGATATAAGCGGGCAGGACCCACTCGCATGGGCGATGTCCTGACCAAGGGCGGACGGGTGTGGTGGCGGTCCTGGGCGGTTGGGTTTGATCCGGAGGACGCGGTGGACGTGGCGGTCATGGCGACCCGGGAGTCCGTGTTCCCCTTCCACGGCCTCGACATCTGGTTTGACTGAGTACGGTTTGCCACCGTCGCCGAGGTTGCGTCGCTCATGCGCGTGTCGAAGATGACGGTGTATCGCCTGGTGCACAGCGGCGAGCTTCCGGCCGTCCGGGTCGGTCGCTCCTTCCGGGTCCCGGAGAGCGCTGTTCACGACTATCTGAGGACCTCATTCGTCGACACCGCTTGAGCCAGAGTTTGGGATGGGGGAAGTGTGGGCGGTACGCTGTCGCAGAATGCTCGGCGTGGTGCAGAGTTCGTGCCTGCAACGCTCGTGCCTGGGCCGTTCGTTTCAGCAACGGCGCAGGTCGACACAGTATTTGGTATCAGACTCAGCGCAACAACTCAGCACTGCCCACTTATTCAGGCTTGAAGGCAAAGGACACTCATGGGCTCAGTCATCAAGAAGCGCCGCAAGCGCATGGCGAAGAAGAAGCATCGCAAACTGCTTCGTAAGACACGTCACCAGCGTCGCAACAAGAAGTAAGGCAGATTTCATGCGGGGCCCGTCACTTTCGTGGCGGGCCTTTGCGTTGCCCTGGATAGGATCGTCCCATGGCGCCCGGGGTGGCGTCGCAACGATGGCTGAGAGGGTGGCTCATGGCGGACGTGGTGCTGGTGACCGGCGTGTCCCGGTATCTCGGTGGTCGCTTCGCGCGCCTGCTCACAGCTGAGCCCAGCGTCGAGAGGGTCATCGGCATCGATGTCATCCCGCCGCCGCACGATATCGGCGACGCCGAGTTCGTCCGGGCCGACATCCGAAACCCGATGATCGGCAGGATCATCACCCAGGCGGCGGTCGACACCGTCGTCCACATGAACGTTATTGCGACCCCTCTGTCCGCGGGGGGACGGGTCTCCCAGAAGGAGATCAACGTCATCGGCACCATGCAGCTCCTGGCAGCCTGTCAGAAGGCCCCCAGCCTCCGCCGGCTGGTGGTCAAGTCCTCAGCCGCTGTCTATGGTTCCTCACCTCATGACCCGGCCATGTTCGCTGAGGACATGGGCCCGAAGGCCTTGCCACGGGCTGGTTTTGGCAAGGACTCGGTTGAGGTCGAGGGTTATGTCCGAGGCTTCTCGCGTCGTCGCGCAGACGTCGAGATCTCCATGCTGCGTCTGGCCAACATCGTCGGCCCCGGCCTGCGGACCGGTCTGACCGACTACCTGAGCATGCCCGTGATCCCGACCCCGCTGGGGTACGACGCCAGGCTCCAGCTACTCCATGAGAACGACGCACTCCGGGGTCTGCTGCTCGCCACGGTTGGACCCCCGGTCGGCATCGTCAATGTTGCCGGTGACGGCATGATCACGGTGCAGCAGGCCGCTCGCCTGGCCGGTCGGCCCACGGTTCCGGTGCCGCTGTCCGCCTGCGGGTTGCTGGGGCAGTTCGTCAAGCGCACCGGGCTGGCGGACTTCTCGCCGGACCAGATGCAGTACCTCGCGTTTGGCAGGGGCATGGACACGACCAGGATGCGGGAGGTGCTTCGCCTCGAGCCGGAGTTCACGACTCGCGCGGCTTTTGAGGACTTCATCTCCCATGCGGGATCAGGACTTCCGGGCACCCCGATCGCATCGGCCATCGGCGGGCTGGCGGGCTCGGCCGCTGATGCGCTCACTCGCTCGCATGCTTCGGGGAGGAACCACTAATGGCCGATCCCAAGGTCGTCCCGATACGAGGGGGGGCCGGAGCCAAGGACAGGAGTCGTGGCTCGGGCGCGGATATGTTGGCGGCAGGCGCAGCCAGGGCTTCCGGCGAACGCGCCAAGCGGCGTCGTACACCGTTGCTGACGGATGCCTCCGGCGACGAGGTCGCGCCGCGGCCGCTTCTCAGCGCAGTCGACGTCAGAGCGCCCAGTGTCCACCGCCCGCGCCCCGTCCCGAAGCCGGTCCGGGTTCCTGCGGTGAAGGCTGCGCGCAGCTCTGCTCTCCGGTCCTCGTCCGAGCGGGTCTCTGCGAAGACGGCGAAACCATCGCCGGCTACGGCTCGGGTGGGCGCCGGCGTCGACGAGATGGTCACCTTCGCGATCGCGACCCTGCGTCGGGCGGCCGCGGCCTCCGGGCTTTCCGGCGACGACATCGAACGTCAGGTCGCCGCAACGTTGGCGTTCGTTCGTCGGCGCCTGAGCGGGGACTACGCCATTGACGACTTCGGCTTTGACGAGGACTTCACCGAAAACGCCTATCTCCCGCTGCTGCGACCGCTGTACAAGTCGTGGTTCCGCGTCGAGGTTCGCGGCATCGAGAACATCCCCAGCGCCGGCGGCGCCCTCATCGTGGCCAACCATTCGGGCACGGTGGCGTTCGACTCGCTGATGACCCAAGTGGCGGTGCATGACGAGCACCCGTCCCACCGTTACCTGCGCATGCTCGGGGCCGATCTGGTCTTCAGGACGCCGATTGTCGGCGCGATGGCTCGCAAGAGCGGCTGCACGATGGCCGCCAACCCTGATGCCGAGCGGCTGCTGGCCTCCGGCGAGCTCGTCGGTGTGTGGCCTGAGGGCTTCAAGGGCGTCGGTAAGCCGTTCAGCGAGCGTTACAAGCTGCAGAGGTTCGGCCGGGGCGGGTTCGTTGCGGCGGCGTTGCGCACCGGCGTGCCCATCGTGCCGTGCTCCATCGTGGGGGCCGAAGAGATCTACCCCATCCTCGGCAACCTCAAGACCGTCGCCCGTCTTATCGGAGTCCCCTACCTCCCGGTGACTCCGACCTTCCCACTGCTGGGTCCGCTCGGACTGGTTCCGTTGCCGAGCAAATGGATCATCGAGTTCGGCGCGCCGGTGGAGACCTCCGTTCTGGGGCGGCAGGCGGCGGACGATCCCATGGTGGTGTTCGACCTCACCGACCGGGTCCGCGAGACGATTCAGCAGACGCTCTACTCGCTGTTGTTGCAGCGAAGGTCAGTCTTCTTCTGAGCTGTACCACCCGGCATCAGGGTGCGGCCATCCAGTTCGGTCATGAAGTTCTGTCGTCCACTTTGATCATTCGTCTCCGTCATACAGTGGGGTGGTGACTGACCGCGTCCCTGCGAGGATCACCCTCATCTCCAAACCCGGCTGCCATCTGTGCGGCCCGGTGCGAGAGGTGATCGAACGGGTGGCACGAGATCTCGGTGTCGGATGGGTGGAGCTCTCGATCCTCGATGACCCGGCTCTTGACGACGCTTACCGTGAGCTGATTCCGGTGACGCTGGTGGACGGGATTCAGCACGACTACTGGCGGGTGAACGAGTCCCGCCTTCGTCGGGCGCTCGGGAGCACTGGCTCGATGGGCGCTTCGGAGGCGTAGTCCCCAGTTTGGCCAGCCTGCCGGGATGACCCTTCCGTATCAGGAGGCGGCGCCCCGGCGCGACTTTGTGTACGCGTTCACAAAGACCTATTGTTGGGGGGTATCCACGCGCTGCCGGTGCCCCCGTGCTATAGGGGGCTCAACCCTGAGAGGAGTCGGTGACTTAGTGATCGCCGACCCCGCGGCGCGCCAAGACATACCCGACGCCACCGTTGCTCGGCTGCCGCAGTACCTGCGTGCCCTGAGCGATCTCGTCGAGCGCGGTGTGGCCTCCGTCTCATCCGAAGAGCTGGCAGCCGCGGCCGGCGTCCGTTCGGCCAAGCTGCGCAGGGATCTCAGCCATCTGGGCTCGTACGGCGTTCGCGGGGTCGGGTACGAGGTCGAGATGCTCGCCCATGAGATCACCCGAGAGCTCGGGCTCGCCAAGGACTGGCCGGTGGCGATCGTTGGGCTCGGCAATCTGGGTCATGCGCTTGCCGCCTACCTGGGCCTTGCCACCAGAGGGTTTCAGGTCGTCGCCCTGATGGATCGCGACCCTGACGTGATCGGCCAGGAGATCGCCGGGATGATCGTGGGCTCCGTCGATGACCTCGAGCGGATCGTCACCGAGCGCGGGGTCGCCATCGGTGTCATCGCGACCCCTGCTGCCTCCGCGCAGGAGGTGTGTGACCGATTCGTCGCTGTGGGCGTGGGATCGGTCCTGAACTTTGCTCCGTGTGTTCTCTCGGTGCCTGAGGGCGTCGACGTGCGCAAGGTTGACCTGTCCACAGAGCTGCAGATCCTGGCCTTCCATGAACAACGCAAGGTCCCTGCGGCCCAACACAGAATGCCCCTGCTGGAGGTTGCTCCGTGAGTGTTGTTGTACTCGGACTGTCGCACCGGTCGGCGCCGATCGCGCTGCTGGAGGCCGTTGCCCTTGACCCGCCGGGAGCCGCGGCGCTGGCCATCGCCGTGCGTCGCGGTGAGAACGTCAACGAGACCCTGGTTCTGGCGACCTGCAACCGGGTCGAGGTCTATGCCGATGTGGTGACCTTCCACGGCGCTGTGGCTGAGATCGGTGACGCGCTCGCGGCTGCCTCGGGGGTGCCCCTGGCCGAGCTGCGTGACTTTCTCTATGTCCACTATGAGGACCGGGCGGTTGCCCATGTGTTCTCGGTCGCCTCCGGGCTGGAGTCCATGGCGGTCGGTGAAGGCCAGATCCTGGGGCAGCTGCGGATGGCGCTTCGTTCTGCCCAGAAACGCGGGCAGGCCGGCGGCGTACTCAGCGCGTTGTTCCAGCAGGCTCTGCGGGTCGGCAAACGTGCCCACTCCGAGACGGGCATCGACCGGGTCAGCGTGTCCCTGGTCGAGGCCGGTCTTGGCCGAGCTGCTGAGCTCCTGGGCCCTCTCGCCGACACGCGCGTGCTGGTCGTTGGCGCCGGGTCGATGAGCAGCCTCGCCGCCACGACGATCTCGAGGCTCGGCTCCGCCGAGCTGGTCATCATCAACCGGACGCTGGCCAAGGCCGAGCATCTGGCTGCCGCAACAGGTGGTCGAGCTCTCCCGCTGTCCGATCTCGAGGCTGCCCTGTGCCACGCGGACCTCGTCATCTCGTGCTCCGGTGCGCTCGGTCATGTCATCACGGCCGAAACCCTTATGGCTGGTGCTGACTCACGCACGAAGGGCCCCCGGATGTTCATGGATCTCGGGCTGCCTCGCAATGTTGCCCCGGAGGTCGCTGACCTTCCCGACGAACACGTCATCGGCCTCGCTGAGCTTGACGAGATCCTGGCCACGGACAGCCAGTACACGCCGCACGTCAAGGCGGTGGCCGATCTCGTGGTCGCCGAGGTGGCCGGGTATCTCATGAGCCGTCGAGCCCAGGAGGTCGCTCCGACGGTTGCCCTGTTGCGTTCCCGGGCCACTGATGTGGTGACCGCAGAGCTGAGCCGCCTTCGCCAGCGTCTGCCCGACGACCTGTCAGAGGAGGCTCGCGGCGAGATCCGCCTCGCGGTGCACCGCATCGTCGAGAAGCTTCTGCACACTCCGACCGTCCGCGCCAAGGCACTTGTGGCCGGTGGTGAGGGCGGTGACTATGCCCGCGCCCTGCGCGAGCTCTTTGACCTCGATCCGCATGAGGTGGCCGCCGTGTCGGTCCCTCCAGAGACTGGAGGCCTGGCGTGAACGCCATGACCATTCGGCTGGGCAGTCGACGCAGTGCGCTGGCCACGGCTCAGGCGGGGATGATGGCCGACCAGCTTCGCGGGCTGGGGCATACCGTGGAGATGGTCGAGATCACGACCATTGGCGATACCTCCACGGCTTCGCTGTCCAGCATCGGCGGCACTGGCGTCTTCGCCGCGGCCATCCGTCAAGCCCTGCTCTCCGGTGAGATCGACATCGCCGTCCACTCGCTGAAAGATCTGCCGGTGGCACCTGAACCGGGTCTGCTGATCGCCGCGATCCCCCCTCGTGAGGATCCCCGTGATGCCCTCGTGGCGCGGGACGGCCTGACCCTGGGTGAGCTTCCCGTCGGATCGGTGGTCGGCACGGGCTCCCCGCGGCGGACCGCGCAGCTGGCGGCCCTCGGCCTTGGGCTGCGGGTGACCGACATCCGTGGCAACGTCGATACCCGGATCTCGTTGGTGCGCAACGGTTCCTGCGATGCTGTGCTGTTGGCCCGCGCCGGCCTCTCCCGCCTTGGCCGACTGGATGAGGTCACCGAGTCGCTTGATCCGCTGCAGATGCTCCCCGCTCCGGGTCAGGGAGCGCTCGCCATCGAGTGCCGCGCGGATCGCCCCGACCTGATCGAGGCCCTGACACCGCTGGATGACCCGGACACCCGTGCCTGCGTGAGCGCCGAGCGTGCTCTGCTCGCCGCTCTTGAAGCCGGCTGTACGGCGCCCGTTGGTGTCCTGGCCGAGGTTGTCGAGGGCGAAAGCGGTACTGAGCTCTTTCTTCGCGCTTTCGCAGGCAGCCCAGATGCCAGTGTCGACCTCCGTCGCTCCAGCGTCGGACCACTCAAGGATCCCGAACGCCTCGGCCGGGAGCTGGCGGCCGTTCTCCTTGACGAGGGCGCCGCCGACATCATCGCCCCCGAGACCGTCCAGCCTGTTGTCTCCCGTCCAGATCGATCCGTTACGGAGCGTGCCTTGTGAGCACTACGCACTCGACCGTCAAAGAAAAGTCCGCGTCGGCCAGGGAACCCGGTCATCCTGGCCGCGTCGCCTTCGTCGGCGCCGGTCCCGGTGACCCCGGTCTGATGACCGTCCGCGCCGCTGAGTACCTCGCCGAAGCTGACGTAGTCGTCATCGACCAGGTCAGCCGAGAGGAGTTCGTGGCCCGTCACGGCCGTCCCGACGTCCTGGTCATCGATGCCGGACACGGCGAGCACGGTCAGCCGCTGACCCACGCGTCACGGGCGAAGCTGCTGGTCAAGGCGGCCAAAGCGGCTGGTGCCGTCAACGGCAACGGACTGGTTGTCAGGCTCATGGACGGAGACCCGGCCATGTTCAACGGGCTGGCTGAAGAAGCCATGGCCTGCCACAAGGCCGGGATCAGGTTCGAGATCGTTCCCGGCGTCAGCGCCGTCAGCGCCGTCCCGACGTATGCCGGTGTGCCGCTGACGTCCGCGAGCTCACCGTCACTGCATGTCGTCAGCGGCGGCACCAAGGTTGACTGGACCTGCTCGACCGCCGGCAACGTCACAGTGGTCGTGCTGGGCATGCCCGAGACGCTCAGCAAAGCGCTCGGGGACCTGCTTTCGGCCGGTCGTGACCCGGCCACTCCGGTGGCCTTGACCGAGCGTGGCACGACCATCACCCAGCGCACCCATACGACCACGCTGGGTCAGGTGGTTGCCCTGATGGCATCGGCCAAGGTCGAGTTTCCGTCGCTGGCCGTGGTCGGTTCGACGGTCGACCTGCGTGAGCAGCTCTCGTGGTTCGAGACCAAACCACTGTTCGGCTGGAACATCCTGGTGCCGCGCACCAAGGACCAGGCCGGTTCAATGACCGCGCGCCTTGCGTCGTACGGCGCGACCAGCGATGTCGTCCCGACGATCAGTGTCGAGCCGCCGCGCACGCCGCAGCAGATGGAACGGGCGATCAAGGGCCTGGTCACCGGACGTTACGAATGGATCGGGTTCACCTCGGTCAACGCCGTTCGGGCCGTTCGTGAGAAGTTCGAGGAGTTCGGCCTGGACGCGCGCGCATTCGCCGGGTTGCGGATCGCTGCCGTGGGTGGCGTGACTGCAGGCGCCCTGCGTGAGTGGGGTCTGGAACCCGACCTGGTCCCGTCCGGCGAGCAGTCAGCACGTGGCCTGCTCCAGGAGTGGCCGCCCTTTGACGAGGTCCTGGACCCCATCAACCGTGTCTTCCTCCCGCGTGCCGACATCGCCACCGAGACTCTCGTCGCGGGCCTTCAGGAGATGGGCTGGGAGGTGGACGATGTGACGGCTTACCGCACTGTTCGTGCGGCTCCTCCGGCCGCGTCGATCCGTGAGGCGATCAAGACCGGAAAGTTCGACGCTGTGGTGTTCACCTCATCTTCGACCGTCCGAAACCTGGTTGGCATCGCCGGCAAGCCGCATCCCTCGACCGTCGTCGCCTGTATCGGCCCGGCCACCGCCAAGATCGCCGAGGAGCACGGCCTGCGGGTCGATGTGCTGGCTCCCGAGGCGTCCGCAGCCTCGCTGGTTGATGCACTGGCCGAGTACGGCATGGGTCTGGCGGTCGCCGCCGCGGAGAACGGCGAGTGTGTCGTGCGCCCGAGTGCCCGCAGGGCATCGACACG
Organism: Dermatophilaceae bacterium; assembly: GCA_035655615.1. Lineage (GTDB taxonomy): Bacteria > Actinomycetota > Actinomycetes > Actinomycetales > Dermatophilaceae > UBA4719. The sequence goes on from DASRUA010000318.1 coordinate 13,625, forward strand.
GCGCAAAGCGGCCAAGTAGTGGAGCCCCTGATCCAGCGACCACGTCGACTGCGCCAGACCCGTGCGCTGCGGTCTCTGGTGGCGCAGACCCGGCTGCATCCGGCCGACCTGGTGCTGCCGGTGTTCGTGCGCGAGGGCGTCAGGCGAGCCCAGCCCATCGGGTCGATGCCCGGCGTGGTCCAGCACTCTCTGGACTCGTTGGTGGAAGTGGCCCATGAGGCCGTTGCTGCCGGCCTGGGCGGTCTGATGATCTTCGGGGTGCCGGCCAGCCGGGACGCGACGGGTTCTGGCGCTGACGACCGGGAGGGCATCCTCAACGTGGCGCTGCGCCGGGTGCGTGACGCCGTCGGCGACGACCTCGTGGTGATGGCCGACCTGTGCCTGGACGAGTTCACCGACCACGGACACTGCGGGCTGCTGGACGCGCAGGGGCGCGTCGACAATGACGCCACGCTCGTGAGGTATGCCGCGATGGCGATCGCGCAGGCGGCTGCCGGTGCGCAGGTGGTGGGGCTGAGCGGGATGATGGACGGTCAGGTCGGCTACGTCCGCGCAGCCCTTGACGAGGCCGGTTTCACCGACACGATCATCCTGGCATATGCCGCCAAGTACGCATCTGGGTTCTACGGGCCGTTTCGCGAGGCCGTGGAGTCCACCCTGGAAGGCGACCGGTCGACATACCAGCAGGATCCGGCGAATACGACAGAGTCCTTGCGCGAGGTCGAGCTCGACCTCGATCAAGGGGCGGACATCGTGATGGTCAAGCCGGCGTTGCCCTATCTCGACATCCTGTCGCAGGTGGCACAGTTCTCGTCGGTGCCGGTGGCGGCCTACCAGGTGTCGGGCGAGTACGCGCAGATCGAAGCCGCTGCTGCTCAGGGCTGGATCGACCGTGAACGGGTGATGATGGAGTCACTGACCTCAATCCGTCGGGCAGGCGCCCAGATCATCCTGACCTACTACGCACTCGAGGCTGCGCGGATCCTGCGCCGCTGACCTTCTCCTCCTCTGCCGTGCTGCACCTGGCGCGGCGGCGATCGGAACCGAACGGCCCGGTAGCTTGCGCTACCGGGCCGTTCGCGGGTGGTGCTGTCGGGCGGGTCAGGCCGGAACGTCGGCGGTCTGGACGAGCTGAACGTCCAGGGTGAGCTTGACCTTCTCGCCGACGAGGACGCCGCCGCCCTCGACCGCGACGTTCCAGGACAGGCCGAAGTCCTTGCGGTTGATCTCGGTAGTGGCCTCGAGGCCGGCGCGGGTGCCGCCCCACGGGTCGGCGCTGACGCCACCGAACTCCAGGTCAAAGGTGACCGGATTGGTGGTGCCCTTGATGGTGAGCAGACCCTCCAGGGTGTCGTCGGTGACCTTGGTGGACTTGAAGGTCATGACGGGGTTGGTCTCGACGTCGAAGAAGTCGGCCGACTTCACGTGGGTGTCGCGGTCTGCGCTGTTGGTGTCGACGGAGGCCATCTGAACGGTGGCCTCGACGCTCGACAGCTCGAACGGCTGGGCAACCGTCACGACCGCGGCGAAGTCCTTGAACTGGCCGCGGACCTTGCTGACCATGAGGTGGCGAGCAGTGAAACCGACCTCGCTGTGGGAAGCATCGACGTTCCAGATGCCTGGCTTGAGGTCAGAGAGGGTGCTCATGTGATTGCTCCTTGATTGTGGTGGTTTGCACTAGTTTGTGTTGGTCTTCGGTGTGTGTCAGACGCTAGCACGGGATGAAGTTTATTGTTCAACTAGTAGAACGCTAGCAGGATTAAGTTTATTCTTCAACTAGAAATCGGTAGGATCCATTCCATGAACGCAAACACGCCGCAGCCGCAGTGGCTCGATGCGCAGGAACAGGACGTCTGGCGTGAGTACCTTCGAGCGACCCGGTTGCTGGAAGCTGCCCTGGATCATGACCTCCAGGCTCACGGGCTGCAGCTCTCCGAGTACGAGATCCTCTCCATGCTCTCCGAGCAGCCGGACCGACGACTCCGGATGTCCGTGATCGCCGAGCTCGTGGTGCAGTCCCGTAGCCGGCTGACCCATACCGCCGGCCGCCTCGAGAACCGCGGGTGGGTGCGGCGTGAGGCATGTGAGGGGGATCGGCGTGGCGTTGAGCTGGTGCTGACAGACACCGGATTCGCAGAGATCACCCGGATGGCGCCGACTCATGTCAGCAGTGTCCGAAGGAACCTCCTGGATCACCTCTCCCGCGAGGATCTCCTCGCTCTCGGTCGCGCCATGGCGGCCATCAGCAATGGCATCCTGGGCACAGGGGTCTGCGACGACGTTCGGGCATCCGAGGAGCAGCACGCCTGAGGGAGGCACGGTGACGGGCCCCCGGAGGCAGGGCAGGGGCGAGGTAGAGCGCCCCGCGCGGCAGAGCGCCCGACGACTGAGATGATGGGTCGCATGACTACACCCCAGACCCCTTACCCCTATGACGCGCCCGCTTCCCAGGCGTTGCTGACCCGTGCCACCGCGGTGACGCCGGGTGGAGTCAACAGCCCCGTGCGCGCCTTTCGGGCCGTTGGCGGGACGCCCCGGTTCATGGCCAGCGGAACCGGCCCCTACCTCACCGACGTCGACGGCCGTGAGTATGTCGACCTGGTGTGCTCGTGGGGTCCGATGATCCTGGGGCACACGCACCCCGACGTGCTGGCCGCGGTTCAGGGGGCAGCGCTCAAGGGGTTCAGCTTCGGGACACCGAGCGAGAACGAGGTAGCGCTCGCAGAGGAGATCGTCGCGAGGGTTCCGCCCGTCGAGCAGGTGCGCCTGGTCAGCAGCGGAACCGAGGCGACGATGAGCGCCCTGCGGGTGGCCCGAGGGTTCACTGGTCGATCCGCAGTGGTGAAGTTCGCCGGTTGCTATCACGGACATGTCGACGCTCTACTGGCCTCAGCAGGCAGTGGCCTGGCCACTTTCGCACTACCGGACTCTGCCGGAGTTCCCGCGTCCAGCGCCGGCGAGACGATCGTCCTGCCCTACAACGATGTTCCCGCCCTGGAGGCGGCCTTCGCTGAGCATGGCGAGCGGATCGCAGCCGTGATCACCGAGGCCTGCCCGGGCAACATGGGGATCGTGCCGCCGCTGGCCGGCTTCACCGAGGCTCTTCGGCGGGTGACTGCGGCGCACGGCGCCCTGTTGATCTCAGACGAGGTGATGACGGGATTCCGTTGTAGCGCCTCGGGATGGTACGGCCTTGAGGGTCCCTACACCGGTGGCCCGCCAGACCTGTTCACCTTCGGCAAGGTCATGGGTGGCGGCTTTCCCGCGGCGGCCTTTGGCGGGCGCGCCGACATCATGGCGATGCTGGCACCCGACGGACCGGTCTACCAGGCCGGGACACTGTCGGGTAACCCGGTGGCCACCGCGGCCGGCCTGGCCACGCTCCGGGGCTGCACCCCGGAGGTCTACGACCGGCTCGGGGTCGTGAGCAGGACGATCGCGGACGCGACGTCGGCAGAGTTCTCGCGAAACGGCATACCGCATGTGGTCCAATGGGCCGGAAGCATGTTCAGCATCTTCTTCCGTGAGGGAGCCGTGACCAACTACGACGAGGCCAGAGCCTCACAGGTGCAAGCTTTTTCGGCGTTCTTCCAGTCCATGCTCAGCCAGGGCGTGCACCTGCCCCCGAGTGCGTTCGAGACGTGGTTCGTCAGCGCCTCCCACGATGACGCGGCGGTTGACCGGGTCCTTGCCGCACTACCCGTGGCGGCCCGAGCCGTCACCGACTCCCTTGCGACCGTCTCCTCATGACCCCTGCTGGCGGGAGTCCTCAGCGGACCATCGTGCACCTGATGCGCCACGGTGAGGTCCACAACCCCACCGGCATCCTCTATGGCCGGCTGCCCGACTACCACCTCTCAGACCTGGGTCGCGAGATGGCCGAGACGGTCGGCGTCCATCTGGGTGACCACGACGTGACGGTGGTCGTGGCCTCGCCGCTTGACCGGGCCCAGGAGACAGCGGCACCGATCGCTGCTGCGCACGGCCTCCCGGTCATCACGGACAAGCGGGTGATCGAGGCCGGCAACTACTTCGAGGGCAAGACGTTCGGTGTCGGTGACGGATCGCTGAGGTACCCGAAGCACTGGCCCAAGCTGGTCAACCCGTTCAAGCCGTCCTGGGGGGAGCCCTACCAGGAGATCGCCGACCGGATGCTTGCGGCCATCGGCGATGCTCGCGACCTGGCCCTGGGTCACGAGGCCGTGGTCGTCTCCCACCAGCTGCCGGTGTGGACCGTGCGCTCCAAGCTGGAGGGTCGCCACCTGTGGCACGATCCCCGCAATCGAGAGTGCTCACTGGCCTCGTTGACGTCGCTGACGTTCGTCGGCGACGATCTCGAGTCGATCACCTACAGCGAGCCCGCCGCAGCCCTGCTGCCGGGAGCACGCAATATCGCAGGCGCATGAGCTAGGTTACGACGATGTTGCGCCGCCTCACGGTCCCCGTTGTCATCGCAGCGGTGGGGACCCTTTCCTTCGGTGTTGCGGCGTGCGGCTCTGACGCGGGCTCCATCGCGGCCCAGGCGAGGTCCGGTGATGGCAAGGGCTATGTCTCCGGTGACGGCAGCATCGAGCGTCTGGCCCCGGACAAGCGCTCGAGCGCCTTGACTTTGAGCGGCACCACGATGCAGGGCACGCAGTGGAAGGTCGCCGACGCCAGAGGCCACGTTCTGGTCCTGAACGTGTGGGGCCAGTGGTGTGGTCCGTGCGTGGCCGAGATGCCCCACCTGCAGCAGGTCTGGTCGCAGCTGTCCGCAGCCGGCAAGCCCGTGCAGTTCATGGGGATCAACTACCGGGACGGCGTCGAGACGGCCAAGGCGTTCCTGCGTGCCAACAGAATCACCTATCCCTCGCTGCAGGACGATGGCGGGGGCACCCTGCTTGCCCTGCGCGGCAAGGCGAACACGACGCCGACGACGCTGGTTCTGGACCGCCAGGGTCGGATCGCAGCCCGGGTCTCGGGGCCGGTCACGGCGGCCACCCTGAGTGGGCTGGTCGACGACGTGGTCGGCGAGAGCGCGTGACGGCAGAAGCTGCCGGCGCCATCACGTCCGGCGCGCTGCCCCTGGCCGTCCTGGTGGCCCTTGCGGCGGGCTTCGTCTCCTTCGCCTCCCCGTGCGTTCTGCCCCTGGTGCCGGGATTCCTTGGTTATGTGACAGGTCTGTCCGGGATCAGCCTCGAGCAGCGCAGCCGAGGTCGGCTCATGCTCGGTGCGCTGCTGTTCGTCGTGGGGTTCACTGTCGTGTTCATCGCCGTGGCGGTGACCGTATCCGCGGCCGGCACGTTGCTGAAGGAGCACCAGAGCCTATTGATGAGACTCGGTGGCGTCATCGTGATCCTCATGGCGCTGGTGTTTCTCGGCAGCGGCAGGCTGAGCACCTTGCGGCCCGGATGGAAGCCTGCGGCCGGTCTGGCGGGAGCGCCGCTGCTCGGCATGGTGTTCGGCCTGGGTTGGGCGCCATGCACCGGGCCGACGTTCGGCGCGATCGTCGCGCTGTCGACGGCGCTGTCGGGCGACCAGCACGCCATCGCCCGTGGCATCGGGCTCGCCACGGCCTACTCGGTGGGCCTCGGCCTGCCGTTCCTGCTGATCGCCGGTGGCTACTCGCGCGCCGGTCGGGCCTCACGCTGGCTTCGGGAGCACTACCGCGGCATCCAGATCACCGGCGGCGTGATTCTTCTGGTCGTCGGGATCCTGCTGGTGACCGGTTTGTGGGAGATTGTGACCACCTCGATGCAGGCCCGCCTGGTCGACCAGTTCCGGACGGTGTTGTGATGACGAGGCTGTTGCGATGACTCAGAGCCGCATGGACACCCGTCCCGACGAGAGCGACGTGACCCTGCCGCCGCTTGGTCCTGTCGGCGTGTTGCGCTGGGCCTGGCGACAGCTCACGAGCATGCGGACGGCGCTCTTCCTGCTGCTGTTGCTGGCGATCGGAGCGGTGCCCGGCTCGATCTGGCCGCAGCGCAATATCGATGCAGGGAGGGTGGCCGACTACCTGACAAGCCATAGCGTCACCGGTCCATGGCTTGATCGCCTGGGCTTTTTCGACGTCTACTCCTCGCCGTGGTTCGCCGCCATCTACCTGCTGTTGTTCGTCTCGCTGGTGGGCTGTGTCGTGCCGCGCTCGAAGATCCACTGGCGGGCGATGCGGGCGCAGCCCCCGGCGGCGCCCCTCCGACTCGAGCGGCTCCCCGAACACGGCCAGATCGAGGTTGACGGGACCCCCGAAGAGGTGCTGCAGATCGCGCGGGAAGTTCTCGCAGGCAGGCAGTTCCCGGTCGGGCGCTCTGTTGTCAGGCGCTCTCCCGGAAGGCGCTATCGCCTGCGCTCCGAAGGCCTGTCGCTGAGCGCAGAGAGCGGCTACCTGCGCGAGACCGGCAACCTGGTCTTCCACACCGCGCTGATAGTCGTCATCGTGGCCATCGCCGTGGGTCACCTGTTCGGATGGCGGGGCGACCGCATCCTGGTCACCGGCAAGAGCTTCTCGAACACCATCTCCGCCTACGACACCTTCGACCCCGGTCCCTGGGTCAACACCGAGGCGCTGTCGCCCTTCATCGTTGCCGTCGACAAGCTTGACGTCACCTTCGAGGAACACAGCGTCGGGGCGCAGCGCGGCGCCCCGCGCGACTTCACGGCATACACGCGCACCCAGACCAGTCCGGGTGCTCCTGCGATCCATCAGATTCTGAAGGTCAACGGGCCGCTGACGTTCGGCGGGACGTCCGTGTTCCTGCTGGGAAACGGCTACGCACCCGTCATCACGGTGCGCGATGCTGCAGGCCAGGTGCTCATGCACGAAGCCACGCCGTTCCTGCCGCAGGACGCCAACTACAAGTCGGTGGGCGCGGTCAAGGTGTCGGCAGCCAGCCCGAAACAGCTGGGGTTCTTCGGGTTCTTCCTGCCCTCTGAGTACCTCGACAAGGCTGCCGGGCCGTCCTCGTTCTTCCCGGACCTCAAGAATCCTGCTCTCGCGCTCGGGGTCTATGAGGGCGAGCTATATCCGCAGGGACGGCCGCAGTCGGTCTACACCCTCAGCACCGAGAAGATGACCCAGCTCAAGAACGCCAGAGGTGAGCCGTTGCGGCTGCTGCTCAAACCGGGCCAGACCATCGCGCTGCCGGGTGGTCGGGGGAGCATCACCTTCGACGCGGTCCAACGCTGGGCTGGGCTCTCGATTCGTTACGATCCGGGCAAGCTGCTCGCCCTCATCGGCGCTGTGGCCGCACTGGCCGGGCTGATCGCCTCACTGATGATCCGACGTCGCCGGGTGTTCGTGCGCGTCCAGCCGATGGGACGACGTACGGTGGTCTCGATCGGTGGCCTGGCCAAGGGTGAGGACCCTGGCCTGGCGGCAACCATCGAGGACCTGCTCAGCGTCATCGCACAGCGCAGCAGCACTTCGGGCAGTAGCACTACAGGCAGCAGCACTACGGGCACCAGCACTACGGGCAGCAGCACCAAGGGGAGTGGCACCACGGTATGACGAATCAGGCTCTTGCGCAGTACGCGAACCTCGCCGTCTACTCGGCCATGGCGGTGTTCACCATCGCCATGATCGCGTTCGCGCTTGACCTGGCCGGGACTGTCCCCAGGCTTCCGGTGGCGGCGCCCGAGACCCAGAAGGAGCCTGCACTGGTCGGGGCGGACTCCTCCGCCGAAGCTCCGGCTCATCCGGTCCCGACTGACGACCCGGACCGGCCGCGGAGACGCAAGGCTGCCGGTATCGCGATGATGCTCACCCGGCTGGGTGGTCTCTTGCTGATCGCGGCTGCAGCCATGCGAGGTTTGTCAGTCCACCGTCCGCCGCTGGGCAACATGTTCGAGTTCGCCCTGGTTGGCTGCATGTTCGTGGTTGTCGTCTTCGTCGCCATCAGCCTGCGCCGGGACGTCCGCTGGCTGGGGCTCTTCGTCGTCGGTCCGGTTCTGCTGACGCTCGGACTGGCGATCACGGTCTTCTACACGGATGCCAGTGAGCTGCTGCCCTCGCTCAAGAGCGTCTGGCTGGTCATCCACGTCACGGTGGCCACGTTCGCGGTCGCGCTGTTCACGATTGCGTTCAGCGTGACGATCCTGCACCTGGTCAAGACCTGGCTGGAAGCTCAGGCGGCCAATGACCCACTAGTGATGTCACGCGTCAGGACCATCGTGAACACGGCCCTTCCGCCGGCGCGGTCCCTGGACCGGACGGCCTACGGGATCCACGCCGTCGCGTTCCCGCTGTGGACCTTCACGCTCATCGCCGGCGCCATCTGGGCCGAGCAGGCATGGGGTCACTACTGGAACTGGGATCCCAAAGAGGTGTGGACGTTCGTCATCTGGGTCGTCTACGCCGCCTACCTGCATGCCCGTGCGACAACGGGCTGGTCGCCGCGAGCAGCCAACTGTCTTGCGCTCGCGGGCTATGGTGCCATTTTGGTCAACTACATGGTCGTCAACGTGTTCTTCGTCGGCCAGCACTCGTATTCGGGGATGTGAGCATGGCGCGCTACACGGTGTTGCGGTTGATGATCTTCTTCGGGCTTCTATGCGCTCTGTGGCTCTTGGGCCTGCGTGATGTGAGCCAGCGTTGGTGGCTGCTCGGTCTTTCGGCGTTGGGTTCGATGGTTGTCTCGTACTTCGTTCTGCAGGGTCCGCGGGCACAGTTCAGTGCCGGCATCGCGCGCCGTGTCGATGAGCGTGCTCGTCGGGCCGAACAGGCCCGCGGCGACAAGATGGACGAGATCGCCGAGGACGCCGAGGCTGATGAGGACTCCGCGCGCGCCTGATGCCGCTGTGCTCAGAGCGTGATGCCGTTCAGCCGAGGTGCGGGGCTGCTGCCAGCCCGATCGCCAGCAGCACGCCGTAGACCAGCTCGAACCGTCCGGTCCCGGACAGGACGGGGATCAGGTCCTTACCGAGGGCGCCGCCCAGGACCCGACGCAGCAACGGGATCGCCAGGACGAAGGACAGCAGGGCGATGAGGGCGCTCGGGTGGAAGGCGCCGGCCACCAGGACGCAGGCGAGCGCGACGATGACCAGTACGGCGTACAGCCGGCGGGTCCGGGTCTGGCCCAGGCGCACCGCGAGCGTCCGCTTGCCGTGTGACTTGTCGGTCGGTATGTCGCGAAGGTTGTTGGCGACCAGGATCGCTGAGGCGAGGGCGCCGACGCCGACCGCTCCGGCGATCGAGGCCGCGCTGATCGAGAGCGTCTGCGTGTAGGTCGTGCCCAGGGTCGCCACCAGACCAAAGAACACGAAGACGAAGACTTCACCCAGCCCGGAGTATCCGTATGGTCGTTTGCCGCCGGTGTAGTACCACGCGGCGGCGATTGAAGCGGCGCCGACCAGCAGCATCAGATAGGCGGCGCTGAGTGCCACCAGGGCCAGCCCGAGCAGGGACGCGATGGTGAAGCAGATCATCGCTGCGCGCTTGACGTCGCCGGGGTTGGCCAGTCGCTGACCCACGAGTCGTACCGGGCCCACCCGATCCTGATCGGTGCCCCGGATGCCATCGGAGTAGTCGTTGGCGTAGTTCACACCGACCTGCAGCGCCAGGGAGACCAGCAGTGCAAGGAAGGCGTAGGCAGCGTTGCCTGCTTCGACGGCGAAGGCGGCGCCAGTACCGACCAGAACGGGCGCGACGGCGGCGGGAAGGGTCCGGGGCCGGGCGCCCTCGACCCACTGGGACAACGTAGCCATGGAGTTGTTTCTCGCTCAGTTCTCTGTCAGGTCGGGCGGCGGGCAGTCACACACAGATGCAGTCACAGATTACGAAGGAAATCCGGATCATCATCGGGGCCACGAGGTGCCGTCGGGTAACCGGACCCTCGGCGTCCGCTTCGTGGGCCGCGTTGCCTTCCTGTGACGAGCCAGGCGATGCCGCCGATCCCCGTTGGGGCAGTGAGAATGATCAACAGGATCCAGATGAGCTTGGGCAGGTGCTGAACGCGGGTGTCCTCGGTCTGGATGGCGTCGATCACCGAGTAGATGGTGATGCCAAGCACGACGAGGGCGAGCAGTATGCGGGGCATCCCGACCTCCTTGCTTGATTGCCTGACGTGGTCTCGTTCTAATTTTGTCACGTGTTGGCCGAGAGTCAGCCGCTGCGGTCGAAAAGCCTCCGAATCGCGGCCCGGTCGGGCT
>DASRUA010000319.1:0-2381 GCA_035655615.1 Dermatophilaceae bacterium
CGAACGCACCCGAAGATCCTTACTGCAGGAGGACTTATGACGACTGACACCCCAAAGCCTGCTCGCGCACCCCGCAAGCCGCGGGCTCGATCGGACGCCGCCAAAAGTCCGAGCACCCCCAGTCCCCCGCAGCCACGCACACGTGCCCCCCGCAGGGCTGTCAAAGCCCAACCACCTGAGCCGACGCCACCGTCCGTGCCGGTACCCAACTCGCGCCCGGTCGTGGTTGACCCCGACCTCTACCCCGGTGAGCAAAAGGTCAATGAGGAACAATTCAAGCTGACGGTCAACATCCCCCAGTCGCTCTACGAGCGGGCGTCAGGCCTCGTCTGGCACGCCGACTTCACCGGCGAACCAGACGAGGTCAAGTCCATGACAGCCCTTGTCCGCATCGCGCTCGTGGAGGCAGTAGCCCGATACGAGAAGAAGTACAACGCGGGCATGTCATTCCCCCCGCACGCGAGGCTTCGCCGCGGGCGCGCACCGAAGCTCCGCTGAAAGACAGAGCAGCTCGCACTCAACAACACGCGAAGGCCCCGGCGTGGCACACGGAGACTAGGTGCGTAGTCGCCTAGTCTCCGTGCTGATAAGGAGGCCCACCCATGCGCAGAATCGCGATCGCCAACCACAAAGGCGGTGTCGGAAAGACAACGACAGCCGTCAACCTGGCCGCCGGCCTAGCACAAGAGGGCTACCGCACACTGCTCGTCGACGTGGACGCCCAAGCACACGCCACCTTCTGGTTCGCCGAGGACCCCGACGACGTCGACTACGACCTCCAGGACGTCATCACCAAAAACGTCCCCCTCGACCAGGTCATCCTCCACACCAGGATCACCAACCTCGACCTCCTGCCCTCAACTCTCGGCCTCGCACCACTGGAGACCGAACTGGTCTCCATGACCCGCCGCGAGGACCGCCTCGCCCGGGCGCTGGCGCCGGCAGACGACAACTACGACTACGCGGTAATGGATTTGGCGCCCAGCCTCTCCCTCGTCACTCTCGCGGCTCTGGTTGCTGCTACCGATCTGATCGCCCCCGTGAGCGCGACGAAGCTCGCCATGGGCGGACTCGGTGCGTTCCTGGGATGGACCGAAGACTTCCGTACCGAAGGTCTCATCACGGCTCCCCTCCTGGGTGTACTCATCACCATGACCGACCCACGTACCCGGATCACCCGCGAGGTCGTCGAGGCTCTGCAGGAAAGCGACCTGCCAACCTTCGAGACCACGATCCCCCGCCGGGTCGCCGCAGAAGATCATGTGGCAGACAGGTTGGTTGTCGGGGACCCTGCTGCGAACGCGGATCTCACCGCCGCCTACTGCGGACTCGTCAAAGAGGTCCTCGATCGAATGCGAGCAACCGAGAATGGGTAAGACACTCACCGCAGCTCAAATGCTGAACGCCGGCCGGAAGCGCCCTCCCACACCCGCCGAAACGGGAACTGGGCCCATGAACGACCAGACGACTAAGCCACTAGACGACCAAACGTCTGAGCGCCTGAGCAACGTGACCACTAGTTCAGCAGACGACCAGACGACTAAGCCACTTGGAACACAGTTGGTGGAGCGAGCGAATACCGCACCGACTGATCGCCATGGCAACCAGTCGTCTAAACGACTAAGCACACAATCAGAATCGAACGGCCAACACTCCGCCACCTATCAACGGGTCACTGTCTTTGTAACACCAGCCCAACGGCAATGGCTGAAACTGACAGCCAAGCAGCTTCCCGACGGACTTTCCGCCTCGGACATCGTTCGCCTCGCGATCAGTCGACTGACCCTCGACGTGACGAATGGATTGGACCTCGTGACCAACCTGACCGACCAGGCGCACTCTGATGCAGAAATCTTCTCAGGCCGCCGCAATAGGGGACTGCCGCCGCGAGCGGATATCAGCGCATAACCCACACAACCCGGCCGCGGCCGCGGCACCGACAGGTCCCGTAACTCGCATTATCCCCCATTATCGGCGGTAGCCGCACAGCCGGTGAAAGTGACAACGCCCATGTCACGCGATTCCCGGCAAGATCTTTTTCCGACACCCCGGCAAGCTCCGGCGCCCTGTCGGTGCCGCGTGCTGAACTGCGACAACACGCGGATCCGGCGGGAGGTGCACGGTGCAGGACACGATCATCGGCACCCTCGACGCCGGCCCGGCTGCCGCACCGCCGGTGCTGCCGAGCGCCCGGTTGTCCCGGCTGGCCGATCTCACCGCGGCTGAACTGGCCGAGTCGGCCACCACCGGGGGAGCCGCCGGGCCGCAGGTCCTGTCGGAGCAGGCCCTACAAGATGTCCTCGCCGCGGTGGACGCGTCCACCGCGGCAAACACGAAGAAGGCCTACCGCTCGGACTGGTCCCGCTTCACACTGTGGGCGG
>DASRUA010000320.1:0-2542 GCA_035655615.1 Dermatophilaceae bacterium
ACAGGCCCTTCCCAGGCTTGTCTCGCGATCGCGAGCTCGACGATGAACTCGGACACGCATTCGACGAGGTTGACTTCGACCCCGTCGAATACATCGAACCTGATGACTCGCGAACCACCGCATTCTCTGCAATCCGGACAATCCAACGACTTGGGAGTGCGATGGAGGCGATCGTTGCGGCTCAGTGTGCACCATGCGAATCGGAGGAGACCAAATGAGGATCGTGGTAACTGGCTACGGCAGCACCGGGGACACGCTGCCGCTGGTCGCGCTGGCGGCCAGTTTGCAGCGGGCCGGCCACTCAGTGGTACTGGTGGCCGACGGAGCGGCCGGGCAGATAGCGGGCCAGCTCGGGCTAGACCTCCGGGTCTTGCCCGGAAGTGCCCGATCGATGCTCACTGTTGGCTCGCCCGGGTGGTCGAGGACGATGAAGTCGGGGCGTCCATCGATGCAGTTGTTCGCCGAAGTGACTCGGCTGAACACCCGCGGGTGGATCGAGACCCTCGACGCCGCCGCCGAGGGCGCGGACGTGATCGTGGCCACGACCCTGGTGGTCTACCACTCGGCTTCCGTGGCGCAGGAGAAGGGGATTCGACTGGTGTTCGGGCAGCTCCAGCCGTCCCTGGAGACCCGGGACTACCCACCACCGCTATCCGGGGTGGTCGGTACCCCGGAATGGCTGAACCGCCCGCTCGCGGACCTCGTCAGCGCCACTGGCGACTTGTTCTACCGCAGCGCAATCAACAAAGCTCGCCGCGACCTGGGCCAACCCCGACTTCAGTTGGCCTGGGAGGCATTGCCCATTCTGGCGGCCTGGTCACCTACCCTGCTGCCGGCTGCCAGCGACTGGACCCATCCGAACGTGACCATCACCGGCCCCTGGCAACTGCCCTCGGATCCCGATTGGCAGCCACCCAACGACCTGGCCGAGTTCCTCGCGGACGGCGAACCACCCATCTACGTCGGGTTCGGCTCCATGGCCGGTCTAGGCGAGTTATCAACATGGCGCGACGCGATCATCCAGGGACTCGCGGGACGGCGAGCACTGCTCTCGTCGGGCTGGGCAGCACTGGCCGACACCGACCTACCCGACACCGTGCACCCCATCGGCTGGGCCCCACACGACTGGATCTTTCCCCGCTGCGCCGCGATCGTGCACCACTGCGGTGCCGGCACCACCCACCAAGCCGCACAATCCGGCACCCCCTCCATCCCGGTGCCATTCGGAATGGACCAGCCGTTCTGGGCCGACCGACTCTACAAACTCGGCATCGCCACCAGGCCAATCAACCCACGCAAGATCACCAGTGAAGTCGTCAGAGCGGCCGCCGCAGAAGTAACGAGGCCCGAGGTCACGCGAAAGGCCCTCGAAATCGCCCAACGCATCGCCAGCGAGCCAGACGGCGTCACCGCCGCCACTTCTGCGATCCTCAGAACCTGCGGTCTTTGAGGAGCGCGCCACAACGGGCGCGATTCGAGGACAGCCGGAAGAAGATCCAACAGCCGCCCGGTGAGCGCTTCGCGCCGGCCCGTTACGTGGTCACAGACGCCAGCTCCGCCGGTAGGTGCTGGTCGCCGCCCAGCGGCACGCCAGGACGGATCTCATCCAGAAGATCGAGGCGGCCGCCACTCGTGCCAGCGCCTTGGAGGATGAGCAGGTCGTTGCCGAACACTGCCGAGATCTGAAGCTGCCCACAGATCGCCTGCACGTAGCGCGCGATGACATTCACCGTCGAGACCTCGCCGCGCTCGATCTGCGAGACGCGGCTCTTGGTGATCCCCATGCGGTCGGCCACCTCGGCCTGAGTCAACCCGACGGCGGTACGACGCTCCGCGAGCCGCTGGGCGTCGATGTAGGTCTGGTTCCGCAGATGGGCCTCAGCCACGACAGCCTCCCCGCCGAGCGTCTCAACGAGTTCGGGACGAACGTCTTTCCACTTTGTCGTCACCATCACCGCTCCTCCCCCGGCGCCGAGAGTCGGAGGTCAGTGCCTCCCACCACGTCGGACGCCCGCGGCCTGGGCTCCCGTAACTCGCCGTTGGGAGGGGCCGGCTCAGTCGCTGAAGACCGCCTCGTAGTCCTGACCACCGGCGAAGATTCCCAGGACATCGACCCGTTCGGCTGCGTCGTCCACAACGATGGCGATCACCACGCGCTTCTTGTAGACAGTCGTACGCAAGCCGGGCCGCAGGTCATCCCGCATCGTTCCTCGATGAGGGAAGATCGCCAGCCCTTCGCAGTGGGCCACAATCGCCTCCACGTAGTCAGCAGCGACCTGAGGCGAGGACGCCTCCGCGACATAGCGGTAGAGGGACTGAAGCTGATCTGCCGCCTCAGAAGCGAATCGTACGGTGAAGGTCACCGATCGGTCGGCTGGGTCACGTGTGCCCGGACCTGGTCAGGCGACATCGACGTGGAAGGATCGGCAGCGAAGCGATCGTAGGCAGGCACTACCTGGTCGCGCAGCCAAGACTCGACCGCTCGCTCGCGCGCCGCGAGGGACCGAAGGCCCTCGCGGATGACCTCACTCTCAGACGCGTA
>DASRUA010000321.1:0-2844 GCA_035655615.1 Dermatophilaceae bacterium
CCCGGGGGTGACCTTGAGCTGCTCCGGATGCTCGGCCAGCAGCGTGTCGACCACCGCGCCGATTCTGCCGTGGTCCTCGGGGTTGACGAGCCGGTAGTGCACCGCGACCGACGCACGCTTCGACTCGATGACAACTCCCGGAATCGACCCGAGCGCGGCACGCAGCTCGTCGGTCGCATCAGAGATGACTGCCTCGTAGCCGGAGCCGCCATCGTGCGCGATGGTGCCCTCGCTCGGGCTCCAGATGTCGAAGCCGTGGCTACCGGCCACCACGAGGTCGTCGACCCCCATCAGCTCTTGCACGACCTGCCGGTCGCGGCCGCTGACCACGCACACCGGGCAGCGCCGGGCCAGAGCCCGCACCGTGGTGCGCATGCTTGGGGAGATAACGGCGTCCTCGGGCCGATCGACGATAGGCGTGAGGACCCCGTCGTAGTCGAGGAACACGGCGGGCCGCCTCCCGGCCAGCCGCTCGCCGAACAGTCCCTCGTCGTGCAGGGCATCGGGCAGGTCGCGGACGGTCGACGCATGCACGGTCATGGGTCAGGCCATCTCCTCGAGCTCTCGGCCCTTGGTTTCCTTGATGCTTTTCAGCACGAACACCAGCGACATCAAGGCGAACACCGCGTAGATGCCGTACGTGAGCCCGAGGCCGATGGCACTCAGTTTCGGGAACGACACCGAGACTGCAAAGTTGGCCAGCCACTGCGCCGCGGCTGCGAGCGCCAGGGCACTCGCCCTGATGCGGTTGTTGAACATCTCACCCAGCATCACCCAGACGACGGGTCCCCAGCTGACACCGAAGAAGACGACGTACAGGTTGGCCGCAACCAACGCGACGATGCCGAGGTTTCCCGGCAGGGTTGGCTTGCCCGCGACGACCTGCGCCTGCTGGAAGCAGAAGGCCATCGTGGCGAGGGTGAGTAAGAGCCCCGAGGAGCCCACGACGAGGAGCGGTTTGCGGCCCACCTTGTCGATCAGGAAGATCGCGACGACGGTGACCGCGATGTTGGTGACGGACGTAATCACGCTGATGAGCATGGCGTTCGACTCGCCATACCCCACCGCCTGCCACAGCACGCTGGAGTAGTAGAAGATCACGTTGATGCCCACGGCCTGCTGGAACACCGACAACAAGATCCCGACCCAGACGATGGACAGCAGCCCCACGGCCGGTCCCCGCAGGTCGGAGAGCCGGAAGTCATGGTCGCTTGTGAGTGTTTCCTCGATCTCGGCGACCTTCTTGTCCGGCTTGGCCACGACAAAACGACGCAGCACATCGGCGGCCTCTTCAAGCCGGTCCTTGGCCACCAGGTAGCGCGGCGACTCCGGGATCGTCAACGCGAGGCCGCCGTAGATGAGAGCTGGAACCGCAAGAGACAGGAACATCCACCGCCAGGCAGCGACGCCCAGCCACAACTTGTCAGAGGCGCTCCCCGCAGTTGTTGCGAGCGCGTAGTCCACCAGGAGAGCCAAGAAGATGCCGACCACGATCGCCAGCTGCTGCAGCGACCCCAGCCGACCTCGTAGGTGCGCTGGGGAGATTTCCGCGATGTAGGCCGGCGCGATCACCGAGGCGGCACCCACCCCCATGCCGCCGACGAACCGCCACAGGCTGAAGTCCCACTGGCTGAACGACAACCCGCTGCCGAACGCCGACACGAGGAACAGACCGGCCGCGATCACCATGACGCGTGGCCGCCCTAAACGATTAGCCAGATCGCCCGCGAACCATGCGCCGACAGCGCAGCCGAGCAGCGCCACGGACACCGCAAACCCGGCCATGAAGGGCCCCAACTTGTACGCCGACACGAGGGCCTTAACCGCCCCGTTGATCACCGCCGTGTCGTAGCCGAACAGGAAACCCCCCAGTGCGGCCACCCCCGCCACCAGAATCGTCTTGCCGACCGACGGACCCGACTCGCCGTCGCCTGCCGTTGGTCGCTCGGCTTGTGGCTTGGCCATGACGATCGTCGTCACCGGCACCCCGTACCGGCGCTTGATGTAGTGAGGCAGATCGGCCTGGAGCCACTCAGAGGCCCGCCGCGGCAGCGTGGACACGATGACCTCGTCGAAGTCGTGGTCTGCCAGCGCCGCCTGGATCGCCTTGCGCGGGTAGGCGCTCCCGAGGTGTCCCTCGACCTCCACATCCGTAGCGGTCAGACCTGCCACCAGCTCATCCAGCCGGTGCCGAGCCTGCGCGGTCGCTTCCTTATCGGACCGGGGACCATCGATGGTCCTGTCCACGGTGGGCATAGGCACATGGCCACCAGCCACCGGTGTGGAGTAGTAATGCGCGGCAGTGGTGTTCGGGACAATCACATAAAGGGAACTCGGCCCCTCCCCGATCCGCTTGCGAAGCTCCTCCTCCAGCTCCGCGCCCCCCAAGCTCCGATTCGCCACTACGAGATACCGACGCATGCGATCGCTCCCTCGGTCTCTGCCAGCCCGAATACTTCAGGACGGTACTCGTCCAGCAACCCCGTGTCAGTACCTTCCCCGCTCACTCATTGTCAATGCCGAGAACACCATCGCCCAGGCACGACCGGCGGCATGGACCAGTCCGCGGCCCTGCGCTGCCGGGTCGGCCATGCGCTGCGGCGCGACAGCTGCGAGGAGGCGGCCCGGCTGCTGGGCCTGGCCTCGCTGCGAGAGGTGGCTTTCGACGACCTCGACAAGACCCTGGATCGGTTGCCGGACATCACCATTCGGGCT
This sequence comes from Dermatophilaceae bacterium, assembly GCA_035655615.1. Lineage (GTDB taxonomy): Bacteria > Actinomycetota > Actinomycetes > Actinomycetales > Dermatophilaceae > UBA4719. The sequence goes on from DASRUA010000321.1 coordinate 2,716, forward strand.
CGGGCCAGGCCGGCGGGTCCAGTACGCGGCGATCACCAGGGGCATCTGGGGTCGCGAGTTCGCCGGGGGATGCCGCTACCTGTGAGGCAGGTCTGGCGGGCACTGGTGTGGGCGCATCAGGAAGGAACA
>DASRUA010000322.1:0-7768 GCA_035655615.1 Dermatophilaceae bacterium
CTTGACGACATCCAGCGATGTCTGCCGACTCCGCGGCTGCGCTGCACCGTGACGGGCGGCCACCGACGTTGATCAGTAAAGTGGGCATAAAATGGTCACGAAACACAGCAGGTCAGAGACCGTAAGCCTCTGACCTGCGGGTTTGCTCCCCCGACTGGACTCGAACCAGTAACCTGCCGATTAACAGTCGGCTGCTCTGCCAATTGAGCTACAGGGGAATGCTGCGCGTCGAACTGTAGCAAAGGGATTCGCTAGTCACGAAACCGGCTCCCAACGGTAATCGGGTCAGGCCGGCAGCCCGACCTGGTCCCTCAGATGGGAAAGAGCGGCCGCAACATGTGCCTGCACCTCGGGGTCATCGGCGCGCGTGTAGCGTCCCAGAATTGTCTGCGCGATGAGCTCGTGGCTCTCAAAATCCTGACGTATGGCGACCCTGCCGGTACGCCGATCGCCCAGGTTGAGGCGCGTCGCGATCACGACGCTTGCCTGGACGCGCTCACGCAACGTCTCGGGCAACAGGGTCGGCTGATCAAGGAACGACCACTGCCCGCCTCGTCCGCCGTCGGTCCAGGTGACTGTCAAGGTCGCCGTCTCAGGCTCCCATGAACCCGCGTCCACGAACAGCCAGGGACGCCGGAGAGTGCGCTCCGCGCCTGATGTCACCGGGTTCGATGTCACGATCGCCAGGGCGAAGGTCGTCGCGACGACATACCCGCCGGTGTTGTCATCGACACCGAACGCCAGGGCCCGCTCTCCCCTGGCCAGTCCAAGGGCCGCCGTGATGGCCGGGGGTAGTTGTGCGCGCGAGGGCCGCCGGTTGAACAGTCCCATCAGCCAAGCTTCGAGCGCAGGTTGGCGAGCTCCCGCTGCAGGATCTGCAGCTGTACGCCGAGCTGACGGCCGGCCGCGGTGTCATCCGGGGGGACACGGCGCATCGCGCTGATGGCATCACCGATCTGACGAGTCAGCGCGACCTCCTGGATCCGGACGAGCAGCTCGTCGACGTACCGGCGCTCAGGAAGCCCGGTGAGCGGGTCGACCCGGGCCGGCACCGGCGCCACTGCAAGCTCGCTGACCAGTGGCCGGACGGTCAGGGCTGCGGCCTCGCTCACCCGATCAGCCCAACGGCTGTCCCCGCCGCTGGCGGCCGTGATGCCGCCGGCCGCCTGGATGGCGTCGTGCACCCCGCGATGCGCCGGAGCGCTGAAGGAGTCGGCGGCGATGGACTCGAAGCCGGCCGGATCGACCAGGTTCGGGAACTGCAACGCCGCCTGCAGCAGCTGTCGCTCAGCAGCGACGACGGGGTCGCGCAGGTCCGGGCGGGCCAGCTCGAAAGCATGCTCATCGCCATGCCCTTCACCCTGCTCGTTTCCCTGCTCGTTTCCCTGTTCGTGGCCCTGCTCCCGGCCGGTCACCAAGTCGGTCCCGGGGTCGGTCCCCGTGCCTGAACCAGGGCCAGTGGCGCGCGCGGCCATCCGGGTGGCTCGAGCAACCTCGTTGGCCACCTGTTCGACCTCGACGCCCAGCCATCCAGCCACGGTACGGGTGTACTCCGGACGCAGGGAGCGATCGCGAATGCCGGCGACGATGGGGGCAACTGCGCCCAGTGCCCGGACCCGGCCCTCGGCACCGGTCAGGTCGAACCGTGCCAGGGTGGTGCGCACCGCGAACTCGAACATCGGCACCGCGTCCTCGACAAGCGCCAGAACTGCCGCGTCTCCCCCGGCCTGGCGCAGCTCGCAGGGGTCTTTGCCGGACGCCTCCACCGCCACGAAGGACTGCGACGCCCAGCGCTGGTCCTCGCCAAAAGCGCGCATGGCCGCCTTCTGGCCGGCGGCGTCTCCGTCGAACGTGAAGACCACCTTCGCCGGCGCAAGGTCAGGCTCGTCGCGCATGAGGCGACGCAGCAGCTTGATGTGCTCGATGCCGAACGCGGTGCCGCAGGTGGCCACCGCGGTCTCGATGCCGGCCAGGTGGCAGGCCATCACGTCCGTGTAGCCCTCGACCACGACCGCCTGACGATCTCTGGCGATAGCCTTCTTGGCAAGGTCAAGACCGTAGAGCACGGACGACTTCTTGTAGATCGCCGTCTCGCTGGTGTTGAGGTACTTGGCCTCGATCCGGTCATCGTCGAACAGCCGCCGTGCGCCGAAACCCACCACATCTCCGGTGATGTCCCGGATGGGCCACATCAGCCGGCCACGGAACCGGTCATACAGGCCGCGTCCACGACCGGCCAGCCCGCCCGCGACGATCTCGTCGTCGGTGAAACCCTTGGCGCGCAGGTGTCTCGTGAGCTCCTCGCCCCCGCGAGGTGAGAACCCCACACCGAACTTCTCGGCCGCCGCACGGTCGAATCCGCGTTCGCGCAGGAAGTCACGACCGGCGCGCGCTTCGGGCAGGTTGACCAACGCGGCACTGTAGAACTCGGCGGCCACCCGGTGGGCCTCGAGCAGCCGCGACCGCTTGCCCAGCCCCTCTCCGCCGCGAGGCGGGCCGCCCTCTTCGTAGTGGAGCTCCATGCCAAGCTTGGTGGCCAGGCGTTCGACCGCCTCGGCGAAGGTGAGGTGCTCGACCTTCTGCACAAAGGAGATGACGTCACCGCCCTCGCCGCAGCCGAAGCAGTGCCAGGCCCCCACGACCGGGCGGACGTTGAACGACGGGCTCTTCTCGTCGTGAAACGGGCACAACCCCTTCAACGAGCCAGGTCCGGCGGCGCGCAAGGTCACGTGCTCGCGCACGACATCCTCGATCGACGACCGCTCCTTGACCTGTGTCACGTCGTCAGCCTTGATCAGACCCGCCACCCTGCCTCCTCCACGCCGTAGGGAAGTCTAGGCGGTTGCCCGTTGCAGCGGCGATCAGCACCAGGCCTGGTGCAACACCTTGGCCCGGGGGTCAGACAACGAGGCCACCTGGTCGATGATCACGCGCAGGGCGGCCCCGTCGTCGGCCGCAGCCAGGAAGTCGCCCCGGTGCAGCGGGTCCAGCCGGGCCTCCGGCTCGGCGCGATAAGCGTCCACAAGCTCGTGGATCTGGGTGCGTTGACCACCCATGAGCGAGCGCCGTTCGTCCGTGAACATCACGAAGTGGGCGGCCGTGCCCTTCAGGACGGCGCATTCGGCCCGGACGCCGTCAGGGATCACCAGGTCGGCGACGTAACGAGTCAACGGACCATCCCCGTACCTCGCCCGGGTAGCCATGCCGACGGTCCGGACGAACCGTCCGATGAGCAGGCTCGTCATGTCCTTCAGTGCGGCCAGATCGATGCGAGAACCATTGTGGGACGTGGGGATCCAACCAGTGGCGAGCACTCGCGCCAACGCCTCGGTGATCTCCGCTTCCTCCAGGTCCGGGGCGTACAGCTCTCGCGTCATGGTGATGACCGGTGCCATCTCGGACTGCGAGCGCAAAGCCCGCAGATCCAGCCGCTGCGAAGCAACACCGTCCTCGACGTCGTGAACCGAGTAGGCCACGTCGTCCGACCAGTCCATCGTCTGCGCCTCGAGGCAACGTCGGCCGTCCGGCTGTGATCCGCGATACCAGCGGAAGACCTCGAGGTCATCGGCGTAGACGCCGAACTTGACAGTGCCCCAACGGTCTTCGTCCCGGCCCCAGGGATACTTCGTGACCGCGTCCAGGCTCGCCCGGGTCAGGTTGAGTCCCGCCGGACGGCCATCGGAATGCACCCTCTTGGCCTCGAGACGAGTGAGTAGCCGCAGGGTCTGCGCGTTGCCCTCGAAGCCGCCGATGTCGGCGGCGACGTCATTCAGAGCCGTCTCACCGTTGTGCCCGAAGGGCGGGTGGCCAAGATCGTGCGCCAGGCACGCAGTGTCGACCACGTCTCCGTCGCACCCGAGCGCCGCGCCGAACTCCCGGCCGATCTGGGCAACCTCCAGTGAGTGGGTCAGCCGGTTGCGAACGAAGTCGTCGCTGTCCGGCTGCACCACCTGAGTCTTGGCCGACAAGCGCCGCAGCGATGCCGAGTGCACCACCCGCGCGCGGTCTCTGGCGAAGTCGTCACGGTCGGCCTGCTTGTGCGCCGGGTCCTCACGGACCCAGCGCTCGCGATCGGCCACGGCATACGTGCTCACAAGAACGCACTGTATGCCGGGTGGCCGCCGACCGGGGCACCTCCCGCACAAAAGCACCGCACCACCCGGTAGAAGGAAGGGTGGTGCGGTGCCGTTCTGTGCGCTTTCGCGACGGGTCGCCAAGGAGTGCTCGACCTGCACGCTGGAGCGGGTCAGGCGATCGCGCCTACCGGATCCCCGTCCACATCTTAGTCGCTCATATCGCTCACAACTATGGCACCCCTGATCTTGGCTGGAAGCGGATCCCGTGCCATGGATCAGCGGGCTGCTCACCGCAATTGACGACGTCCTGAATCAGGTGATCCAGCTCGACCTGTCGCTAGCATGACGAATCAGAGATCTTCCGCCTGCGGGAGCCCTTTAACGGGCCAAAGTCGACCAATGCGAACAGGACGCCGATGCCCATCACCGGGGCAGCGATTGCGAGAGCGGCGGCAGCGATGACGAACAAGGCACGCAGGAACGATCCGTTCGTCATGGAGTCACGCGAGTCGGGAAGGGCCATCACATCCTTGCTGTTCCCATGGTTCATCCCGGCGGGCGGCTCAGCGTGGTTCGGGTCTGCGACCGGCTTACCGCTCGCATTGGCGGTAGCTGCTGGAGTCACCGCACTAACGGTCATCTGCTCGGCCTTGAGTTGTGAGGAGGCCATGCCCAGCGTGACGCCGGCAGCGACAACCACCAAGGCCCCGGCAATGATGATGAGCACGCCGATAAGCTTGGCTTCCGATTTCTTCTTACCGGTCGACATGTCTGCCAGTCCCTTCGAGGAAGCAAACACACCTTAGGCGGTTCGACGAGAAACCTGTAAATCGCACGAAATCGACTCAGCCGAAGCGAACTCCGCTACGCTCACGCGCCTTTGCAGCCTCGACGGCACGGTCCTTTGGCGGAGCCGACGTCACCATCGCGTCCAGCAAGCTCTGGGTGGCCGCAGCCACCGCGACCACCGCCTGTTCGAAGACCGCACTGTTCGCGGCCGATGGCTTGCTGGTCCCGCTGACCTTGCGGACGTACTGCAGGGCAGCCTCACGCACCTCTGTGGCAGTCGCCGGTGGAGCGTAGTTGTACAGGGTTCTGATGTTGCGGCACATGCTCTCGAGCCTGCCATCTGAAGCCCTCTGGCGGAACCGGCTGAGGGCTACCGGGTCAGCCGCCCGAGACCGACAGCTCAGCCTCGGCGACGACGGCAGCGGACGCCGCGTTGAGCTCCTGGGAGTCCAGCCACCCGTCGGGTAGGGCAACCCGGCGAGGCGAGCCCGCCCGTCCCCGCTGGCCCTCAGCCGGCTCACCGGGCCACGGCGCATCCATATCGAGCCCGCCAATGAGGTCATCGAGCGCGACCATCGAGTCGACCAGGGCCAGTCGGTGCCGGATGTCACGGCCGGCCCGGAATCCCTTGAGGTACCAGGCGATGTGTTTGCGGATGTCACGACAGGCCTTCATCTCGCTGCCATAGAACTCGGCGAGGTACTCGGTGTGTCGGCGCATCGTCTGGGCCACCTCCCCCAGAGTCGGCTGGACCCGCGCCGTCGTCCCGGCGAAAGCCGCCGCGAGGTCGGCGAACAGCCAAGGCCGGCCCAGGCAGCCACGACCCACGACGACCCCGTCGCAACCGGTCGCCTCGACCATGTCGAGCGCGTCCTGCGCCGACCAGATGTCGCCGTTGCCCAACACCGGAATCCCGGTGACGACCCCTTTCAATGCCTTGATGGCCGACCAGTCAGCCTGACCCGAGTACCCCTGCGAGGCCGTCCGGGCGTGCAGTGCCACGGCGGCAACACCCTCTCCCTCGGCGATCCTGCCTGCCTCAAGGAACGTCAGGTGGTCCGAGTCGATGCCCTTGCGCATCTTGACGGTGACCGGCACGTCATACGCGGTGGCCTCCTTGACCGCGCTGCTGACGATCGCCCGGAACAGCTCCGTCTTCCACGGCAGTGCCGCGCCACCGCCCTTGCGGGTGACCTTGGGGACCGGACAGCCGAAGTTGAGATCGATGTGGTCCGCGCGGTCCTCGCTGACGAGCATCCGCACAGCCGCCCCCACCGTCGCCGGATCCACCCCGTACAGCTGGATCGAACGAAGGGTCTCTTCCGGGTCGTGTTCGATCAGCTGCATCGACCTCGGCGTGCGCTCGACCAGGGCCCGCGAGGTGACCATCTCGCTGACATACAGGGACTGGTGCACTCTGGTGCCGGTCGCTCGACGTCCTGGCCCGGCGTCGCCATACTCTCTGCACAACCGGCGGAAGGCGCGGTTGGTGACACCGGCCATCGGGGCGAGCACGACCGGGGACCCGATGGTATGGCGACCGAGCTGGAGCGCAGGGAGCACCGGTTGCGCGGGGAGCACAGGCAGCGCCACCGTCATGATCCCCCAGCTCTCAGCAGCCGAGCAGGCGTGTCGCCAGGTAGGCCTCGACCTGGTCGAGGGCCACCCGCTCCTGAGCCATCGAGTCACGCTCTCGCACGGTTACCGCTTGGTCGTCCAGGGTGTCGAAGTCGACCGTGATGCAGAACGGCGTGCCAATCTCGTCCTGGCGGCGGTAGCGGCGACCGATGGCACCGGCGTCGTCGAAGTCGATCGACCAGCTCTGGCGCAGCTGGGCGGCCAGATCCTTGGCCTTGGGGGTCAGGTCGGCGTTGCGCGACAGCGGCAGGACGGCGACCTTGATCGGCGCCAGACGCTTGTCGAGCCTGAGCACGACCCTCTTGTCCACGCCACCCTTGGTGTTAGGGGCCTCGTCCTCGGAGTAGGCGTCGAGCAGGAACGTCATCAGCGAGCGGGACAGACCGGCAGCCGGCTCGATGACGTACGGGGTGAAACGCTCGCCGGTGGTCTGGTCGAAGTAGGACAGGTCAGCGCCCGAGGCCTCGCCGTGGGTCTTGAGGTCGAAGTCGGTGCGGTTGGCGACACCCTCGAGCTCGCCCCACTCAGTGCCCTGGAACCGGTATCGGTACTCGATGTCCACGGTGCGCGTGGAGTAGTGCGAGAGCTTCTCCGGGGCATGCTCATAGTGGCGCAGGTTGTCCTTGTTGATGCCGAGGTCCACGTACCACTGAGTGCGTGCGTCGATCCAGTACTGGTGCCACTCCTCGTCGGTGCCCGGAACGACGAAGAACTCCATCTCCATCTGCTCGAACTCGCGCGTCCGGAAGATGAAGTTGCCGGGGGTGATCTCGTTGCGGAAGCTCTTGCCGATCTGGGCGATGCCGAACGGTGGTTTCTTGCGCGCGGAGTTCATCACGTTGGCGAAGTTGAGGAAGATGCCCTGTGCGGTCTCGGGGCGCAGGTAGTGCAGTCCAGTCTCGTCCTCGACGGGACCCAGGTAGGTCTTGAGCAGGCCAGAGAACGCCCTCGGCTCGGTCCATGAACCGCGAGTGCCGCAGTTGGGGCAGGCGATGGCCGACAACAGGATGTCGTCAGGGTTCACCACGTCGTCCTCGCCATCCCTGGCGTTCTTGCTCTTCTTCTCCGCCAAGGCCTCCTGCAGGTGGTCGGCCCGGAAACGATGGTGGCACGACAAGCACTCGATCAGCGGGTCGCTGAACGTGGCCACGTGACCCGAGGCCTCCCAGGTCTTGGTCGGCAGGATGACCGAGGAGTCCAGGCCCACGACGTCGTCACGCTGTTGCACCATGGACTTCCACCACTGACGCTTGATGTTGTCCTTC
>DASRUA010000323.1:0-2641 GCA_035655615.1 Dermatophilaceae bacterium
TGCGAGGGCGCTGTCCTGCTTGTGGACGCAGCGCAGGGCATCGAGGCCCAGACGCTGGCGAACCTCTATCTGGCCATGGAGAACGACCTCACGATCATCCCGGTCCTGAACAAGATCGACCTGCCTGCTGCCCAGCCCGAGAAGTATGCCGAGGAGCTCGCGAAGCTGATCGGCTGCCAGCCAGAGGACTGTCTCAAGGTGTCGGGCAAGTCGGGGATCGGCGTCGAACCGTTGCTGAACCAGATTGTCCGCGACCTGCCGGCGCCTGTGGGCGACCCCAACGCTCCAGCAAGGGCGATGATCTTCGACTCCGTGTATGACACGTACCGCGGTGTGGTGACCTACGTGCGCGTGGTGGATGGCAATCTCAACCCGCGCGAGCGGATCCTGATGATGTCGACCAAGGCGACCCACGAGCTGCTCGAGATCGGTGTCATCTCTCCCGAGCCGGTGGTCTGCAAGGGGCTGGGCGTTGGTGAGGTGGGCTACCTCATCACCGGGGTGAAGGATGTGCGGCAGTCCCGGGTCGGTGACACGGTCACCAACGCGTCCAAGCCGGCGACTAAGGATCTCGGTGGTTACAGCGACCCCAAGCCGATGGTGTTCTCCGGTCTCTATCCCATCGACGGTTCGGACTACCCGGACCTACGCGATGCCCTGGACCGGCTCAAGCTCAACGATGCAGCCCTCATCTACGAGCCCGAGACCTCGGTCGCTCTCGGTTTCGGCTTCCGGGTCGGCTTCCTGGGCATGCTGCACCTGGAGATCGTGCGGGAGCGGCTTGAGCGGGAGTTCGACCTTGACCTGATCTCGACGCTGCCCAACGTGGTCTACGAGGTCTACCTGGACGACGGCAAGGTCATCACGGTGACCAACCCGAGTGAGTTTCCCAGCGGCAAGGTCGGCGAGATCAAGGAGCCCGTCGTTCGCGCGACGATCCTGGCACCGAGCGAGTTCATCGGCGCTGTCATGGAGCTGTGCCAGGCCCGACGCGGCACCCTGCTGGGGATGGACTACCTCTCCGAGGATCGCGTCGAGATGCGCTACACGCTGCCTCTGGCCGAGATCGTGTTCGACTTCTTCGACGCGCTGAAGTCCAAGACGCGTGGCTATGCCTCGCTCGACTATGAGCCCGCCGGTGACCAGGTTGCAGACCTCGTCAAGGTCGACATACTCCTGCAGGGAGAGGCTGTTGATGCCTTCAGCTCGATCGTCCACAAGGACAAGGCGTACGCCTACGGCCTCATGATGGTGTCCAAGCTGCGCGAGCTGATTCCACGCCAGAACTTCGAGGTGCCGATCCAGGCTGCCATCGGTGCTCGCATCATCGCCCGCGAGACCATCCGCGCCATGCGCAAAGACGTCCTCGCCAAGTGCTACGGCGGTGACATCTCACGGAAGCGCAAGCTGCTGGAGAAGCAGAAGGTGGGCAAGAAGCGGATGAAGATGGTGGGCCGGGTCGAGGTTCCCCAGGAGGCGTTCATCGCAGCCCTGTCCAACGACGCAGCGTCCGGTGGGGACCGGACCAAGAAGTAGTCCCGGCCATGGAAGGCTCGGTCGTGGAGGGTCGGCTGGCTGAGCCGTTCCAGAGCCGGACGGTCTCTTTCGTACGGCGTGACAACCGGCTCCGACCCCGGCTGCAACGAACGTGGGACGAGCACCATGAGACGTGGGTGTTAAACGTGCCCAGACGGCAGGCCTCCATGTCGGTGGCTCCGGGTTACCTTCTTGACGCGGTGCGTGACTTCGGCCGGGTGGCTCCGCTAGTGGTGGAGGTCGGCTCGGGCACCGGCGATGCCGTCGTCCAGGGCGCCCAGGCGAGTCCCGGCACCAACTTCCTCGCGGTTGAGGTCTATCGCCCTGGGATGGCGGCGACGATTGCCAAGATCATCCGCCACGACCTGACCAACGTCCGGCTGGTGCAGGCCGATGCCGTGCAGGTGTTGGAGCACATGCTGGGGGCGGGGAGCGTGGCCGAGCTCTGGGTCTTCTTCGCAGACCCGTGGCACAAGAATCGTCATCACAAGCGGCGGCTGGTCAATCCGAAGTTCGCGGGGCTCGCCGCTTCCCGCCTCGCGTTGGGTGGGACGTTGCGGCTGGCGACCGACTGGGCGGACTATGCCAGGCAGATGCGCGACGTTCTCGCCGGGTGTGGCTCGCTGACCAATCCGCATGTCGGAACGGGTTTTGCCCCCAGGTTCGAGGGGCGGGTGATGACCCGGTTCGAGCAGAAGGCGCTGGCGTTGGGCAGCACCATCTACGACCTCGAGCTCCGTCGGACCTAGTCAGAACGGCGAAGACGGCGTCGTCGGGGGTCAGCACTGTGGTGGGCCGCTGAAACCAGCCGGTAGATCGGCGGACTCTCCTGTCGGGCCCTTCAGTTGCCACTGGGTTTCGGGCCGCTGAAACCAGCCCGCAGATCGGTGGGCTTTGCCGTCGGGCCCTTCAGTTGCCACCTGTGTTGTGCGTAGAGGTAGGGGTGGGTCGTGACTTTCCGCCCCGTGGCGGTGGTCCAGGTCAGTGTTCCGTCAGCTGACTGGTCACTGTCCCAGAAGCCGGCAGTCTTGAGGTTGTGGTGGCCTCGGTGCAGTGCGGCGAGGTTGGTTTCGGCGGTTGGTCCACCGGAATGGTCGGGTTGCCA
>DASRUA010000324.1:0-15645 GCA_035655615.1 Dermatophilaceae bacterium
CGCCCATGCTCGACCTGCCCGGACGAACCCGTGGTTGCGCAGGTGATCGTCCGTATTACCGGTCAGGATCGAGAAGACGATTCGGCGGTAGAGCTGCTCCAGGTCGGAGTTCACCGTGTTCGATTTGGTTTGAATAACTTCAGCTATCTCAAGGTAGCTGCGCTGGTCACGGTCGGATGCTTCGAGCATCGTGAGCGCGCTTGTGAAACCGATCCGTCGTCCTTGGTTCCGCTCGAATCGGTCCACCAGTAGGACGTTACGACCGCTGACCCGAATGAGCTCGGACGGTGCGACATTGAGCCCAGCCTTACCGGCCAGGTTCAACTCAAGTTTCTCCCAGCCGATCACGTCCCAGTCGTCGCTGCCCTTCCGGGGAAATTTCGCGATAGCGAGGTTGCCGGCCCGAGTGATCACGGCGGCTTTAGGGCGGGCACCGCCGAGAGACCCGCCGGCGTCGATGAGGTCTTTAAGGTCATGGTCCTGCGGTGCGCCGGCTTCGTACCGCTCAACGGCCTGCAACAAGCGGGACAACTCGATCACCTTTGGGACGGCGTTCTCGTGCGAAGAGAAGTAATCGCGGGAACCCGGCTCACGGAACCTGATTGCGCCCTGTCGAATGTCGTCCCGCACTCCCAGGAGGAAGTCGGCTCCTCGCAGCGTGCGCGGCGTCACGCTCGCAGTCTTGGCGCGATCACGCTCCTGGCGACGCATGAGATTCTGCCCCCAACGATCAGGTGAACTGTCGCAAAAGGCGTTGAACATGCCCTTGCCGCCCGACGTCTGGAACACCCCAGACCTCAGGGCAAGCGCAGGGTCCAGTTCGTAGGCGTGCGGGTTGCGAAGGTAGTCATTGGAGTACCTGAAGGTTGCGCTTTGCTCACCTCGTTCGTGAACCCAGAGCATGCCCGCGACCAACTCGAGCCCGTCAATCTCCACCGTGACCTCAACCGGACCGTAACCGTTCGGCTTCGCCATCAACGATCACCCCCTAACCCTTTCCGGTAGCACCTCGTCCGCGCGCAACTTGCCAACATCGGTGGTGTAAGGGTCAACTGATGCGACAAAAGCGTCGAGCACACCCAGCGCGCGCATCACTCGAAGTAGATTCTCGGTGCTAGCGGTCCCGGTGCCGTGCTCAATCGAACGAAGGGTGTCCCGAGAGATACCCGCCCGCTCGGCAACCTGGGTCGTCGTAAGCCTCTGCAGCTTCCGCCAAGTCGAGGCATGCAGACCCAACTCACGCAGTCCGCGACCAACAGCGATCGGCGTGACAGCCATGTCGTCTCCTCTAGTGACGAATATACCCTCCACTATAGCGTCTAGTGGAGTCTAGGTTAGTCACTAGAGGACGCGGCCGACCCATACGGGAAAACAGGGGGGCCAGCACTTGGGCCGTTAGCCTCGGAAGGTCCCACTCTCACTCCTGCCTTCCTGCAAGTACCGCGGCGAACTCGGTAGCCGACCCATATCCATAATCGACTCCACACCTTGCGGCGACTCGCTCAAGCTCGTCGCGACCAAGCAGCCCATCGCGGATCCCATCCCGGACGACCTGCGCGACGGCAGACTCATCCTCACGGTCCGCAAGAAGGTCATTCACGATCTTCTCGATCGTGCAGACCGGCAGCCCGCCCGACAGGCTCCAGTCACTGCGCTCAATCCTGGGCCGCACCCGCAGCCTCAGGTCGCTCCGTCGCAGCCGCACCCGGGTCGGAACGTAGAACTCGTGGACCCGCGGGATAAGGTCACCCAAACCGCGAACGTGTGCGGCGCTGCGATGGCTGACCACGGCGTCCACGTCGCGGACTCGTTCTTCCCACAGCTGCCCCTTTCCGAGCTGCAGCCAGGCCGCGCGCACCGGGTCCTGGTCCGGGTTCTCCGGCACGCCAGTCAGCCGATACACCCGCGCCGCTCCAGGTACGGGCTCGAGCGTGCCATCTTTGACGAGGCGATTCAGATCGACCCGAGACACCCCCAGACGCCGGGCATGAGCAGCAGTCAGCATCCCCCACTGGTCGCTGGCCACAGGGCTGAGACTGGCCATCGCCGAACCTCTCGACATGGATCAAACGTATCACTATTGATACGATCGCTCCAGTCATGTTCACCGTCTCTGCAGACAACCGATCCCAGCGTCCCAGTCATGACGACCAGAGCGAGCCGGATCGGCGGCACCGGGATGCGGAGTTCTCAACCTCGACGGGGTGAACGAGACGTTCAAGATTTCAGGGGCGGGAGGGTTCCTCTGAGTGTCTCCGGTGGCCTTCCATGCGCACCGCGGCCTGATGACATACCCGTTTGTCGGTCCTGCCTCGTAGGCTGGCGCCAATGTCCGATACCGAGGCCCAGACCGAGCAGCGCAGCAGTCTCGCGCCGCCGGTCGACCGCGTCCGCCTCGAAGCCCTGCGCTACGCGGTAAACGAGGAGTCCGCGCAGTACATAGCCATCATGCGCACTTTCACCGGTGGCCTTTCCGGCCTGCTGTCCGACCGGTCCGCGGCCGAGGTGACAACTGCACTGGCCGAAGAGGGGATCACTCTCGACCCGGACACGACGGACACCCGGCTGTCCTATCTCGTTGAACACGGAAACCTCGCCCGGAGCCCCCGCGAGACCGAGGCCAGGAGCCTGCGTGACTACCTGCAGAACCGCGCCCGCTACCAGCTGACCCAGCGCGGCGAGCTCGTGCATCGTCAGATCGAGGACCTGCTGGGCTACTCGGAGAGCGCGCGCGAGGTCTCCAGCGAGATGCTCGGTGGCATCCAGGCCGGGCTAACGTCCCTCGACACCTACGACGATGACGTCCTCGCTGCAGCTGACCCGGACCTCCTTGCCCGTGAGATCGGCACGTTGTTCGCCCAATTCGAGCGCCTTGTGCAGAGCACGCGAGAGTTCTATACCTATCTGACCCAGGTGCTTTCCCGATTCGACCTCGACCGCGGTGAGTTCCAGGCGTTCAAGAGTGCGTTGCTGGACTACCTGCAGCGTTTCGTCGACGAGATCTCCCGATACATGCCACAGATCGCGGACATCCTCGGGCGGCTTGCCCCGCGCGTGCCAATCCTGTGCGAGCGAGCAAACGCTGGTCAACGCTTGCTGGACCTTGACGGGCAGGTCGCGCGTCGGGCACCGGGGCTCTCGCCGCAGGACTGGCAGGGACTGCACGTGTGGTTCACCGGCGAGAGCGGCCGAGGCAGCGACGCCGACGGAGTGCGTCGATTGGCTGGCGAAGCGATGCGCTCGCTGCTGGTCAACCTGCGCCGGATCGCCGCCAGCAGTGAGAGGGAGCAAAGCCGGTACGCCGACTTGGTGCGTCTCGCCCGCTGGTTCGACTCGGCCGACGATGCCACGGCACACGCTCTGTGGGCGTCCGCCTTCGGCCTGTATCCCTGTCGTCACCTGGGATTCGTTGCCGATGACGACGACAGCCCCGTGCCACCAACAACCTCGTGGTGGCTGGCCCCTGCAGCCGAGGTGCCGGTGATGCTGCGTAAGCAGGGTCAGCGCAAAGTCGCGGGAGGCACCGGCCGACGGGAGGACTTCACTGCGACCAAGTCCGCGCGACTCGCCGAGCGCGAGGGCGCCGAGCGTCGCCGGCGTGACGCGTTGGCCGAGTTGGCCGAGCGTTCTGGAGACCTGGATCGCGTCCGCCTCTCGGACGAGGCGCGTCACGTCCTGCTTGACCTGTATGCCCGCAGTCTGGTGGGCGGGGATCGCGCTGACCGCTGCGTGAGTCTGACCGGCACCGGGGTCCTACTCCGTGTAAGTGCGACCCCGGGTCGGGACAGCTTGATCACCAGTCCGACCGGTCGTATGTCCCTGGTCGGCCGGACCCTGGCCATTGAGCCGGTCGAGGAGAGCGATCTTGCGGCTGGAGGTGGCCTGTGACCACCACGCGCATCGAGCGTCCGGCGCCCGCGGTCGACCACCTTGCCGTCGCAGAACGCACTCAGGCCGCGCGGGCGTTGCTGCTGCACCCGTTGATGACGGCAGGGGGCCCGTTCGCCGAAGAGCTGCGGCTGGTCCGTCGACACCAGAACGAACTCGTCAGGTTGTTCGCAGAAGGCTTGGGCTACCGGCTTGTGGTCGAGCCGGGCGCCGCTCGCCTGTTCAAGGCCGGGCTCGGCCGTGATAGCACCCGACCTCTGCACAAACGATCTGGGGCGCCCTTCGCGCCTCGGGCGTACGCCCTCCTTTGCCTTACGATCGCGGCACTCACCCGAGGCAAGGCCCAGCTCCTGGTGGATGAGCTGGTCTCCCAGGTGCGGTCGGCAGCGGCGGATGCCACGATTGCGGTCGACCTCGACAGTTCCGCCGACCGCAGGGCTCTGCACGCGGCCCTCACCGTGCTTGTACGCCTCGGAGTGCTCAGTGAACGCGACGGCGATCTGGATCACTGGGCCGACCAGCGCACCCAGTCGTTACTGGACGTGCACCGCGAGATCCTTTCGCTGCTGATCTCGGCCCCGCTCTCGTCCGCCACCTCGCCCGAGCATCTTCTCGATACCGCGGTGCTGCCCTCGGCGGCTGGCGGAGCTCGCACGGCCATCCGCAGAACTCTTGTCGAGTCACCCCTGATGTCGGTCGACGACCTCGATGAGGCCCACGCCGACTGGTGGCGACGTAACCGCAACCGTGAGCGAGAGTGGTTCCGCGATCGTTTCGGACTCGACCTCGAACTGCGGGCCGAAGGTGCGCTCGCCGTCGACCCGCAGGACGAGCTCACCGATATTTTGTTCCCCGGCAAGGGTGCGACCAAGCACCTTGCCCTGCTGCTGCTCGAGCAGCTTGCCGGGCTCGCCCGCGACGGTCACCACACCCCTGGGCCGGCCGACCCGACCGCGGGTGCTGATGAGCGTGCGGTGTGGCGCGTCATACCCGACGTTGCCGTGCGCACTGCAGCCTCGGATGTCCTGCTGTTGTGGCGGGAGGGCTTGCGGCGCGACCAGCGAGAGGACCCCGAAGCGGCAGTGCACGAGGCGCTCAACCTGCTCTGCCAGCTTGGCCTGGTCCGACCCTTCGATAACGGCGGCTCGTGGGCCGTTAATGCGGCAGCGGCTCGATATGCCACGCGCACGACGTTGGCCGAAGCGTCCGACAG
This sequence comes from Dermatophilaceae bacterium, assembly GCA_035655615.1. Classification (GTDB taxonomy): domain Bacteria; phylum Actinomycetota; class Actinomycetes; order Actinomycetales; family Dermatophilaceae; genus UBA4719. Next base: position 5,102 of record DASRUA010000324.1, read on the forward strand.
CGGCGAACGATCCCTGTTCGGCCCCGACGAGGAGGACCAGTGACCAGCTCGCCCGATACCGCCCGCTTCCGGCTGTCACGTAGCGGCATCCTCAACGTGTGGCAGTACGACGACCAGATCTTCACCTTCGCGGGCGGACGGTTGTTGCTGCGTGGCGCCAACGGTGCCGGCAAGTCCAAGACTCTGGAGATGCTGCTTCCGTTCGTCCTTGACGGCGACAAACTCCGGATGACCGCCTCAGGGCGTCATCACACCAGTTTGTTGTGGCTGATGACCGACGGGTATGCCGGAGCGAGCCGCACCGGGTACCTCTGGGTCGAGTTCACCCGACAGGACGAAGACGGGCACACGATCACGGTGACCTGCGGGGTCGGCATCCGCGCCTCGGATTCGGCGCGGCAGGCCACGGCATGGTTCTTCACTTCCCCCCGGCGGGTCGGAGACGACCTGAAACTCGAGGACGAGTCAGGCCCCCTGAGCATGCAGCGCTGTCGAGCGGAGGTAGAGACCGATGGCCACTTCTTCGAGTCGGCGCCGCGCTACCGTGACCATGTGGGCCAGTTGTTGTTCGGGTTGCCACCAGACCAGTACGCCGATCTGCTGAGACTGCTCTACTGGCTGCGTCAGCCCCAGGTAGGGGAGGACATCGAGCCCGAACGTCTGGCCAAACAGCTCGAGCAAGCCCTGCCGCAGGTGGATGACGGGGCCATCCGCACCGCAGGGGACACGTTCGACGAGCTGGAGGCGTTTGGCGAGCAGATCGCCCGGCGTGACCGTGCGGCCACCGCTGTCGCCGACTTCGTCCGGACCTACGCGGGTTATGCCCAGAGCGTGTTGCGTGCCCGCGCCGAGGCAGTGGTCGAGGCGGATCGTGAGCTGCGACAGTGGCGCTCGGCGCTGCGCAGCTCGGAGAGGCAGCTCGAGCAGGTCAGGTCGGGCCTTGCCTCGACCCGGGCCGAGCTGGCCGCTGTCACCCAGGAGCAGGAGACCACACGCTCGCGGATCGGCGAGCTGGAGAAGGGCCCGGAGGCACGCGCACAGCTGCGGATGATGGAGCTGTCTCGCCGGGTTGCCGACCTGGACTCGGCAGCCACCCGATCGCGGCAAGTGGCCGACCAGGCCAGCGCCCGCGCGCTGGCGAGCGCCAAGAGGCAGCAGCGTGTTCGTGACGGTGTCGTCGCCGACAGCGCCCGACTCAACGGCGAGCTGACCGAGACTGCACAGTCGCTCGCCAAGGCGGGCTGCGCTGCTCGCTTCGCCGTTGCGTCCGGACTGGCCGTGACCGCCGACGTGGCGGGGCCTTCCGCCGTTGCTGCAGCCGCGGAGCACATGACCAGTCGCATTCGCGAAGTCAGGCCGGCGCTGGGCGAGCTTCGCGCCGCCGTCGTGGTCGTGGAGGGTGCTCAGCGGGATGCCGAGGAAGCGCGGTCAAGGGCGACCACGGCCGAGCAGCGGGTTGCCGAGGTGGAGGAGCGCGCTGAAGATGTGGCACAAGTAGTTCGTGCCGCGTCCGAGACGAGCCTTCGCCAGGAGCAGGAGCTCACCGAGCGACTTCAGTCTTGGTTACACGACGAGGACGCCGTGGATCTGATCCTCCCCGAGCTGACGGCAAACAACCTTGCCGGACTGGAGGCGCTGGTGCGCAGTGCCGTCGCTCCGGTGCGGGCCCGCGTCGAAGAGGCGCTGGGCGTCGCGGCCGCTGCGATCCGGGACGGTGAGCAAAGGACGGTCGCCCTGCGCGAACAGCGTGAAGGAGTTGAGGCCGAGGCTGACCCGAGCCCGCCCTCGCCGAACTGGTTGCGCGACAGCCGGGTTGGGCTCGCGGGGGCTCCTCTATGGCGTCTGGTGGACTTCCGGGACACCCTCTCGGAGCAACAACGCGCGGCGCTCGAAGCGGCGCTCGAGGGTGCCGGACTGCTCGATGCCTGGGTGCAGCCCGACGGCCGAGTCATTGACGACGCGCGGCGGGACGTGACGTTGCAGGTCTCATCCCGGACTGCCAGGCCAGAGGGTGCGGCGTCGACGGGATCCACCGTCGCCGAGGTCCTTCGCCCCGACCTGCCGGACGGCTGTGCCGTTCCCGGCGCCGTCATCGAGTCGTTGCTCGCGTGCATCGGCTTGGACAATCACCAAGCCGAGGTCGGCGTCACCCGCGATGGTCGCTGGCATTCCGGACCAGCCGAGGGCCGCACCGAGAAGGAACGTGCGCAGTACATCGGCTCCACTGCGCGCGCCGCGGAGCGACAACGTCGGCTTGAACGTCTGGACGAGGAGCTGGCCGCGGTCGCCGCAGAGCTCGGCGTGGCACGAGAGGCACAGGCTGGGGCGCATGCGCAGCTGGGGGGGCTCGACACGTGGACGGCTTCGCGACCGCGCCACGAGCAGGTTCTTCGCGCATGGGTGAACGAGCAAGCGGCGGAGCAGACGGCCGAGGGAGTGCAGCGGGAGCTGGAGCGCGCGCGTACCGCCGGGACCTCCGCGCGGGCGCAGGCCGTGGCGCGCCAGTCAGCTCTTGAGGAGCTTGCGGCAACCCATTCGCTGCCAACCACGTTCACCGGACTCGCTGCTCGCAGAGAGGTCCTGGCATCCCTTGCATCACGACTTGACGGTCACGAGATTCGACTTGCCGAGCTCGCCCGCCGCCTCGCCGAATGGGCAGAGCTCGCTGACCAGGCTCGCGGCGACGACACGGAGGCCCGGCAGCGGCTCCGCGACGCCGCCGACGCCGAGCAGCTCGCGACGGGGGTCGCGGCCGAGTACGACGAGCTGCGCTCCGCAGTCGGCGCCTCAGTCATCGAGCTAGAGCAGCGACTGGCCGACCTTCGGGCAGTGTTCGCCACCGCCACATCACGCTGCGCAGAGCTGCAGTCGACCGTCGACACAATCAACGAGTCGATCGGCACCACCCGCACACAGGTCCAGGGGAACCTCGCAGCAGTGCACGCCGGCGAGCCTGTGTTCGAGACGGCCCGAATCGCGCTGGCAGCCTTGGTGGAGGTGCCCGGGCTGGTTGCCTCTGTGTTGGGACCTGAGCGCCCTGGTCTGCAGACCAGCGACATCGGCCAAGCCGATACCAGGACCGCTGCAGCAATACTGCGCATGGAGCCACTACCTCGCAAGGTCGACGCCAATGCGGTGCTCGCCGCCTCAAGGGACCTGCAAAGTGGCCCAGCGGCCACCCTCGAACCTCGTGTTGCTGAGATTCATGGCGTGCTCACGGCTGTCGGCCAGGACGACTCCGCCGAGCTGCCGCTGGTCGAACTCGCCGACCGGCTGCGCGTGTCTGTGGCTGCGGACCGCGCGTTGCTGACCGAGCGCGAACGTCGCCTCTTCGAGGACCATGTCCTTGGCCATCTGGGCGACGCTCTGCGCGGGGTGCGCCTCAAGGCTGAGGAGCTCGTGACCGCCATGAACGAGGTGTTGCACGGGGTCACCACCTCCCAAGGCATCAGGGTGAGGCTCCGTTGGAAGCTGCGTGACGACATACCGTCTGAGGCAAAACGAGCCGTTCAGCTGCTGGGCGAGCCACTGGGAGCACTGCTTGCAGATGAGCGACGCGAACTGCGTGAGTCTCTCCACCAGCTCATCGAGGTGTCCCGGGCCGATGCACCCGAGGAGTCATACGCCGAGCATTTGGCTCGTGCACTGGACTATCGGCGTTGGTTCACCTTCCGTATCCAGTACCACCGCCCGGAAGCCAGGGACTGGACCACGCTGCACCGCAAGTCGCCTCTGTCTCAGGGCGAGCAGAAGGTCCTGTGTTACCTGCCGCTCTTCGCCGCTGCCGCGGCCCACTTCACCTCCGTAGCAGGGGCCGCTCCGTACGCGCCCCGGTTCGTGCTTCTGGATGATGCTTTCCCCAAGATTGATGTGCGGACCCATCCTCTGCTGTTCGGCTTGCTCGTCGATCTCGATCTCGACTTCGTGATCACCAGCGAGCGCCTTTGGGGCGACCACGCGACGGTTCCCGAGCTGGCGATCTACGAAGCGCTACGAAGCCCGACTGAGCGGGGTATCGCCCAGTACGAACACCGCTGGGACGGGCACCGGCTCACCGCCGTGGGTGCGTGAGGTGAATCCCGAGCCGCCGGACTGGTGGTCTGCGGATGTCCTGTCCCGGGTATGGGTGCAGGTGGCGGACCGCCTGGAACGCAACGGACTGCAGGCTCGGGGCAGGATCGTGGTCACACGGCTGGACCGGAGCGAGCGCCACGCCCTCGGCGGGATGCTCGGCCGGGTTCTCGCCTCTGACACCTGCCGGGTCGATCTGTCATCGCTGGACGAGCGACTACGGGCCAGGTCGGACGAGGGACTCGCTCAGGCGGCCGAGCGCGTGCTGGGTCGCCCACTTGTCGACAGACCGGCACAACGCCACGCTAGAGGAGAGCAGCGTGAGGCGCCGTTCGCCGCAGCTCACTCCTGGTTGGAGCAACACCCAGACCAGGTCCAGCCATGGACCGAGGTATGGCTGGCGACCTTGCGCCGAGATGGTTTGCTGATGCGAGACCCTGATCCATCGGGACTGATACTTCGAACGCTGTCGGTGCTTGCCACCTGCCTCGAAGACCCTTCGCGTCCCAACCTGGCTCGCACCGAACTGGCCGCCGCAGCTGCGCATGACGCGCACGCCCTCGACGATGACCGCAGGCTAAGTCAGCTGGTTTTGAGAGCCCTTGCCCTGCGGGTTGATCGCCCCGCCCCAACGTCTGCCTCAGAACGGCGCGGCCTCTGGGAAACCGTGGGAGTCATGACGGATTCGGTGTCAAGCACCTGCCTCACACGTGGACTTGGTGTGCTTGACGGCTGGGCCGGCGCCCTGCGCTACCGGCTCGCCGCCGACTCCGGGGACCCGATCCACGTCACGTGGTGGGATCTTCGCCGGGGACTCGAGATGGCTCCCGCCCAGGAGGTCTTCGTCTGCGAGAACCCTCGCGTGCTCGAGGCCATTGCCGAACGCGGCCTCGATGGAATCACGGTCGTGTGCACCAGTGGACGCTCGACGCTGGTCGTGCTGGAGGTCCTACGTCGACTTTCCGGGTCCGGTGCCCACATTCGCTACCACGGCGACTTCGACTGGCCCGGTGTCGCCATGACGAATCAGCTGGTCGCCATGTTTGACGTTCAGCCCTGGCGCATGTCGGCCGATGACTATCTCGAGTCCCCCGCTTGCCTGCCTCTGGTTGGATCCGAGGTTTTGCCGGTCTGGGACGCCGAACTCGGTGCAGCCATGCGCCACCGAGGTCTCGCGGTACACGAAGAAGCCGTTCTCGGAACACTCTTGGACTCGCTCTGGCCCAGAACCTAAGCCGCAGCGCGGGCAACACCCAGGGCAGGGTGAGACCCGAGCCCATCGTGTGACTACCCCACACGTGACGTTGTAGCTGTCGTGGGCCCAACGCCCATGCACGGGCGCATTTCATCGATTGAGAGCGTTCCGCACGTCCGAGACGGTGTTCGCTCGCTCTCCCCCGAGGATGTGGCGCAACCCCACATCCTTTCCGAGGCAACGCCTTCGACCAGACCGGCAGACCAAGTGGGTGGACAGTCACGGACCACGGAAGCGGTCACTCGTAGTCCCGCTGTTAGTCAATCAGCCGTACGGCTTGGCCACCAGCGGGGACTTTCTCATGGCCACGGACGCATGTCAGTTCCTTCCTCGGTCCAGTGCAGCGACGACGTCGGTGACGACCTGACTTGGTGCGGTCGTCGGCGGCGACGAGATCCCGATAGATGGCCGACATCCCTCCGGGTGCTGAGGGGTCCGCATCACCTGCATACTGAAAAGCCGTTGGGTGCACGATCAGGACGGGTTCAGGCCGAGCCACCAACGAGATCCTGACCATCTACGGTCTCGAACGGTTCGACGAGAGACTGTGAACGTGGCTTGATGATCATCGGGCCGGCACCGAAGTTCAACGACGAGGGGGACATCCTCCGTTCAACGGACGTTCCAACAGTATTCAATGGCCACTTGACGGAGCAGCCCGACATACTGTCCGCATGTCTCCACGATCTACGGTCCACGAACTCACCATCACGTTGTTGGGTGTCGAACCCCTTGTCTGGCGTCGCGTTCAAGTGCCCAGCGGCGTCACCCTGTCCCGGGTCCATGGCGATATCCAGGCCGTCATGGGCTGGTCGAACAACCATATGCATCAGTTTGAGATCGGCGGCATCCGCTACGGCTCGCCCGATCCCGACTACGTCCCGGTGTTTGGCGATCCTGTCCACGATGAACGCAAGCCACGGCTCGGTTCCCTGGCGAAAGAGGGCGATCGGTTCATCTACGAGTACGACTTCGGTGACTCCTGGGAGCACGAGATCGTGGTCGAACAGATCCTCCCGGCCGGCCCCGGCTCTGCGACGTCCCGCTGCCTGGACGGTGCAAGGTCGTGCCCGCCTGAGGACGTGGGCGGCTGGCCCGGCTACGCAGACTTCCTCGAGGCGTTGGCCGACCCCCAGCATCCCGATCATGACGACCGGAGCGAGTGGATCGGCGGACGATGGGATCCGGAGTTCTTCAACCTCGACGGCGCGAATGAGGCGCTCAAGATGTCGTCGTCCGGTGGGTTCCGCTGAGCTGCAGCCGGCGATGACTGGCCGGCATGCACCGTGACCGGACGGCCTACCCACCAAGGCCCTCTTTGGCAGGCTGGCGCTCGCTCCCGAGACCGAGGACCCGACCTCGGGAACGCAGCAACCTTGCGCCACAGGTCGACCCCGTTCGCCTCAAGGCCCTGCGCCGGTTCTCGAGGTCAGGACAGCTCCTGGCGGTGGGCGTGGATGAAGGCGTCGACAGCATCATGGGCTTGAGCCTTAATGTCTCGGTAGAGATCGTCGTCCTCGCCCAGGACCGAGAATTCATCGAGCCGGTCATGGTAGTCGGTGTGCGCGTGGCGGATCTGCGCTCGCGCTGCCAGCGCAGCGCGTTCGTCGAGCGCCAGGATGCGGGTGCGCCCCACCCGGCCGCTGCCCACCACAGCAGCGCGCTCGGCAGCCGACCGAGCGATGGTCTGCGCCAAGGCTTCGTGTCTCGGAGCGAAGTGCAGGTACTCGACAATGGCCGCAGCGAGCTCGTCCTGGTAGCGGGCCTCCTGCCGCGCCCGGCTGCGGGCCCCGGCTTCACGCCTCACTGCCCGCGCTGAGGCGGTGTCTGCCTCGGACCGCTGCGCTCTCCGAATGGCAGCCGCGGGCGCCCACAACCCCAGCAAGCGACGATGCTGCCGCGTCCGACTACGTGGTGCCCAGGCCAGCCAGAACACACCGGCGGCTTTGACGCTGCGGGTCACGAACGCCTGCCCGGTCGCCAGGAATTCCCAGTCCTGCGGCGGGACCACGACGTCGTGCTCAGGGTTCCACCACCCGTCACGACTCTCGTAGACGTCGAGCCGCAAAGACTCCAGATCCAGACCTGCCTCGCCAGGCACTTCACCCACCCGTTCTCCCCTCGGTATCAGGGATGCGACTCAACTTTGTGCACCGCCTGCTCGCGCGCGACGGTGAAAGCAATAACGGGGCATGGCGATCGCAAACATCACCATGATCAGGGTAACCACAACCGCGCTGCACCGCTCGCGTCTAGCAGCCGGTACAGGGTGTACTTGATCAAGACCTCATCGCGCGCCTGGGTGCCATCCCGGAGAACATGGATGACGTTCTCACGGCCACGGCCAAGGCTCGCGGCTTTGCGCACGAGCGAGCTCGTTCCGCCCGGTTAACAGCACGGCGGTCGACCGTGCGCCCGGCTCAATCGGAGACGGGTTCGGCAGTGTCTGCGCGATGGGTCCGTTCCATCGGATCCTTTTGTAGAGCGATCCTTAGTCGAGAAGCTCCCGGTCGTCGTGAAGGGCGGCCCGGTCGGCCGCGCTGAGACCGGAGAACCAGCCTTCCCTGTTGGTGACCGACCCCACCACATGGTTAGTCATTTCCGGGAACATGGCGGCGACCGCCTCGTCGACAGCCTCGCCGCGTGCGGCGAGCACGGGGAGCAGGTTCCTGCCCGCAGGCTCGGTGGCCGCCTTGGTGGTCTGCGCCCCGGTGGCTTCCGCGAGCCGCTGGCCGATCCGTGAGGCGTACGCAGTCAGGAACGACTGGCGGAAAGACCGAGTACGTGAACGACCCGAACCATCGGCCCGGGAGCCGACGTGCATCATCGCCGTAATGGCCTGGACGAGTAAAGACGTAAACAACAACTCGACAGCTTCCAGGTCGGCTGGGAATCCGATAGCAGTGCTGAAGCCGAGCTCGCGGCTCCAGACCGTTCGACATCGATTCGCCTCCGCCACCACCCCCAGCAGCATCGCCTTCGGTTCCGCGTACGGATTCTCGATCCCGATCCTGCGGCCGGTCGGTTCCTCGGAGGAGCTCTGGTCGAGAGCCGCGAGCAATGCGTGGTCAATGCTGTGTCTAGCCATCAACGCCTGTGCACCGGCAGTGAACGTCTCGGCCTCAGCCGGGAAAGTGCTTGACTCGGCCTTGGCCAGCAACGCCCGGATCCGACTGAGCACCCGCTCATCGATGGCGGCCCTTTGCGGCTGCGCCGTGACGCCGGTCGGCCGCGCAGCGCCGGGGATCGGGATCAGCTTCTCCAGATCCGGCAAGCCGGCGATGAGGTCGAGAACTTCCAGTGCACAGGAAACGACCGTGGACCACTCCATGTCCTGCGCCTGTGCCCACGCCTGCACGTGGTTCTGGTCAGGTCGCCACCAGACCTGAGCCGCAAGATCAGACAGCTGGGACGTCCATCGTGGGTCGATGCTTGTCGGGATGTAGTGCTGCATCTCGGCTGCTATCGCGTCACCCGCCAGGCTGACATGCCGTTTGCTCAGCTGGTGCGACACGACGCGCACCAGGTCGACAGGCTGCCATCCTCGATGCCAGGCTCCGGAGACGACGGACTGCAAGTAGTCGACAAGCAGGCGTTCGGTAGTACTGCGCGCGCTGGCCGATCTCGACTGGTCGGCCACCCGTGCGGACGCCGCCGCAAAGGCCCTCCTGTCGTCGTAAGCCAGGGCGCGCAAGGCTGTTGCAAGCTCGAGCGCGACCCGCTCCTCAGTCGGCAGCCGCTCACTCGCCGGCCACGTCTCGCCGGAGTTCCTGGCCGTGGTGCGCTTGCGCTCCTTCTCCTTCATCCGACGCCGCTGCCGATTCGCCTTGCCCACCGTTGCGCTCCCTTGCCTGTCGACTTTCCTTTTGTCTGCGCCACTGAGGCAAACATGATCAGATCCGTCAGGCTCATGGTCACGGGCCCCTACCCAGGCAGGGGCTACTTCCCTAGCCCGGGCGCACCCTACCCGAGCTGCCAGCATCGGAGCTGGGGGTCCTGACACGTCTGCGGGCTTCAAACTTAACCAGGCAATGTGCCGCTCGCCGCTGAGGCCCGCCGGTATCTCCGAATCCGCTTCGAAGCGACGCAGAACCAGGTGGGAGCACCGGGCGGCGGCGAACAGCCACGGACCCCCACGGACACAAAAGGACCGCTTCCTCCCCGGAAACGGTCACCCGTAGTCACGCAATTAGTCAATCAGGGGCACCATTCGACCAAAAAGAGACCACTACAGCATCTGATACAAAAAAGCCTGTGCCACGTTTCCGCTGCTCAGATGCCCTTTTAGTACTAGTGGGCGATACTGGGATCGAATCAGTATCACGGAGAAATTGACGTCTTGGGCCTGACCTGCCGAAATAGGCTCTGACCTGCGGATACTCGACACAGTATCGCGTGACACTGGCGGACAGATTAGGACGTAGTTAGACTCCGGTATCGCATGCAGATCGCACGACGAGGGGATACTGAGATGGCCGGCAAAGCGAACCGACGAGGTTTCGGATACGTCCGCAGGTTGCCGTCCAAGCGGTATCAGGCGTCCTACATTGGCCCAGACGTGGCGCGACATCCTGCACTGACGACCTTCGAGACCAAGGGGGATGCAGAGGCGTGGCTATCCGCCGAACGCATCCTGATGGTCGCTGGCACCTGGACTCCCCCGAACCTGCGCCGCGCAATGGCCGAGGCCAACAAGCCCGCGACGTTCGCCTCGTATGCCGCCGTCTGGCTTAGCGGCCGCGACCTCAAGCCGCGCACCCGATCGCACTATCAGGCACTGCTCGACAACCAACTCCAGCAGTGGAATGCCTTGTCGGTCGAAGACATCAAGCCCGAGATGGTGCGCGACTGGCACAACAGCCTCGATAAGAAACACGCGACGACGAGGGCGCACTCGTACGGGCTCTTAAGAGCCATACTGTCGACCGCCGTCGATGACAACCTTCTCCCGGTCAACCCTTGCCATATCAGGGGCGCAGGGACCGCTAAGCGCATCCATCAGAGCAAGCCGCTATCCCTGCCCGAACTCGAAGTGTTGGTCGCTGCCATGCCAGCGAAATACCGCCCGATGACTTTGCTCGCCGCTTGGTGCGCGCTGCGATTCGGGGAACTTGTGGAATTGCGTCGCAAAGATATCGACCTAAAGACCGGAGTGATACACGTTCGCCGGGGCGCAGTTCGTTCTGATGGTCAGGTCATTATCGGTACCCCGAAGTCT
>DASRUA010000325.1:0-3443 GCA_035655615.1 Dermatophilaceae bacterium
GATCCCCGCATGGCTCGACCGGCTGGGCGTCGACGTCGTGGGCGTGTCCTGGGTGGGCGACACGCTGGATGCACACGTCGATGCTCTTGATGAGTGCACCGACGTTGACGTCGTCGTTACTTCAGGGGGAACGGCCTCGGGGCCTGTTGACTACCTTCGCCAGGCGCTTGCCCTCACATCCGGGGGTTTGGTGGTCGACACTGTTGCCGTCCGTCCTGGCCACCCCATGCTGCTCGGTCGATGGGCCGGACCCCGCTGGCTGCTGGGGCTGCCGGGCAATCCACAGGCCGCCATCGCGGCGCTGCTCACCCTTGGCGAGCCTCTGGTGGCGGCACTGCACGGCCAGGGCGTGCCCGTCCTGGGCCAACGCCGGCTGACGGAGTCCGTCACCTCGCGGGGCAACGTGACGCGTTTGGTGCTGTGCGCGTCAGCCGGCGGGGAGGCCACTCCGACGGAGTACATCGGTTCAGGGATGCTGCGCGGCCTGACGACAGCCGATGGTTACGCCGTCGTTCCCCCGGGCGGGGCGACCCTGGGAGACCAGGTGCCCTGGCTCGCCCTGCCCAGCTGAGTTGGCCGTCTCAGCCCGTTGAAACCCGGCTGCCGAGAAACGGCTGCGGAGAACGGCTCCAGTCCAGGAGACTTACTCGGCCGGAGTCGGCCACTTCGCTGCCAGATCCTGGATCTTGACGGCAGCCTCGTTAGCGTCCGCCCCGCCCGCGACGGCCAGACCGAGGAGGAATGTGGTGACCGGCGCCGCCGGCCGCTCGACGCTGTGCGCGGCCACCCGGGCCACGTCCAGGATCACGTCGACGTTGACGTCTGCCGGCAGGTTCAGCTCAGCGCAGACTGCGTCGATCCAGGTTTTCATCATGGGTTTGACTCCTTGTTCGTTGTTGGTGGGCTCGTGGGTTCTGGGTGATGGTGCCGCCACCATAGATGGGGCCTGCGTTGATCGTGCTTGGCGTAGGTCGTCCGGGGTGTCGATGTCGTCGACCATGCTCATCTCTGCCTCACTCAGTGGGCGTTCGTGAATGTCGATGAGCGACATCAGGTCCCGCATGGACCGTCCGCCAGGGTCGCCGAGCTGACGAAGCGCGCCGCGAAGCGCTTCGGTGCGGACAACGGCGCACAGCGGCTGCCTGAATCCCGACCGGTCTACCGGCACAAGCGCAGCCGCATCGCACGACGCGAACTCAGCGATCAGATGCTCCATGAGTCCACCTGCCCACGGCATGTCAACGGCCAGCAGGGCTGTGACCGGCGTGCTCACCGCTTCCAGGGCCGAAGCGATACCGGCGACGGGGCCACCATGGATGGGCTTCTCCTGCCGGAAGGTGACAGGACGCTGTGTGGGGTGTTTCGGGCCGGCGATCACGACGGGGACACTTCGGGGGAGCGAGGCGAGGAGGTGATCGAGCGCGGACGTTCCGCCGAGGGTGATGGCGGCCTTGTCGTCGTTGCCGAGTCGAGAACCGCGTCCTCCTGCAAGCACGAGCGCCGTCCACTGGACCGGAGGCGGGGGAGCACACATGATGAGCAGCCTCCCATGCCCACGTCGTCTCGCTTGAGGCATTACGGCAGGATGTCGCTATGACCAACGGCATCTCTGCGATCACCGTGGTGCTCGCAGAGATCGTTGAGAGTGCGATCAGCCTTACTGACCTTGAGCGGATCGTGTCCCATCGGCGGGCGGGAGCCGTCGTCAGTTTCGTCGGAGCGGTCCGTGACCATGATCATGGGCGATCGGTGATCGACCTCCAGTATGAAGCTCATCCGAACGCGGGTGCTGTTCTGGAACAGGTGGCGCAGGAGGTCTGCGCCCGTCATGACGTCGTGGCACTAGCTGTGGTCCATCGATCGGGCCGGTTGGCGATCGGCGAGGCTGCGCTGGTCGCCGTCGTGAGCACTGGTCACCGGGCGGCAGCCTTCGCCGCATGCGCGGATCTGGTGGACACGGTCAAGGTGCAGGTGCCGATCTGGAAGCATCAGTTCTTCGCGGACGGGACCGATGAATGGGTGAACTGTCCGTGACTGCGCCGGCTTTGACCGACCAGTTCGGTCGCGGGCATCGTGACCTGAGGGTCTCCTTGACCGATCGATGCTCGCTGCGGTGTACCTATTGCATGCCGGAGGAGTTTGCGGACTGGATTCCTGGTGATCACCTGCTGACGGTCGATGAGATCGTCGAGGTCGTCAGCGTTGCAGTGTCCTGTGGCGTCCGGACGATTCGTCTGACCGGTGGTGAGCCATTGCTCAACCCTTACGTGGTCGAAATTGTCTGCCGGATCGCGGGGCTGCCCGATGCGCCGGAGGTCTCCATGACCACCAACGGCCTGCGCCTGGCGCGGCTGGCCAAACCTCTTGCGGACGCAGGGCTGTCGCGGGTGAACGTCAGCCTGGACACCCTGAACCGACAACGTTTTCTCGACATCACCAAACGGGATCGCCTCTCTGCGGTGATCGATGGGATCGCCGCCGCCGGTGATGCCGGTCTGCACCCCGTCAAGGTGAACACCATCCTGCAGCGCGGAGTCAACGACGATGAGGCTGTGCCTTTGCTGCGGCACGCTCTTGCCAACGGTTGGCGCCTGCGGTTCATCGAGAAGATGCCCCTGGACGCGGGTGGCCTGTGGTCTCGCAGCACCATGATCACCGCCGATGAGATCCAGCGGGACCTCTCGCGGGAATTCTTGCTGACCCCCGTCCCGACCCGGGGATCCATGCCGGCCGAGGAGTTCTACGTCGACGGGGGCCTGCAGATCGTAGGCGTCATCGCCAGCGTCACACGGCCCTTCTGCGGATCATGCGACCGGCTGCGGCTGACCGCGGACGGCCAGCTCCGCAACTGCCTGTTCGCAAGCCAGGAGACGGACATCCGAGCCACGCTGCGGGACGCATCCCTCATCGAGGAGCAGCGGCGCAAACAGATCGCGGCCCTGTTCGGGGTCTCGGTGGACGCCAAAGCCGCAGGCCACGGTATCAACGACCCGGCTTTCCTTCAGCCCGCTCGGCCGATGTCGGCCATCGGCGGTTAGCCGCCGGCGAACGAGGGCAGCACGTCCACTTATGAGCCCGCGTCGCCGATCGGGCCTACCGCGTGCCCGCTCGCGGAAAGCCCGACCACGAACAAACGGCAGCCTGGGGTCACCGGAGCCAGAGCAGGGAAACGGACATGCAGGCACTTTTGTTGGGGGCGCAGATGGTAATCGCAGGCGAGCAGGTCACGGTCAAGGTAACGGAGGCAGGGACATGGCGACAGGACACGAGTTGACGCACGTCGACGAGCGCGGCGCGGCGCGCATGGTCGACGTGAGCGTTAAGGACATCACGGTCCGCAGCGCGACCGCGAGCGGTTTCCTCTCCACCACCCCAGAGGTGATCGGGCTGCTGCGCGGTGAGGGCGTGCCGAAAGGCGACGCTCTCGCGGTCGCGCGCGTCGC
>DASRUA010000326.1:0-6786 GCA_035655615.1 Dermatophilaceae bacterium
AGACCGGCTTGGCCTGCCGATCGGTAGCGTGCTTCGGGAGCAGTCCGTGCAGATGCGACTGATCCGCCGGCAACGGGCCGAGGAGAAGGCTCAGAAGGTGCCGGTCAAGATCCTGTTCCCGATGTTGCTGTGCATCTTCCCGGCCTTGTTCATCGTGATCATCGGCCCCGGGGCCATTCAGATGATCGCGATGTTCAGCAAGATGTGAGACGCCCGCGTCAGGCGGCTGCGGCTCCGAGCGGTCAACCAGCTGTCGTCGGTTTTGACGAGTCGACGTCCGGTTTGACGAAGCCGAGGCGAACCGCGGCCATGGTCGCGCTGGCCCGGTTGTGCGCGCCGAGCTTCTCATAGACCCTGGCCACATGCGTCTTGACGGTCGACTCGCTCATGTACAGCTCTTTCGCCACCGTGGCGACGGAGTCGCCGTCGACGAGCCGCATCAGCACCTCGGTCTCGCGCGGCGTCAGGATTGGCTTCGCAGCACTCAGGGTGTCGCGACGTCGCAGTGCGGCGCCCAGACCGGTCGCCGTGAACGCGTCCGGAGCGTTCGCGGAGTGGCGGATCGCATCGAGCACGTCGTCGGCCGATGAGCTCTTCAGGACCAGCGCGGAGGCGCCCGCGTCGAGGGCTTCGAGCAGAGTCTCGTCGTCGTTGTGCATCGTCAGCACCACGATGCCCATGTCCGGGTGGGCCGACCTGGCCGACCTGGCCAGGTCCAGCCCGTTCCCGTCCGGCATCGTCACGTCGACGACCAGCACATCGGCCCCGCCTTCGCTGACGAGGGCCTGCCCCCCCGCCACCGACGAAGCCTGCGCCGTGACGGCAAGATCGGGCTCGGAGTCGATGAGCCGCGCGATACCTTCGCGGACAAGGTTGTGATCATCCACAATGAACACCTGGATCGTCATTGGACAAGACCCATCCTTTCGGGGGCGAGGTATGGCACGTGTTTGGGCCGTCGGTCGTTGAGCGAGAGGCTCACCGTGACTCCGCCCGCGCCGGGCTTGGGCTGAACCTCGATCGTGGCGCCCAGGGCCACGAGTGGGTGGTCCCGGAAGGCGTCGGCAGCCAGGTGCGACTCTCCGTCATGGGTGATCTCCAGCCAGGCTTGTGGGGCGTTGACATCAAGGCGTGTCTCGATCCCGGTGACACCGCGGGCTTGCCGGGCATCATTGAGGACGTCCAGGATCAGTCGATAGATCAGGGTCTCCAGGTGTGCCGGGAGTCGGTAGGGCGACTCACTGAGCCGCAGCCCCATGGTGAGCCCCGTGGCGGCTCCGAACTGTTGGAGGCGGGCACCCACCACGGCGCCGAGACCCTGGTCCGGACGAACCGCCAGCCGCAGATCGGCGATCCGCAGGCGCAGGTCGGTGAGCACCCGGCTGAGGTCCGCGCGCGCCTCCGCGAGTACCGGCGCGAACTGCGGAGCCCCGGTGGCGGCTTTGCGGCGGGCAACATCGATGCGATAGCCGAGGGCCACGAGCTCCTGGGCGATGCCGTCATGCATCTCGCGGGCGAGGCGCTCGCGTTCCTCGAATGCTGCATGTTGTCGCAGCGCGGCGAAGATCAGTGCCACGTCCACTTTGGCACTGTGGCCTTCGGCGATATCTGCCAGAGCCTGAAGATCCTCGGCGGCGAAGGGAGCGAACGCGAATCGATCGACCACGACGATGCCGATCCGGGCCCCTTCCGAGTTGCGCAGCGGGGCGGCGGCGATCGCCCTCTCCTCGTTCACCGAGGTCCAGAATCCCGCCTCGGCCACCCCTGTGCGCCAGACCCGTCCCATCACGGAGTCAGCCGTCGTCGGGCTCGGCCATGGCAGGCGATCGATGCCGTGCAACGCCAGGGGAACTGCGGGTTCGGAACCTTCGCCTATGAGAACGGCCATCCGGCTGCCGGGGATCTTGTTGTTGACCGCTTGCAGCAGCAGCTCTGCCGCGGCTGGCGCGTCGAAGCCGCCTTCGAGCGCCCCGGCGAGGTCGCTCAGGCGTCGCATCAGGCGCGCGGCCTCGTGGGCGGCCGGCGCCTCCGCTGACCGCGACTGGGTCCTTCGTTCTTTCAGCTTTGTCGTCCAGGCGCCCAGGAGGCCCAGCGCGAGGGCCAGGATCGCCCACTGCAGGCAACCTCGGACGTAGGGGGCCGTGAGGGTTCCCCGGATCAGGGCGGCGCCAAAGACGATGGCCATCGATATCGCGACGGCGGCGACCGCGGCCAGCCGCCCCCGCACTTCACCGGCGCGGAACACGGGAATGAGCAGGAGCAGCACCGCTGGGGACAGGGGAGCGGCCTGGTTGCTGGTTGCTGCGATGGCAACTCCCGCGATGGCGGCGCCCACAAGGGTCACGATCAGGGCTTGGTTGAGGCGGGTCGTGGACTGACCCGGGCCGAACCCCAGGAGGCTGCTCGCCACGATGTCCAGGATCAGGATCAGCAGAGCCCAAGGCAGAACCCTGAGCACGTCATGACCGATCGATCCGACGGCTATGGCCATTGCGACAATGGCCGACCTCAGCAGTGTGGGCATCATCCTGGACCACATTGCATGCACCAGCGGTCCCCTTCTATTTCCCCGGTTTGGGATCACCCTCATCATCGCGGTTGGAGGGGCGTTTTGTCCCCTGAACGCTGAATTTCATCTCCGTCATTCTCGGCGCCTCGGTGTCCGTTTTCCACAGCCCATCGGCCGTTTGACCCACCGTCCCCCGATGGCTGGCACTGGTGTGCCCCATGCTCCTTCGCTGGCAGTCTCCTGTGCATGACCGTGATGGGTTGCCTGACCGTGATTGATGTCGTCCGTCGCTCATTGCGGGCCACCCTGGAGATGGCCTTGCCGACCACGTGTGGTGGGTGCGGTGCGCCCGGCGCGACCTGGTGCGCGGTGTGCGCGCGAGAAACGGTCCTGGCCGCGTATTCAGGGGGTCCCCGGCGGGTCTGTCCGACGCCCTGTCCCGTGGGTTACCCGCCGACCTGGGCCGCTACGCCCTACGACGCCGCCGCCCGTGCCGCTCTGGTGGCATTCAAGGACGGTGACCGTCGGGACCTCGAGACGGTTCTGGCGCCTATGTTGTCGGGTGCGTTGGCTGCGGCCTTGGCTACAGATCCCCGCCTTCGGACAGCCCTCACGTCCGGCGACGGGCCGGTGTTCGTCGTTCCGGTTCCGTCGTCCCCCTCCGCCGTCCGCCGGCGCGGGGACGCGCCGCTGGAGCTGTTGACCCGTGCCGCCGTTGCGCAGACGGCTCGCTCCGGGTGCGAGCTCATCGTCTCGCCGGCGTTGAGGCTCCGGCGCCGGGTTGCCGATCAGGCGAGGCTCGATCACAGACAAAGAGCCACCAACCTTGAGCATGCGATGGAGGTTCAGCCGAGATGGCGAGGCAGCATCCACGGTGTCACCTGCGTGCTGACCGATGATGTGCTGACCACCGGAGCGACCCTCATGGAGGCAGCCCGAGCCTTGCGTGCGGCAGGTGCAGGGCACGTTGCCGCGGCAACTGTCGCGGCGACTCAGAGACGCGGCATGCCGGCTGCTGGGGGTGTCCAGTATGCAGATCTCCGGTCGCAGTCCGCCGGCCGGGCCTGATCCGACGTGTATTTTGATTCGGTGTATCGCGTCGCCCGTTCGTGGTCTACCGTTCAAGTATGAGCCCCAGGGACGCCGTTTCAACGGCGGAATCGGGCGCCGGCACCGTCGGACGGTGGGCGCTTCGGGGCGGCTTGGGATGCAGCCCGAGACGGGGGTGGTGCGGCGGCTAAGCGGGCCCTGCGCGGGTCACAAGAGAGCTATTTTGAACCTAAGGAGGACTCCCGTGGAGATCGTCGTCACTGGACGGCACGTCCAAGTCTCAGAGCGTTTTCGCCGTCATCTGGATGAGAAGTTGGCCAAGGTTCCGCAACTCGCGCCGCGCGTTCAGCGCCTCGATGTTGTGGTGACCCACGAGGTCAACAAACGCCAGTCCAAAGCATGCGACCGAGTCGAGATCACTTGCCATGTCAAGGGACCCGTGGTGCGAGCCGAGGCCATAGCCGACGACAAGTACGGCGCCCTGGACATTGCCATGGACAAGCTGCTGGAGCGCCTCAGGCGTGACCACGACCGACGTCGAGTGCATCGTGGGCGCCGAGTCCCCGAGTCCGTGTCGCAGGCCACCTCACGGCTTGCCGAGCATCCGCTGGGCCTCAGCGGCCAGTTGGCCGGCGCCGCTGGAGCGGGCCTGGATAACGGGGACCTTCTCGGCGCGGATGGAGATTCGCCGATTCATGTGCGTGAGAAGATCCACGCCACCACGCCCATGGGGCTGGATCAGGCGCTCTACGAGATGGAGCTCGTCGGACACGACTTCTACCTGTTCTATGACAAGGACACGAATCAGCCGAGTGTTGTCTATCGTCGACGCGGCTGGTCCTATGGCGTGATCCATCTGGACGTCTCGGAGGAGGAGGCGCGCGTCTCCTGACATTGCCGTGATGTGACAAGGGCACCGTACGGGCACTCCGTACGGTGCCCTTGTCCGTTTTGCGTGCCATGATGTGGGAGTGACCACAAATGGTGACGCAGGGGAGCAGCCGTCGAACGAATCCGGCGCGTCCGGCGACCCCATCAGAGTGCTGGTGGCAGATGACCACGTCCTCTACCGGCGAGGTCTGGAGCTGGTGCTCGGCCAGGAGTCCGACATCACCATCGTCGGCGAGGCTGGTGACGGTGTGGAAGCGATCCGCCGAACCGAGGAGCTGTTGCCGGACGTCGTCCTGATGGACGTGCGGATGCCCCGAACGTCGGGCATCGAGGCCTGCCTGGCAATCAAGGAGCTCGCGCCCTCGACCAAGATCATCATGTTGACCATCTCGGATGAGGAAGGCGACCTCTATGAGGCCGTCCGGGCCGGGGCGAACGGCTACCTCATCAAGGATGTGCCCGGTGAGGAGATAGCCAGTGGCCTGCGGGCGGTCTACGCGGGGCAGTCGCTGATCTCGCCGTCCATGGCCTCGAAGCTCCTGTCCGAGTTCGCTCTCATGATCAAGAAACAGGATGAACGGTCGACGGCCCCTGTTCCCCGGCTGACCGAGCGCGAGCTTGAAGTGCTCAAGCTGGTGGCGCGGGGCATGGCCAACAAGGACATCGCGCGCGAGCTCTTCATCTCGGAGAACACGGTCAAGAACCACGTGCGCAACATCCTGGAGAAGCTCCAGCTGCACTCGCGCATGGAAGCGGCGATGTATGCCTTCCGCGAGAAGATTCTCGACCTGCCCGACTGACTACCTCGTGTCGCCGATCACCTCGTGCAGGCACAGGATGTTGCCCTCGCTGTCGGCGAACCAGGCAGCCTTCTCGGCGCCCATGACAGCCACATGGTCCGTGGTCTTGAGGTCCGGCAGATCGTAGTCGTAGAAACCCACGCCGCGACCCTCAAGGTCCCTGATCTCGTTGGTGATGTCCTCCACCTCGAAGGTGAGCACGGTGTGAGCGCTTTGCGCGCCTTCCTCGGCGGGCATCAGCGCGATCAGCGTGCCCGAACCTGTCTGCACCAGGTGGTTGCCCGCTGGGTCGTCCCCAGCATCCATCAGACCGAGCCGATCGCGGTAGAAGCCGGCCGCGCGGTTTACATCGACGACTGGCAGGACCGGCGTCAACTGTGCGTCACTTATCATCGGACTACCTCCAGGTGAGTTCAAAGGGTCTTGCTGGGATCTCTCCATTTTGCATCGGTAAGGGTCGCCTTACAAGGCGTGAGCGAGAGAATCGGCAGCCTTTTCGCGCCCGCCGTAGAGTGCTGCCGTGCCCCTCGAGACCCCCCGGCTGACTCAGGCCCAGGCCCGGCGCATCGCCATCGCAGCCCAGGGTTTCGCCGACCCCAGACCCGCGCCGGGCGCGGCCACCATGCGTCACGTCCAGCGGGTCATCGACCGCACGGGAGTCATCCAGATCGACAGCGTCAACGTCGTCACCCGCAGCCAGTACCTGCCGTTCTTCTCGCGCCTCGGCCCGTACGACACCACGCTGGTCGACCGTGCTCGTGACGTCGCCCCGCGCCGCCTCGTCGAGTACTGGGCCCATGAGGCGAGCCTGATCCCGCCGCAGACGTGGGCTCTGCTCAACTTCCGGATGAAGCGCGCGCTGTCCGACTCCTGGGGCGGTATGCAGCGGGTCGCCCGCGAGCACCCCGCGCTCGTCCAGGCCGTATTCGCGGAAGTCGTCGCGCGCGGCCCGATCACCTCGCGCCAGCTCGAGACGGCGCTGGAGCACGACCTGCCGCGGGACAAGAGCGAATGGGGATGGAACTGGTCCCTGGTCAAGTCTGCCCTGGAGCACCTGTTCTGGTCAGGTCAGATCAGCAGCGCCGGGCGCACTTCGCAGTTTGAGCGACGGTATGCGGCGCTCGAGCGTGTCCTGCCCAAGAACGTTGCGGTGCAGTCGATCTTGCCCAGCCTGCGGCCGTCCGACCACGACGCGTTCCGTCAGCTCATGCTGATCGCAGCCAGGGCCCACGGCGTTGGCACCGAGCAGTGTCTGCGGGACTACTTCCGCCTCAAGCCCGAGCAGGCCCGCCCGGCACTGGAGACCTTGGTGGCATCCGGGGACGTCGTCCGGGTGAACATCGACGGGTGGAAGCGGCCGGCATACCTGCACAAGGACGCCCGCATCCCGCGAAAGCTGCATGCCGAGGCGCTGCTGAGTCCCTTCGACTCCCTGATCTGGCAACGGGACCGGACTCTGACTTTGTTCAGCTTCCACTACCGGCTCGAGATCTACGTGCCGGTCGGCCAACGGATCCACGGCTACTACGTGCTGCC
>DASRUA010000327.1:0-4227 GCA_035655615.1 Dermatophilaceae bacterium
TCCGCGGTCAGCATCCTGGGCGTACCTCGCGCGGGTTTCGCTACGCGCAGACGTTCTCGGCGGCCGCAATGGCCCTCGGCCACGGTCTCCAGGACGCGGGCAAGACCATGGGGATCATCGTGCTGGCCCTCACCGTGGGCGGATACCAGCACGACTCGTCGATCCCCAACTGGGTCAAGATCTCAACCGCTCTGGTCATCAGCGCCGGGACGTACTCCGGTGGCTGGCGCATCATGCGGACGCTCGGCCGCAAGATCATCCACCTCGACCCGCCCCAGGGGTTTGGCGCAGAGGCCTCGGCTGCGTCGATCCTCTATGTCGCCGGCCTGACCTTCGGCGCCCCGATCTCGACCACGCACACGATCACCTCGACGATCATGGGCGTCGGCGCCACCAAGCGGCTCTCCGCGGTGCGCTGGGGCGTGGCCAAGAACATCGCCACCGGCTGGGTCCTGACGTTCCCCGGGGCCGGTCTGGTGGCAGCTCTGGTCTATGCGCTGACGATCCCCTTCCAGTAACACGCAAGGGGGCTGGGCCGGAGCACGGCGAGGGGCTGGGTCAGCCGAAGCGGCCTGAGATGTAGTCCTCTGTGGTGCGCTGGGTCGGGTTGCTGAACATCTTGTGGGTGTCGTCCATCTCGATCAACCGCCCGGGCTTGCCCGTCGCCGCCAGGTTGAAGAACGCGGTCCGGTCCGAGACCCGGGCCGCCTGCTGCATGTTGTGGGTGACGATGACGATCGTGTAGGTGCTCTTGAGCTCCCCGATGAGGTCCTCGATGGCCAGCGTCGAGATGGGGTCCAGCGCAGAGCAGGGCTCGTCCATCAACAACACCTGAGGCTCGACGGCGATGGCCCGGGCGATGCAGAGCCTCTGCTGCTGACCGCCGGAGAGGCCGGCACCGGGCTTGTTGAGCCGGTCCTTGACCTCGTTCCACAGGTTCGCGCTGCGCAGCGAGGCCTCGACTTTCTCGGCGAGGATCTTTCTGTCCTTCAGGCCGTTGAGCCGCAACCCTGCCGAGACGTTGTCCCCGATCGTCATCGTGGGGAACGGGTTCGGCCGCTGGAAGACCATGCCGACGGTGCGCCGAACGGCCACGGGGTCCACGTTCGCGCCATAGATGTCGGCGTCGTCGAGGTGAACCGACCCCTCGACCCGTCCGCCGGGAATGACCTCGTGCATCCGGTTCATCGTCCGCAGGAGCGTCGACTTGCCACAACCGGAGGGGCCGATGAAAGCCGTCACGGAGCGCGGCTCGACCGTCATCGTGACGTCTTCGACAGCCTTGAAGGCGCCATAGAAGACGTTGAGGTCCTTGACGTCGATTCGCTTGGCCATGTGGTGTGGTCGTCCTCCGTGTCTGGGGCAGAAAGCTGGGGTTGCGGGTGACCGGTCAGGTCTTGGGAGCGCCGAGGCGGGAGATGACGCGCCCGGCGATGTTCAGCAGCAGGATCAGCAGGATCAGTGTTGCAGCAGCCCCCCAGACGCGGTCAACGGCAGGTTGCAGAACTTCTGTGCGGTCCTGGTTGATCATGGTCGGCAGGGTCGGCATGAGCCCGCCGAAGATGTCGGTCGCGATGCTCTTGGTGTACGGCCCCAAGATCAGCAGCGGCGCCGTCTCTCCCATGACCCGGGCCAGGCCGAGCAGGATGCCGGTGATGATGCCGGAGAATGCGGTGGGTAGGACGACTCGGACGATCGTCTTCCACTTCGGCACCCCGAGTGCGTAGGCAGCCTCGCGTAGCTCATTCGGCACGAGCTTGAGCATCTCCTCGGTCGAACGCACGACGACCGGGATCATGAGCAGAAACAGGGCCAGGCACACGGCGAAGGCCACGCGCTGGAATCCGAAGACGGTCACCCAGACGGCATAGATGAACAGCGCGGCGACGATGGATGGGATACCGGTCAGGATGTCGACCATGAAGCTCACCGTCCTGGCGAGCCGCCCGCGCCCGTACTCCACCAGGTAGATGGCCGTCAAGACCGCGACCGGCACTGCCATCAGGGCTGTGACCATCGCCTCGATAATGGTTCCCTCGATCGCGTGCACCGCGCCACCGCCGACGACCCGGTTCGTGATCCCGCGCTGGGAGTTGGTCCACCAGTGGCTGTCGAGCAGCATATGGCCGCCCTTGGTGACCACGCTCCACATGATCCAGACCAGGGGAACCATGGCGATGGCGAACGCCGTCCACATCACCACGCGGGCCAGCTGGTTGCGTAAGGCTCGGGCGCCCGACCTGTGGTCGAACCCCGTGGGGGACCCGGGTGGCCTCATCAGGCTCAGGTTCGAGCCCGGTGTCATATCTGTGGCCGTCATTCGACGAAGGCCTTCCTGCGCTCGATGACGACACGTGCGATCGCGTTGACCACGAACGTGAGCAGGAACAGCACCAGCCCTGCAGCCATGAACGCGCCGGCCTTGCTCGGTGAGTCGAACTCGGCAGCGTTGTTGGCAATCTTGGAGGCGAAGGTCTCGCCACCGTTGAACATGGACCAGGACCAGGGAGTGCCGTCAGCCAGCGCCGAGAGGATGATCATGACAGCGACGGTCTCACCGAGCGCCCGACCGAGGCCGAGCATCGAGGCACTGATGACCCCGGGCTTGCCGAAGGGCAGAACCGCGGTGCGAATCATCTCCCAGCGGGTCGCCCCCAGGGCCAGGGCTGCGTCGGTATGTGAAACAGGGGTTTGGGCGAAGACTTCCCGGGAAAGCGCCGTGACGATGGGCAGCACCATGATCGAGAGCACGACAGCCACCGTCAGAATCGTGCTGGCTGCTCCGACCCCGGCGTCCTTGAACAGGGGGAGCCACCCGAAGAGCTTGATCAGGACGGACTGGATACCGTCCATGTGGGCACCCAGGACCTGTAGTCCCCAGAGGCCGTACACGATCGAGGGCACGGCCGCGAGCAGGTCGACCAGGCTTGCTGCCGGCCGGCTGAGCCACCGTGGTGCGTACTGCGTGATGAAGAGGGCGACGCCCACGCCCAGTGGGACGGCGATCAGCATGGCGATGGCCGAGGAGAGGACGGTCACCCACAGCAGGTTGGCGATGCCGAACTGCAGCGGGCTGCCGTCGACATTCCACTGAGTTGAGGTCAGGAAATTGACCTTGTCCTTGGCCAGGGCGGGCAGAGCCTGAGAAAGCAGAAACACGGCGATCAGGGTCACCATGGCGATGACCAGCAAACCGGCGCCTCTGGCCGTGCCGCCGAAGAGGCGGTCGCCGAGCTGGCCCCGACCGGTACTGGCCCGGTCCATGAATGGACCGGGCCCATCTGGGCCGGGGAGCTCGTCTACGGAAGAGACGCCGGTGATGCTCGACAAGTTAGCTCAATCTGTCTGCGGCGGTATGAGGATGTAGCAGGATCAGGATAGGGCGTTGATGGCGGTGTTGACCTGCGCCTGCACCTCAGCCGGAAGCGGGGCGTAGCCGATGTCCTGCAGCTTGGTCTGCATGTCGGCTGCGGCAAAGGACTTGAGGAAGGTCGAGACCAGCTTGGCCTTGGCCGGGTCCTTGGCCTTGGAGCAGACGATCTCGTAGGTCACCAGCAGGATCGGGTATGCGCCCGCCTCCTTGGTGGCGTAGTCCAGCTTGAGCTTGATGTTGTTGCCGACGCCGGCCTGCTTGGCCGCGCTGACAGCCTTGCCGACTGCGGGGCCGGTCAGCTCGACGGGGCCTGCGCCGTTGTCGATCTGGGCGATGCCGAGCTTGTTGTCCTTGGCGTAGGACCACTCTGCGTAGGTGATGCCGCCTGGAGTGGCCTTCACGGCATTGGCGACACCGGCGGACTTCTCCTTGCCCTCGCCCTTGCCGGTCCACTTCTTGCCGGGGGCGGCGGTCCAGTCGGTGGGAGCGGCCGCACTCAGGTATTTGGTGAAGTTGTCCGTCGTGCCTGACTCGTCGGAACGGAAGAAGACCTTGACGGCCTGGGCCGGGAGCTTGACGCCCGGGTTGATGGCCGCGATCGCCGGGTCGTTCCACGTGGTGATGAGACCGTTGAAGATCTTGGCGGTCACTGCGGGGGTCAGGATCAGCTTGTCGACACCTGCGAGGTTGTAGGCGACGGCGATGGGCCCGGTCACCATGGGCAGGTTCCAGGCGGGGGAGGCACAGGCCTTGTCGGCGTCGGCCTGCTCGATACTGGTCGAGCCTGCTTTCGGCTTGTCGCTCAGTGCCGAGTCGGATCCGGCGAAGTCGACCTGGCCGGCGATGAACTGCTT
>DASRUA010000328.1:0-2280 GCA_035655615.1 Dermatophilaceae bacterium
GCACGCCCAGAGGCACCCACCTCCCAAAAATCATCGGTGGTCATCGCCTCGAAGTGGGACCTAGTCGTCCCGAGCTCCCGGCGATGGAAGAGCGGCTCCCTCGCGCGCAGCTCGTCAAGGACCTCCACGAGAGTTGGGTCAGTGACCAACACCGGTTTGGGCTCGAGGACCATGCCCGCAACGTAGCAAGAGGGCGTAGCCGCTGCTTCTTACGGGACCGGACGAAAGCCGCGCGTGGAAAGCCGAACGGCCTAAAGCAGGCAGGCCGATAGTGACGAGCCGTTGCCGTTGCGGGATCGATGACCGTCACCATGCGAGACCGGACAAAGCGCACAGCCATCGCGGCTTCGGGTTGACGTCCGTCCCAGAGGCGATCTCAGGGACGCCAGGCCTCCCTGAACGAGTGGGGGTGCGCCACAGCCAGGCGCTGGTAGGCGTCCATAACGTCGTTCGGAATATCAACGTGGTCGATGAAGTCGGCACCCCTGGGGCCGTAGCCATGCTCGTCGTCATGCAGTCGGCACATCTCGCCCAGGACGAGGGCCGTGAAGCGTCTCACCGACCAGACGGCGCGCCCATCCTCGTCATTCACGTTCCGCGCGTCGCGGTCGGGAACGGTGGGGACGAAGGGCGCGTAGCTCGAGATGCGCACGCCGGAAGCATCTCGTAGGGAGCGTCGGAAGCACTCGTGTGTTCGCCGCTGCATGGTCGGGTCCTGGAGCAGAATCACGGACCGCAACTTCAGCGGTGTCAGCTTGAGAAGGTTGACCGAGAACTCGGCGTTCTCGCCGCAGTTGGTGGACTCGGCCTCGATCAAGATGGCGGCATCGGGCACCGCATGGTGCCTGCGTAAGATCTCGGCGATAATTGCGGACTCCGGCCGCGCGTCAGTTGATACGTCACCGTAGCGCGGGTCCTCACGGACGGCTTGCCTCAAGTGCGGCGTGGAGTGTCCGACACCCCCGGAAACGAGGAGGCGATCAGCCAGGCCGTCTTGGAAGGCTGTTGCTGCGATGTCGATAGCTGCCAGCACTGCGCTGCCACACAGCACGAGCACGTCGGCGTGCGGCACGACAGCCGGCGAAAGTGACGCGACGTCTCGCCGCGCAAGATACGCTGCGATCCGGTTCACGTCGTCGCGAGCCTGCGCACCGACTGGCCCTGAACGCTGGTTTGACTCCGAGGGCACGCTGAACCATAGCGCTCCATCCGACCTCGACACCCACCCGCTCAGCGACACTCAGATGCATTCGGACGACGCGGGGCGGGACTTCCCGGCGTCCGCAGGGGATCGGGCTACGGACACGGAGGCTTGACTTTCTCCTCAGAATTGAAGGCTCGGCGGTTCGACCCCGCCCCTGGCCACCACATACTCGGAGTTCACAGCGATGACCCGGCGGGTTTCGTCATCATCCGGCCGAGGAGGTTGTCCGTCATTGGAACGTCCGTGACGCCACGGCACATCTGACGAGGAGATCTGCAATGCGTGCAGTGCTTTACGAGGCTTTCCAACAACTGCCCGAAGTAGTCACCGTAGATGACCCCGCTTGTCCGGAAACCGGCGTTGTCATTGAAGTGGCAGCCACTGGTCTGTGCCGAAGTGACTGGCACGGGTGGATGGGGCACGATCCGGATATCCGACTCCCACACGTCCCTGGCCATGAATTCGCCGGCGTGATCGCCGAGGTCGGGTCGCGGGTACAGGGGTGGCACCTCGGTGACCGGGTCACGGTGCCGTTCGTCTGCGCGTGCGGCCAGTGCGAGACCTGCCGACGGGGCGAACACCAGGTGTGCGACAGACAGTTCCAACCCGGGTTCACCCACTGGGGATCGTTCGCGGAACTTGTGGCCATCGATCATGCGCAGGTCAACCTCGTTCGGGTGCCGGACGACATGGCCTTCGAGACCGCGGCCAGTCTTGGCTGCCGTTTCGCCACCGCCTACCGAGCTGTGGTCCACCATGGCCGGGTCCAAAGCGGCGACTGGGTGGTCGTTCACGGCTGCGGCGGCGTCGGACTGTCCGCCGTGATGATCGCCGCAGCCCGCGGCGCACAGATCATCGCCGTCGACATCTCAGCGACTGCGCTGGAACTGGCCCGGGCTCTGGGGGCAACCGCCACGCTCGACCCCGGGCACGAGCACGTCGTGAATGCCGTACGTGACCTCACGGGCGGCGGTGCTCAGGTATCCATCGACGCACTCGGCAGCATCGAAACATGCCAGAACTCGATCCGCAGCCTGCGCAAGCGAGGTCGCCACGTCCAGGTCGGACTGATGCTG